>NZ_JBXANI010000002.1:0-429824 GCF_058801495.1 Cupriavidus sp. GW822-FHT03E04
TTGCGGCCGTACGGCAGGTTGACCGTCACCGTCTGCGCCACATCGGTCAACCCGACCTGCTCCAGCAGTTCCATGCCGCGCGCGTTCAGCGCGTCGAGCGTGGTTTCGCTGCGCCAGAAATGATAGGAGGTGCCAAGTTGCCGCTGCAGCCCGATGCGCACGTTCTCCAGCACCGTCAGGTGCGGGAACACGGCGGAGATCTGGAACGACCGGATCACCCCGCGCCGGGCGATCTGCGCCGGCTTTTCGCGGGTGATGTCGATGCCGTTGAACAGGATCGTGCCCGTGGTCGGCTCGAGGAACTTGGTCAGCAGGTTGAAGCAGGTGGTCTTGCCGGCGCCGTTGGGGCCGATCAAGGCATGGATGGAGCCGCGCCGCACCTTGAGGTTGACGTCGCTTACCGCGGTGAACCCCTTGAATTCCTTGGTGAGGTTCCGCGTTTCCAGGATCGTTTCTTGCTGATTCATGGTCTCCTGCCCGCCCTCTTGCAGCGGCGCCGGCTTCTGGTCGGCACCGCCAAATGGTCAGAATTGTGGTGCCAGTCGCACCACCACCGCACAGGTCGCGCCAATCCAGTTGCGCTCCCCGTGGCTGTTGCGGCTCTCGCGCCGCTTGTATTTGCTTGTATTTATTTGCTGCCTGTATTGCTGCCTGGATGTCCGCCGTGCGCGCCCGTCCCGGAACGCGCGACGCGCCCTTGTGGGGGCGCGCCAATGTGAGCGGTGCTGCACGGCATCTCGGCGTCTATTGTGTGCGTCTGCTGCGTCGCAAAACATCCGGGTTTGCACTGATTATGAAACATGAACCAGATGTCAGGTTGGTGTCAGGTTTGCCGCGCGTTTGCCGCGCGTTCGCGACAAGCGGCGTACTCAGGCCTGGGTTGTGGCCCCCGCTTTGCTGGCCAGCGAAGCCCCCGCCGGGGAAACAGCGCCCTGCGCACCCCCTTGCGCCACGCCGCTCGCGCGCCGGCGCCGGTCCTCGCGGATCATGTCGCTGGCGCGCTCCGCGATCATGATGGTCGGGGAGTTGGTGTTGCCCGAGGTGATCAGCGGCATGATCGATGCATCGACCACACGCAAGCCATCAATGCCGATCACGCGCAGGCGCTGGTCCACCACGGCCTGCGGGTCATCGGGTCGGCCCATGCGGCAGGTGCCCACCGGATGGAAGATGGTGGTGCCGATCTCGCTCGCGGCCTGGGCCAGTTGCTCGTCGGTCTCGAACGCCGCGCCCGGCAGCCATTCCTGCGGCTTGTAGGGCGCGAGCGCGGGCGAGGCCACGATGCGCCGCGTCAACCTCAGCGAATCCGCCGCTACCTTGCGGTCCGCGTCGGTCGTCAAATAGTTGGGCGCGATCACCGGCGCGTGGCGGAAATCCGGATCGGCGATGTGCACACTGCCGCGCGAGGTCGGGCGCAGGTTGCACACGCTGGCGGTGAACGCATTGAAGCGATGCAACGGATCGCCGAACTTGTCGAGCGATAGCGGCTGCACGTGGTACTCGAGGTTGGGCCGCGCATACGATGCATCCGAGCGCGCGAAGGCACCGAGCTGCGACGGCGCCATGCTCATCGGGCCGCTCTGGTTGACCGCGTACTGCAGGCCGATGCCAAGCTTGCCCCACCAGCTGCCCGCGCGCGTGTTGAGCGTGCGCACGCCCTCCACCTTGACCACGCTGCGCAGCTGCAAGTGGTCCTGCAGGTTTTCGCCCACGCCAGGCAACGCATGGCGCACCGCGATGCCCGCCGCCTGCAGCCGCTCGGGCTGGCCGATGCCGGACAGCTCCAGCAACTGCGGCGTATTGACCGCGCCCGCTGCCAGGATGACCTCCTCGCGCGCTGCCGCCGTGAATGGCTTGCCGCCGCCGAGATAGTCCACGCCGGTGCAGCGGCGTCCCTCGAACGTCAGCGCGCTCACCTGGGCGCCGGTGACGATCGTCAGGTTCGGCCGTTCCGCCGCGCGGCGCAGAAACGCCTTCGCGGTATTCCAGCGAATGCCGCGGCGCTGGTTGACCTCGAAATAGCCCACGCCAAAGTTGTCGCCGCGATTGAAGTCATCGGTACGCGGGATGCCGGCCTGCTCGGCGGCATCGATAAAGCGCTCCAGGATGTCCCAGCGCAAGCGCTGCCCTTCCACCCGCCATTCGCCACCTGCGCCGTGGAATTCGTCGCCGCCGCGATGATGGTCCTCGCTGCGCTTGAACAGCGGCAGCACATTGTCCCAGCGCCAGCCGTCGTCGCCCGTCAGGCGCGCCCAGTCGTCATAGTCTTCGCGCTGCCCACGCATATAGATCATGCCGTTGATCGAGGACGAGCCACCCAGCACGCGGCCGCGCGGGTAGCCCAGCGAGCGGCCGCCCAGGCCGGCTTGCGCCACGGTGCGGTACATCCAGTCGGTGCGCGGGTTGCCGATGCAATACAGGTAGCCCACCGGGATGTGAATCCAGTGGTAGTCGTCGCGCCCGCCGGCTTCCAGCAGCAGCACGCTCACCTCAGGGTCCTGGGTCAGGCGGTTGGCCAGCACGCAGCCGGCCGATCCGGCGCCGACGATGATGTAGTCGTATGTCTCCATGCTTTCTCTTGTCAGGCCTTGCGCCACGTTTGGAAAGGTTGATGATGAGCCCGCGCGGGAATATCCCGCCAGGATGGCAAATGCGTGCGTCCATGCGCGGCATGCCGAACTTGGGCCATGGCTGCGCGCAATGGTTCAGGTGATGGCAGCCAGGGACACATCATGCGCGCTCACGCCGCCTGCGGCTGCAGATGCTTGCGCAGCCAGCCGGTGAGCGCGGCCAGTACCTCGCCGCGCAGCGGCTGTGCCTCGTTGAAGATCTCGTGGTAGCCGGTGTCGAACCAGAGCGCGTCGCGCAGGTCGGGCGGCGCGTTGTCGAAGAAGCGGCGGCTGCCGGCCGGATCGACGATGCGATCGTCGCCCGCCACCAGCATCAGCATGGGTGCTTCCAGCAGGGGCGCGTCGGTTTGCGCCTGCGCCATGCCGCGCACAAAAGTCTCCAGCACGCCAGCGCTGATGGTGCCCTGCACCAGCGGATCGGCGCGATACTGCGCCACCACCGCGGCGTCGTGCGACAGGTAGCGCGCATCGATCGGGTTGGGCACGCGCAGGCGCGGCACCAGCGTCAGCAGCATGCGGTGCAGGGCCAGCATCGGGGCGGACAGCCTCAAGGCCAGCGCCGGCGATGACAGCACGAGCGCGCGGATGGGCCGCACGCGCGCGGTGGCGAAGCACGCGGCCACCAGCCCGCCCATGCTGTGCCCCAGCAGGAACGGCAGCTCCTGCCACTGGCCCACCGCGGCGTCGTGGATTTCGGTGAGGTCTTCGACGAACACATCCGGATGCTCCGCCACCATGCGCGGACCGCCGCTGGCGCCATGGCCGCGCTGGTCGTAGGCGCGCACACGCAAGCCCAGGCCGCACAACAGCTCCGCCACGTGCTGGTAGCGCCCGCAATGCTCGGCCAGGCCGTGCACCAGCAATAGCGAACCGGCAGGTTCCGGGAACAGCTCGGGATCGGGCTGCCAGGTGCGCAGGAACAGTTCCGTGCCGTCGCGCATGCGCTGGCGGCTTTCGATGGGGGTGACGGGCCGCGCGGGGGCCGCCGCGGCAGGGCCGGCGCCATCGGCGCCGACGTCGGCCGGCTCGGCGCAAGCAGCGGTACTCGGTCGATCCATTCGGTTGATCTCCATCTGTGTTCCGCTACGATGCCGCCAGCCTTCCCTGACTAGGAGGCCGCGGTGCTGTCCTCGCCGTGACGATGGCAGGCCGGCACCGCGCCATCGTTGTTGCCGCCCGCATCCGCTTGCTCCGCCGCCAGGCCGAATCCTGCCTGCGCCATATCGGCCAGGATCGGGCAGTCGGGCCGCGCATCGCCGCTGCAGGCCTCGGCCAGCTGGCGCAGCGTGTCGCGCATGGCGGCAAGTTCGGCAATGCGCTGCTCCAGGTCCGCCACGTGGCGCAAGGTAAGCGCCTTGACGTCGGCGCTGGCCCGCGCGCGGTCGTGCCACAGCGACAGCAGCCCGCGTATCTCGTCCAGCGAGAACCCGAGATTACGGGCACGCCGCACGAAGCGCAAGGTGTGCACCGCGCGCTCGTCGTAGCGGCGGTAGCCGCCCTCGCTGCGCGGCGGTGGCGCCAGCAGGCCGATGGACTCGTAGTGCCGGATCATCTTCGCGGAGACGCCGGAAGCCTGTGCCGCTTCGCCGATATTCCTGCCGACATTCATGCTTGCTCTCCCGCCGGCTTCCAGCGCCGCAGCAGCAGCGCATTGCCGACCACGCTCACGCTGGAGAATGCCATGGCCGCGCCGGCCACTACCGGGTTGAGCAGGCCGGCCGCCGCCAGCGGGATGCCGATCACATTGTAGAAGAAGGCCCAGAACAGGTTCTCGCGAATCTTGCGCACGGTGCGGTGCGAAATCGCCAGTGCGTCGGCCACCAGCGCCGGGTCCCCGCGCATCAGCGTGATGCCGGCGGCATGCATGGCCACATCGGTGCCGGTCGACATGGCGATGCCGACATCCGCCGCGGCCAGGGCCGGCGCATCGTTGATGCCGTCGCCAACCATGGCCACCACGGTGCCGCCCGCCTTGAGCCCATTCACTCGCTCGGCCTTGTCGGCCGGCAGTACTTCCGCCTGCACCTCGTCCAGCCCCAGCGTCTGGGCCACGCGCGCGGCGGCGCCCCGGTTGTCGCCGGACAGCATCACCGTGCGCACGCCGGCGGCGCGCAGCCGCTCGATCGCGCGCCGCGCACCAGGCTTGATGGCGTCGCCAAAGGCAACCAGCCCCACCACGCGGTTTTGCGCGGGCGACGCATCCCGCGCCGCGCCCGTCTCGATCAGCCAGGACACGGTGCGGCCCGCTTGCTGCAGTGCCTGCGCCTGCGCTTCGAGGGTACCCGCCGCTGCGCCCAGCGAGGCACGCAGGCGCTCGCTGCCAAGCTGCAATGCCACGCCATCGACCTTGCCGGACAAGCCCATGCCGGGCAATGCACGCACATCGGTAGCCGTCGGCGCGTGGATGCCGCGCGCGCGGGCCGCTGCCAGCACCGCGTGCGCCAGCGGATGCTCGCTGCCGGCCTGCAGCGCGGCCAGACGCGCCAGCAAGCGTGGCTCTGCATCGTCATCGTCACCGGCACCTGCCGGCACCGCCAGCGCCACCACTTCCGGCTTACCCACCGTGAGCGTGCCAGTCTTGTCGAAGGCCACCACCTTGACCCGGTGCGCCACTTCCAGCGCCTCGGCGTCCTTGATCAGGATGCCGGCGCGCGCACCCGCGCCCGTGCCCGCCATGATCGCGGTCGGCGTGGCCAGGCCGAGCGCACACGGGCAGGCGATCACCAGCACCGCCACCGCGTTCAGCAAGGCTGCCTCCCAGTTGCCGCCGAACAGGCCCCAGCCTAGCAGCGTGACCAGCGCGATGCCCAGTACCACCGGCACGAACACCGAACTCACGCGGTCGACCATGCGCTGGATTGGCGCCTTGGCCGCTTGCGCGTGCTCGACCATGCGGATGATGCGCGCCAGCACCGTCTCCGCGCCCACCGCCACCGTGCGCGCCACCAGGCGGCCTTCGTAGTTGATGGCGCCGCCGGTCAGCAGCGCGCCGGGTGCCTTCGGTACCGGCAGGCTCTCGCCGGTCAGCATGGATTCGTCTGCATGGCTGCTGCCTTCGATCACCTTGGCATCCACGGGCACGCGTGCGCCCGGCAGCACCACGATCTCATCGCCGACCCGCACCGAGCCCAGCGGCACGCTCACCTCCGCGCCGTCGCGGCGCACGATCGCGCTATCGGGGCGCAGCGCGGCCAGCGCGCGGATGGCGTCCGCCGTCTGGCGCTTGGCGCGGGTTTCCAGCCACTTGCCCAGGCGCACCAGCGTGATGACCACTGCCGCGCTCTCGAAGTACAGGTGCGGCATATCGTCCGCGCCACGCCACATCAGCCACAAGGACAAGCCATAAGCCGCCGAGGTGCCGAGCGCGACCAGCAGATCCATGTTGCCCGCGCCCGCGCGCACCGCCTTGAAGCCAGCCTTGTAGAAACGCCAGCCAAACACGAACTGCACCGGCGTGGCCAGCAGCCACTGCACCCAGGCCGGCAGCATCCAGTGCACGCCGAACCATTCGGCCACCATGGGCGCCACCAGCGGCAACGATAGCGCCGCCGAGATCGCCACCGGCCATGGCCCAGACCAGAAGCCTTCGCCAGGCACCGCCCCAGCCGGCAATTCGCCGGTGACCGGCACCGCGCCATAACCGGCGCGCGCCACCGCAGCGGCCAGCGCATCGGCATCCACGGCACCACGCAGCACGGTCACCTCAGCCTGCTCCGTCGCCAGGTTGACCTGCGCATCCACCACGCCGGCCACGGCCTTCAGCGCACGCTCGACGCGGGCCACGCAGGAAGCGCACGTCATGTCGCTGATGGACAAGGTCATGGCCTGGTGCGGCACCTCGTAGCCGGCAGCCCTCACGGCCTCGGCGGCGGCCGGCAGCACGGCAGCGCTATCGGCCTGCAGCGTGGCTTCTTCGGTGGCGAGGTTGACGGCGACCTGGCGCACGCCAGGCACCTTGCCCAGCGCGGTCTCGACGCGCCGCACGCACGAGGCGCACGTCATGCCGCCGATCGGCAGCCGCCATTCGGAGGGCGGCGCGCCTGCTGCTGCGCCGGGTACGGGAAGGAGTTGGGTGTTAGCGGGCATGGCAGGGATCGGGTCCACAGTGATGACAACCACATCATGGACCTTACCATGTTGGGAAGGTCAAGCCCGCGCACAAGCAACGCATTCATCACGTGCAGAACGCGAGAACGTCTGGAAAAGGCCTTGCGCTTCCCACGGTGGGAAGGTGCAAACTTCAGGGGTAGACCGAAGTCCGGCCCGGCCAGCGCAGCGACAGGTACGCTTTTTGGACGGCCGGATGCTCACCTTGATTCCTTACCCCAGGTACCAACAGGAGATTCCAGATGATCCAGTTCCAGGTTGAAGGCATGTCGTGCGGCCATTGCGTGGGCGCCATCACCCGCGCCGTGCAAGCACTCGATCCCGCCGCGAAGGTGTCGGCCGACATCCCCGCGCAGGCAGTCACGGTAGAAGCCACCGCCAGCGGCCAAGCGCTGCGCGAAGCCATCGAGGCTGCAGGCTATCCCGTCAAGGGCAGCACCCAGGCCGCGGGCTGAGCCAGAAGCGGCACAAAGCAAAACGGGCGCCAGCGATGGCGCCCGTTTTGTCGTCTGGCGAGCCGCTTAGAAGCGGTACCCGACGTTCAGGTAGGTCACGACCGGATCGATCTTGATCTTGGTATGCGACACAACGGTAGCATTGCCTGCCGCGCCCGCATTCTGCGTGGTAAGCGTGGCCGTGCTGGATAGCGGCAGGTAGGACACCGACAGGCCAACGAACCAGTTATCGGTGATGGCGTAGTTCGCGCCGACATTGAACACCGGATTCCACGAGCTCTTGGCGCTCGCGGTCATCTTGGCGTTCGGACCAAACTCGGAGCGCACGAAAGTCTGGTTGTTGATGGTCTCGTCGGTGAACCACGTGTAGTTCACGCCAAGGCCCACGTAGGGGCGGAACTTGGTCTTCGCTTCCCCGAAGTAGTACTTCACCAATACCGCCGGGCTCCATTGCTTCACATTGCCCAGCGTGCCGTATTTGGCAAACGTGCCAGCGCCCTCTACATCGTGCTTCGGCGGAATTCCCGCCACAAATTCGCCTGCGATATTGTCGGTAAAGAAGTGCGTGAACGCGATGCCAAGCGTATCCGCGGACTTGATCTTGGCACTCGTGCCGGCTTCGGTCTGGTTGACGGGGAAGCCGCCGATGCTATCGACGACCAGCGCATCGGCCGAACTCGTCGGCATCACGCGGAACCAGCCCAGGCTGACAATATTGCTGCCGGCGCTCTGCGCTTGCGCGGCGCCAGCAATCAGCATGGCTACGCTGGCCAGCAGGATCTTCTTGGGGGACATGCCTCTTGCTCCTTATTAACTCTCTACCCGAGGCAGGCATTATCCCGTCTGGTGTGACCCGTCTGTTTCAAACGCTTAACACTTTTGTAGAAGCCCGCCCCTAAATCACGGGTTAACCATTAAAAAAGCGGGCAAACGAGCCAAATCGGTCGGCGAAACCGTATGCAATTTGCGACGCTCGCCGGACAAAAACCTACTGCACGGTATAGGCCTACTCGTGGCAAGGGAATTACGCTGTGCCGGCGCTCGCCAGCACGCACGCGGCCAGGTCCCACAGGGCGTAACCGACACTCTTGAAGACCAGCGGGCTGCCGCGGCGCGCGCGCAGTGCGTCCGCGACGAGGATCGCGTGCTCGAACGGCTGCACGGTGGACCAAGCGATGCCCGCCTGCAGCAGGTCGCCCGCCTCCTCCTCGATGCCGAACAAGGTGTCGGCCAGCAGCCGGCCGTGCGCCGAGGCCGCCTGGCAAAGCGCCGGCGGCAGCTCGCACATCTCCGGGCGGAACGCGCCCACCGCGGCGATGAAATGATCGTCGCGCCACAGCCCGCTATCCAGGTCCGGCAGCACCGGCACCAGGCTGGACGTCACCGTCACCACCATCGACACGCGCGGCAGGACCGTGCGCACGTCATCCACCGTCTGCGCCTCAACGCCCAGCGTGCGCGCATGCGCGGCGAGGGCTTCGGCCTTGGCGGCCGTGCGCGAATGCAGCCACACCCGGCGCGGCGAGAGGCCGGCGGCAAAGGCTTCCAGATGGGTCAGCGCCTGCACGCCAGCACCGACGATCAACAGCTCGCCAGCGGGATCCGGCGCGAAGCTCTGCGCCGCCAGCAATGACACGGCGGCGGTGCGCCGGCCCGTCACGGTGGGCCCGTCCAGCAGCGCCAACCGGCGTCCCGTATGGGCGTCGGCCACCACCACCTCGCCGAGGATATTGGGCAGGCCGCGTTGCGGATTGCCGGGGTGCACGGTGATGTTCTTGGTCATCACCAGCTCCCGGTTGCGCGCCGGCATCACCAGCAGCGTGCCTTCCCCGCCGGCGGGGTCCCCAACAGGCAACGCAATGCGCGGCGGCGCCATGGCCGTGCCCGCGCGCAGCTCGGCCAGCATGGCGGCAATGGCGCCGGCCAGCGCGGGGTAAGGCAGGCGGACCGCGGTCTGGGCGGCGTCTAGCAGGGCAACGGACATGACGGGTGACTCCGGAGGCGGTTCGCGATGCTGGATTATCGGCGAACTCGCCACCGGCCCCCCACGCTCCACAGGTTCAGCCGGTTCAGCGCGCCAGCAAGGACATCACCTGCCCCGGATAGCGCGTACCCGCTACTGCGTCTGCCGGGAACACGGCGTCGATGGCCGCCATGTCGGCCGTGTCCAGCACCACGTCCAGCGCGCCAAGGTTGTCGTCAAGGTTGGCCACGCGCCGCGTGCCGGGAATCGGCACCAGCATCTCGCCACGCGCCAGCACCCACGCCAGCGCCAGTTGCGCCGGGCTGCAGCCCTTGTCGCGCGCCAGCGCGTTCACTTTGTCGACCAGCGCCAGGTTGCGCGCGAAGTTCTCACCCATGAAACGCGGGCTGGAACGGCGGTAATCGTCCTGCGCGAAATCCTCAGGACTGCGGATGGCACCGGTCAGGAAGCCCCGGCCCAGCGGGCTGTACGGCACGAAGGCAATGCCGAGCCGCTGGCACGTAGCAAGAATGCTCTGGTCGCCACCCGCCTCCACGTCGCGCGTCCACAGCGAATACTCGCTTTGCAGCGCGGTGATGGGATGCACGGCATGCGCGCGCTCGATGGTCTGCGCGCCGGCCTCCGACAGTCCCAGCCAGCGTACCTTGCCCGCCTTCACCAGTTCCGCCATCGCGCCCACGGTTTCCTCGATGGGCACCTGCGGATCGACCCGGTGCTGGTAGTACAGGTCGATATGCTCCACCCCGAGCCGCTTGAGGCTGGCGTCGCAGCTGGCTCGCACATATTCGGGCCGGCCATCCACGCCGCGCGCCACCGGGTTGGCGGCGTCGCGCACGATGCCGAACTTGGTCGCAAGCACCACGCTGTCGCGGCGATCCGCGATGGCCCGGCCTACCAGGCTCTCGTTGGTGTACGGGCCATAAATATCAGCCGTATCGATAAAATTAACACCATTATCAATGGCGTGATTGATAGTGCGAATAGATTCGGCATCGTCATGCGCGCCGTAGAACTCGCTCATGCCCATGCAGCCCAGGCCAAGCGGGAATACTTGTGGGCCATGCCGGCCCAGCTTGCGTAGTGCGGTCATGCGGAACTCCTTGGTTGAGGAACCTCGGCAGTATCGCCAAGGCCGGGGCGCGGAAACAGCCGGCTACGCTGCATGCGTCATGAAGCGCAGCTTCACAATCGGGCTACCCTCTTAAGCTGGACACCATGGGCGATGGGAAGGGCCATGGGCTCTCATCCCGGGTTCTCCCCGCGGGACAGGAAGTCAACCAGCACCCGCAGCTTAGGCAGCATGTGCCGGCTCGATGGCCACAGCATCCAGAAGGTGCCCTGCACCACGTTGAACGTGTCCAGCGCCGTCACCAGCCGCTGGTCGTGCAGCGCCTCCTGCGCCACGAAATCCGGCACGTAGCAAATGCCCAGGCCGCCGATCGCCGCGGCCAGCACGCCTTCGATGTTGTTCAAGGCGAACGAGCCCGGCAAACGCACTTCCTCGCCTTCGGCATCCTGCGTCAACACCCAATCCTGCAGTTTCCCGCTGGAGGGGAAACGATAGCGCAGGCAAACATGCTGCTCCAGGTCCTTCGGCCGCCTGGGCATGCCGCGCCGCGCGAAGTAGTCCGGCGCGGCGCACACCACCTGGCGAAAAGGCCGCAGGCGCCGCGCCATCAGCTGGGAATCCACCAACTCGCCGCTGCGGATCACCAGGTCGAAGCCCTCCTCCACCACGTCCACCATGCGGTCGCTGAAATCCAGGTCGAACTCGATCTCCGGATAGGCAGCGCAAAACGTGGCCAGCTCGGGCAGCAACAGGCGATAGCCGATCGCCGGGACGCTGATGCGCAGCCGGCCGCGCGGCGCCTCCTGCAGCCGCGACAACTCCAGTTCCGCGTCGTCGATTTCCTCGAGGATGCGGCGGCAGCGCTCGAAGAAAAGCGCGCCCTCTTCCGTCAGCCGGATCTGCCGCGTGCTGCGGTGAAACAGCCGGATGCCAAGCCTGGCCTCGAGCCGCATCACGCTCTTGCCGATGGCCGATGGCGAGACGCCGAGAAGCCGTCCCGCCGCGACGAAGCTCCGGGTCTGCGCCGCGCGCACAAAGGCGTACAGGCCACTAAGACTGTCCATGACGATCCATGACTATCTATACCGCTTCATTAGAGAATTTTTGTCCGCAAAACACGGAAATCCAGGTGCTTTAAGACGTATTAATGCCATCCTATCATTAGTCCACTTTCGCGATTGGCCACAGCCACGTGCTATCGGCGCCAGCAACGTGCGACGCCCGCCCCGCCCTCCAACCCGGACTCCCGATGCCCAAAGCTGCACCTGATGCCGCGCACACCACGGCGCAAAAACTGTTGATCCTTGGCGCGGTCTGTCTCGCCGCGCTGGCCATGCCCCTGAGCTTCACCGGCCCGGCGGTAGCCTTGCCAGCGATCGCTGCCGATCTCGGCGGCAGCCCCATCGCGCTGAACTGGGTCACCAACGCCTTCATGCTGTGTTTTGGCAGTTGCCTGATGGCAGCCGGCGCGCTGGCCGACCGCTTCGGGCGCAAGCGCGTCTTCCTCGCCGGCATTGCCGGCTTTGCGCTTAGCTCGCTCGCCCTCACGGCAGCGCCCGACATCGCCTGGCTGGATGGCCTGCGCGCAGCGCAAGGGGTGGCTGGCGCCGCCGCCTTCGCCGGGGGCATGGCAGCGCTGGCGCAGGAGTTCGAGGGGCAGGCCGCCACCCGCGCGTTCAGCTTGCTGGGCACCACGTTCGGCGTGGGACTCGCTTTCGGGCCGGTGCTGGCGGGATGGCTGATCGAGCAAGCCAGCTGGCGCAGCGTCTTCCTGAGCACGGCAGCGATCGCCATTTGCGCCGTGGTGCTGGGCGCGTGCTGCATGCGCGAGTCGCGCGACCCCGCCGCCAGCGGGCTCGACTGGCCAGGCGCCGGCACCTTTACCGGCGCGCTGAGCTTGTTCACCTATGCCGTGCTGCGCGCACCGGACAGCGGCTGGGGCAGCGTGCCGGTGGTCGTGCTGCTGGCCAGCGCTGCCGTGCTGATGCTGGCGTTCGTCATGATCGAGCAGCGCGTGCCTGCGCCTATGCTGGACCTGTCGCTGTTTCGCTATCCGCGCTTTGTCGGCGTGCAATTTCTGGCCGCCGCGCCCGCGTATTCGTACGTGGTGTTGCAAGTGCTGCTGCCGGTCCGCCTGATCGGCATCGAAGGCTACAGCGCGATCGAAGCCGGCCGCATGATGATTGCACTGTCCGCACCCATGCTGGTGGTGCCGCTGCTGGCCGGCCATCTGACCCGCTGGCTCTCGGCCGGCCTGATCTGCGGCCTGGGCTTGCTGGTGTGCGCCGGCGGCCTGCTATGGCTGGCCCAATGCGCACCGGGCCAGCCAAGCGCCGGGCTGGCGCTGCCCATGCTGGCGATTGGCCTTGGCATCAGCCTGCCCTGGGGCCTGATGGATGGCCTCGCCGTCAGCGTGGTACCCAAAGAGCGCGCGGGCATGGCCACCGGCATCTTCAGCACCACGCGGGTGGCGGGCGAAGGCATTGCCCTGGCCATCGTTGGCGCCATGCTTGCCGGGCTTGCCCAGTCCAGGCTGCACGCCATCGCCACTGCGCCCTCGGCCGCGCTGGCGCAAGCCGCGCACCGCCTCGCCATGGGCGACCTGCCCCGCGCCATGGCCCTGCTGCCGCAGGCGAGCGAGCAGGCACTGGTGCAAGGCTATGGCGATGCCTTCCGGCTCCTGCTGTATATCCTCGCAGCGATCACCGTTGCGTCGGCGGCATTGGTATTTGCCTTGCTCAGCCATTCACGGTTGCCGCATCTGTCAGTATCCGCGCCAGAAGCCTTGCGTTAGCGACGCGCCGCCGCACGCTTCGCGGCGAGGCGCGCCATGCTACTCTCGCCGCACCATGAAGCCTGACGTCTCCCTTGACCCCGACCTGCTGCCCGCCATGGCCGCCTTCGTCCGCGTGGCGCGCCTGGGCAGCTTCACCGCCGCCGCCGCCGCGCTGGCGGTCAGCCCATCGGCCATCTCGCAGACCATCCGCCAGCTTGAGCAGCGCCTGGGCGTACGCTTGCTGCAACGGACCACGCGCCGGGTCGGCCTGTCCGAAGCCGGCGCCGCGCTGCTGGCCCGCGTGGAGCCCGCGCTGACGGAGATCGGGGCCGCGGCCGACGACGCGCGCCAGCAGCGCGAAATGCCCGCCGGCACGTTGCGCATCACCACCTCATACTCGGCTGCGGCCACCGCGCTGCAACCGGTGCTGGTGGAGTTCATGCGGCTCTATCCGTCGATCTGCGTCGACGTGGCCGTCGACGACCGCTTTACCGACCTGATCGCGGAGGGCTTCGATGCAGGCCTGCGCCTGGGAGAAGCACTGCAGCGCGATATGGTGGCGATTCCCATCACCGGCCCGATGCGCATGGTGGTGGCCGGCACGCCGGACTACTTCGCGCGCCATGGCGAGCCCAAGCTGCCGCGCGACCTGCAGGCGCATGCCTGCCTGCACTACCGCTTCGGCCCCGCGGGCCAGGTCTATCGCTGGGAGTTCATGCACGCCGCGCGCCAGGCCACGGTCGATACCGGCGTCGCGCTGATCGCCAATGACAAGGCCCTGCTGCACCAGGCAGCGCTCGCCGGGCTCGGCCTGCTTTACGAGTTCGAGGCCTTGCTGCACGCGCCTCTCGCCTCGGGCCAGCTGGTCACGGTGCTGGACGACTGGCTGCCGCCGTTCGATGGCTTCTACCTCTACTACCCGGGCCGCCTGCTGATGCCGGCCAAGCTGCGCGTGTTCGTCGACTTCCTCAAGGCGCGCGCACCGCTCGCGCCAGCGTAATCAGCGGCGCGGCGCCTTGGCTACGGCGCCGCGCACTTCGATACCGATACGGTCAACCACCTTGCCCGCGGCATCCAGCAACTCCACTTCGTGCCGGCCCGGCCAGGGCAGCCAGGAGAGCTGGCCGCCGCGCCCCAGCGGCTTGCCGTCGATGCGCCAGCTCACGCGTCGCGCGGTCTGTCCGCTGACGCCCTCGGCATGGAACCAGACGCGCTGCGCCGCCGGCGGGATATCGGGATCGAGCGCGAACACGGTGCCGTCGGCAGGGCTGGCGATGGCAGTGACGCGATCCTTGGTGGCACGCACGCTATCCGCGCTGGCAATGTTGACAACGCGCATGGCGGTACCCGCGAGGAAGACCTCATCGCGCGCGGGCTCGAGATCATCGGCGAAGCGCAACGGCACACGCTCCACGCCGGCGGGCATGGCCGGCGCCACGCTCGGCACCGAGCGGTGCAGCGCCTCCATGATCTCGTGCCACACCGGCGCGGCGCCGGACACACCCGAGACCTCATGCATGCTTGCGCCGCTGGCGTTTCCCACCCACACGCCAACCGTGTAGCGCTGCGACCAGCCCACGCACCAGTTGTCGCGCATGTCCTTCGACGTGCCCGTCTTGACCGCGGTCCAGAAGCGCGTGGTCAGCGGGCTGTCCAGGCCAAACGTGCGCGCCCGCGCGTGGCGATCCGACAGCACGTCGGCAACCAGATAGCTTGCCGCAGGCGACATCACCGCGCGCACGGTCACTGGCGGTGCATCGGCGCGCAGCCGCACGCCCGCAAAACGCCCACCGTTGGCGAAGGCGCGATAGGCATTGGTAAGCGCGACCAGCGGCACATCGGCGCTGCCCAGCGCAAGGCTGTAGCCGTAGTAATCGCCGGCCTGCGCCAGCGGCAAGCCGAGCGCGGTCAGCCGCTGGTGAAAGCGATACGGCGTGACCATCACCAGCGTGCGCACCGCGGGCACGTTCAACGACGACGCCAGCGCGGCCCGCATGCTCACCCAGCCCGCATACTGCCGGTCATAGTTCTGCGGCACATAGAGACCCCCGCCGCCGCCCGTGGGCAGGTTGACAGGCCGGTCGTCCAGCAGCGATGCCGTGGTCAGCCGCCGTGCCTCCAGCGCCTGCTCATAGAGAAACGGCTTGAGCGTGGATCCGGCCTGGCGCGGCGCGGCCGCGTGGTCGACCTGCGCGGCCGCCGACAACGCGCCAGACGAACCCACATAGGCCAGCACGTCGCCACTCGCGTTGTCGATCACCACCACGGCGCCGTCTTCCACATTGCGCCCGGCAAGCTCGCGCAGATGTCGATCCAGGCTCGCCGTGGCGATGCGTTGCAGGCCGGCATCGAGCGTGGACGTGATGGTGGCAGGCACCGGGCCGGCGACGCGGGCTTGCGATACCAGTAAGCGCGCCAGATGCGGCGCGAGGTTCTGCGTCGATGCTGAGCCCGCGCTGCTGCCGCTGCTGCGCAGCAGCGCCAGTTGCGCGAAGCCGTCCAGCCCATCGCATGCCTTGGGCAATTGCTGCTCGCGCAGGATGCCGCACGCGCGCTGCGCCACCTGCGGCGCACGCGCGTTGGGCGCACGCACCAGCGCCACCGCCAGCGCCGCCTCGCGTGCATCGAGGCCGCTCGGATACTTGCCGAACAGCGCCTGCGACAGCGCGGACAGGCCGACCAGCTCGCCGCGAAACGGCACCAGGTTGAGATACGCCTCGAGGATCTGGTCCTTGCTCCAGTTGCGCTCCAGTGCCGTCGCGCGCATGGCCTGCGCCATCTTCTGGCTCACGCTGCGGCCGCTGTCGGCACGCCGCAGGTCCTCGTCGAGCAACCCAGCAAGCTGCATGGTCAGGGTGGAAGCGCCGCGTGTGCGCGTGTTCCACAGGTTGGCCCACGCGGCGGCGGCGACGCCCTGCCAGTCCACGCCGCTGTGCGCATAGAAGCGGCGGTCCTCCGACAGCACGATAGCGGTGCGCACCGCGGGCGATATCTCCGCCAGCGTGACCCAATCGCCGCGGCGCGCACGGAAATCGTCGCGCACGCGGGACAGGGTTTCGCCATGGCGGTCGAGCACCACCACATCCGCGCTGCGCCAGCCGGCGCGCACGCTGTCGAAGGATGCAAGCGCAAGCGCAGGCGCAGGCGCGCAGGCCAAGCAGGCCATCACGGCTACCGCGCGCAGGCCCGCGTTCATTTGTCCCGCCCGGCCGCCACGCCGGCCACCAGCAGCACCTGCGCGGCCGCGTAGGTCCACCAGATGCCGAGCGCAAAGGTATCGAATGGCACGAGGAACCGCGCGGTGCCGAGCAAGCCGTCGGACACGGCAAAGCACAGCGCACCGATTGCCGCCAGCGGCGTCGGCAGTTTCGCCAGCAACGCGGCGCAGGCCATCGCCGCGAGCGCGCCGACATAGACCGAGACCGGCACCGCCAACGTGCCCAGATTGGGCCAGAAGCGCGCGAGCATCACGCCGGCCGCGCCCACGACCACACCGCAAGCAATCAGGCGATGCGCGCGCCCGTCGCCCGCCATGGGCACGAACAAGCCGAGGTAAGCGAAGTGCGCGATCAGGAAAGCCCCAAGGCCGCCGATGAAGGAGAACGAGAGCCACGGCATCGCCAACAGAAAGTCCCCCAGCGCGGAGAACAGCAGCGCCGCCATCAGCCAGCGCCGCTCGCGGCGCAAGGGATGGAAGTGCGCGGCGCGTACCAGCAGCAGCGCCATGGCAGTCTTCCACAAAGGCTGGAAGGCGATCTGCCCGTTCAACGGCGCGCCGGGCGGCGAGTCCATCGCGACGGTGACCAGCAGGCCGCCGTAGACCAGGCCGGCCATGGTGCCGGCCAGCCACCACTCGCGCACCCGCGCGGGCATCATCATTGCAAGCCAGCTCAAGGGCGTGCTCCTACGGTCAGTCTGGCATTGGGTTGCGCGCCGAATACATCCGGCGCGTACATCGCCTCGACCCGGGTGGGCGGCAAAGCGAACTCGCCGGCATTGTTCAGGCGCACGGTGTATTCCACCGTGGCACTGCCGCGCGGCATGTAGGCGTAATACTCACGGAAGGCCTGCGGCGTGCGCTCGGTGAACGCAGGCCATGCACCCTTGCGCCGCTCGCCGCGCGTGGCGATCTCCGAGTCGCGCCCGAGGCCGCTGCCGAGGATGGTGGCGCCGGCGGGCACCGGGTCGCTCACCACCACCCAGGTCATGTCGGCCTGCGCATCGATCTCCAGCTTCACGCGATACGTGTCGCCGCGCGACCACTTGCCGGCCACCGCCTGCTCCACCGCCGTCACGCTGCGCGTGATGCGGTAGCCCGCCGAGAGCGGCGCGGCCAGCGGCACCGCCGCCAGCGCGCGCACCGTGGCCCAGGGTTTGCCGGCGCCTTGCTGCACGGCCTGCAGCGTGGCGGACTCGCCCGCGCGTGGCCACGGCAGGCTGATGCTGCCGCTTGCCACGCCATCCACCTTCCCGGCGCGCGCCCAGTCGAAGCTGCGCGATGCATCGGGCACCCCCTCCAGCGTCACGCGCGTGGCGCCCGACACCGGCGTCTTCTCGAAGGCTTGCGCAAAGCGCGTGATCGCCAGCGAGCCCCAGGCGTTGGCCGTGGTCGTGCCCCAGGCGCCGCGCATCTGCCGGCCGAGCAAGCCGGTAGCGAGTTGCGCGCTTTCGTCCTTCCAGCCGGGCAGGTCGAGCGACAAGGCCAGCAGGCGCGCGGCGTTGAGATCGCCGCCGCTCATCAGCCACCACCAGTTGTCGTCGCGCTCGGTGGAAAACGCCAGCCGCGTGCCTTGCACGGTCAGCCGCGAGCGCAGGATCTGCTGCGCTTGCGCCAGGCGCTCGTCGCGCTGCGGGATATCCTGCACGCGCGACAGCACGGCAATCCAGTCGAGCAGCGCGGAGGTGGGCCACTGCGCCGGCAGGATCTGGATCGAACCCAGCATGCGCGCCTGCGCGTGCCCGCTGCGCGAGAGCGCCTCTAGCGCGGCCAGCTTGCGCACTTCCAGATCCTGCGTCGGTGCCCAGCGTTCGCGCTTGATGCGGCCTTCGATGAACGCGGCCAATCCGCTTTCCATGCGGGCCCGCGTTTCGTCGGGCAGGCGCAGCGGCAGCCCCGCGCGCACGGCTTCGTCGGACACCGCCAGCAGGTAGGCGGTCAGCACCTCGCTGCCGGCGTTGCCGTCGTTTTGCAGCGGGAAATACGAGGCCAGCCCGTCGTTGTCGAGATAGCCGGGCAGTTGCGTAGTCAGTGCATTCCACTGCGCCGCATCGCCCAGCCCGATCGCGCGCGAGGCACGCTGCTCCAGGCACGAGAACGGATAGTTGCGGAACCACTCGCGCACGCCCGGCATGCCGCCTGCCAGCGAGGCTTGCAGGTTCACCTGCAGGCCACCGCGAGGCTGGCCCGCGCCATCGGCCAGCGCGCCCTGCGGTGCGCGTACCGGCACCGACAGGTTTGGCGCGAGCTGCGCCAACGTGGCTTGCTGCACGGTGAGCGGCACCGCCGGCACCAGTTGCTGCGAGAGCTTGACGCGGTCGCTGGCGCCGCCCGTCTTGCCGGCCTCGGTCGCTTCCACCTCCCACTGCACCATGCCGTCCTGGGCCGACGAGCCCGCCGGCAACAGCGGCGCGGCCGCATCCCAGCCGACCTCGCGCGATTCGCCCGCGGGAATCTCCACTGTCTGCGCGGCCAGCGCCTGCGGCTGCGCGGATTGTCCCGGCGGGCTCACACGCGCCACGGCCTGCACCGTCATCGCGCGCTGCGTGGTATTGCGCAGCGTAAACATGGCGCGATAGCGGTCTTCCTCGCGCACCAGCGGCGGCAGTCCCGAGATCAGCTGCAGGTCCTGCGTGGCAGCAATGGTGGCGCTGCCGTTGCCGAAGCGGCCCACGCCCAGGTCGGCCACGGCCACAATGCGGAATCGCGTGAGCGAATCGTTGAGCGGCACCGTCAGCGTGGCGCGCCCTTCGCCGTCGAGCTGCACGCGCGGATTCCACAGCAGCAAGGTATCGAACAGCTCGCGGGTCGGGCTCTTGCCGCCGCCGCCGCCCGCCGGCACGGCCTTGCGGCCATAGTGGCGCCGGCCGATGATTTCCATCTGCGCGGTGGCGGTCTCCACGCCATAGCTGCGCCGGCGCAGCATGGCGTCGAGCAGATCCCAGCTCGTGTTCGGCATCAGCTCCAGCAGGGCTTCATCCACCGCGGCAAGCGCGACTTCGCCATTGGCGGCAGGCTTGCCGTCGGGCAGCTTCACCTGCACCGCTACCTGCGCCTTTCCGCGCACGGGGTAGCTCGTCTTGTCGGGCGTCACCTTCACGTCGAGCTTGTAGCCCTCGTTGCCCACGCGGATCTCCGCCAGCCCGAGGCGGAATGCCGGCTTGGACAGGTCCACCAGCGCGCTCGGCGCGGCGTACTCGCGGCCCTCGCTGCGAAACGCCTGCCACCACTCGGTTGGCTGGCGCCAGCCCCAGGTGAAGAACGAATACCAGGGCACCTCGCGCAAGCGTCCGCGCAACGCCAGCACCGACACATACACATTGGGGCCCCACTCCGGCCTTACCTTGACCCGCACCGTGGGATCGTGCCCGTTGAGCTCCACCACGCTGGTCTCCAGCACCCCCTCGCGCTCCACCGCCACCAGCGCGGTGGCGTGGCGGAACGGCATGCGCACCTGAAACACGGCGGTCTCGCCCGGCGCGTAGGCCTTCTTTTCGGGCAGCAGATCGATGCGGTCGTTGTTCTCGCCGCCGAACCACAGCTCGCCCTGGCGCGTCACCCAGACCGAGGTGGCGGCCTGCGATACACGTCCCGCGTTATCCCGGGCCTGCGCGATCAGTTCCACCTGTCCGGCCTCGGGCAGCGTCACGTCGCATTGCATGCGGCCTTGCGCATCCGTTCGGCCCTCGCACACGATGCCCAGGTCCTTGTTCTCGTTGCGGTTGTCGTAGCGATAGAAACCGCCCACCACGCGCTTGCGCACCGAGGTGGTGATGCGCACCTGCGCGCGCAGCGAGATCGGCACGTTGGCCTGCGGCCGCCCCTGCGGATCGAGCGCCACGGCATGCACGGGAAGCTTCTGCTTGACCGAGACCCAGCTCTCGGTGCGGATGCCCGCCACCACACCCGCCGGCCACATCGGCACGGTCTGGCGCAGCGTCTGGATCTCGCCATTGGGGTCGGCAAAGCCCGACTCCACCACCAGGTCCTTGGGTGCCTCGAGCCGCGGCATGTTCTTGAGGGTCAGCGTGCCGCCGCCGTTCTTGTCGAGCTTGAGCGGCAGCTTGTCGGCCACCAGCTTCTGCGCGTCGTCGCGCTGCGCATTGCCGTCCTCGCCCTCGTCCTCATCGCCACTGCTGTCCTTTTGCGGCTTGCGCGGCGGGGCGAAGGCATAGCTGTCGTAGTCGGCAAAGCGCACGTACTTGTCGCGCAGCAGCGCCGACACCTGCACCGGCAAGCCTGCCGCGCCGCCACCCGACACGTAGTGCACTTCCAGGTTGAGCGGCACCTCGGGCGGCGCCACCAGCGCCCCGCCGCCGCCGGCCTTGAGCGTGCCCGCCAGCACCGGCAGGCGGAAGGCCTCGACGCGGAAGCTGCCGCTGTCCAGCACACGGTCCTTCGCATCGCTGAACGACACCGTATAGACGCCCAGCTTCGCCGCCGCGGGAATCGCTAACGTGCTTTCGGCGCTGCGCCCACCGGTAGCAGTGCTGCGCCATTGCACCGGCTGCTCGTAAGTCTGGCCACTGCCTTCATGCTGGATGACCAGCTTCTCTGGCAAGGGATCGCCCGCGCCCGGCAATGCGAAGCCATTCGCAGTCTCGGTGCGGATCATGTGCTTCATCGACACGGTCTCGCCGGCACGCAGCAAGGTACGATCGAAGATGGTGTGGACGCGCACGTCCGGCACCGCGCTGGTGTCGGTCGGCACGTTGAAGCGCCAGCTCTCGATGCCCTGGTTCCAGTCGGACATCACGAAGGCCATGTCGGCCTGGCCGCGTGCCTGCGGATGGTCCGCGGCGATGCGTGCCGAAACGAAATAGCCGGACAGCCCGGTGTCGTCGCAACTGCGCTCGCGCACGTCGTCCAGGCCGTTGAAACTCGCCAGCCCGGCGGCATCGGTGCGGCCCGAGGCCAGCAGCTTGCCGCTGCAATCGCGCAGCGCCACCGCGGCGTTGGCCACCGGCTTGCCATCGTCGAGCGTAGTGACCCACGCCAGCGCGGTCATCTTGCCGGGGCCTCGCGCGAGCTTGAAATGCACGCCGAGGTTGGTCACCAGCGCGGCGGTGCGCACGTACATGGGCGCCGGCTTGCCGAGCAGCGCCTCGCCCAGCATCGGCGAAGCGATCTCCACCACATGAAAGCCGGCTTCGGGCAGGGGAATGCCGACCACCTCGAATGGGCGTGGCGCCTTGCCGCCCGGCTCAACCAGTTGCGGAATGGCGAGCTTGCGCGCACCGGCCACGCCATCGAGCAGCGAGATGGAGCGGGTCTCGATGGAAGGCGCATTGCGCGGGTTGTTGACCGCGGACGGCGAGCGGCCGGCGAGAATGGCATCAAGCTCGCCGCGCGTCCAGCTGCCTTCGTGCAGCCGGCGAACCAGCCCGTACCAGCGCAGTACCGCGCCATCGTCGTCCACCTTCAGGCGGCGTACCGTGCCGGCTTGCGCGCGCACGCCTTGCACCGGCAGGTCGGCCTCGACATTGCGCAGCGTCACCGGCAGCAGCGCCGGATAGTCGGCCGCTGGCTTGCCCTTGGGCAGCTCGCCAAAACGCTCGAGCACGCCGAACGGCGCGGCCGAGAATTTCGCCAGCGGCGGCATCGCGGCCATGCCCACCTTGAGCGGGAAGAGCTCGGCATTGGACAGCACGCGGCCGCTGTCGTCCTTCAGGCCAGCGGGTACAGACAACGTGAACTCGGCCTTCTCGGCAAAGGGTGGCTTGAAGCTGACACTGCTGACGGGCGCGTCGCGCGCCGCTTCCGGCTCGAACTGCGGGGCGCGCGGGCCTTTCGGCGTATTGAGCAGGATATGCTCGGCGTCCTTGCGCGAGATCGGCGCGGAGAACGACAGCGAGATCGGCCGCAATGGCGTGCAGGGCGACTGCGCGCGCTCTCGCTCGCAGGTAAAGCTCGCGGTGAAGGGCTCGCGCACGGTGTAGTCGAAGCGCCGTTCGTCGCGCGTGGCCAGCCCCGAAGGCGTGGCGACGCCGCTGCCCAGCACCAGCTGCATGCGTGCGCCGGACGGCAGGCGCTGCTGGCAGGCCAGCAGGTGGACGGCATCCACCTCGTCGGCCTTCAGCTTCCAGTGCAGCGCGCCCAGCACGGCGTCGCGCTCCTTGCCGGCGACGAGACGCACGGGAATGCGCTCGCCCAGGCCTTGCGCCTGGCACCAGGTGGCGTTGCGCACCGAGTCGGCGGTGGCCGGGCCGTTGAAGCGCAGCGCAAAGACCTGGTCCTCTTCGATCTCACCGCCGCCGGGACGCGCGGAGACCACGGTGGGCCCGCCGGTCTCGAAGCGATACTCCGGCTTGCCGGTGTATGCCTTGCCGGCCTCGCTCTTGAGGCCGGCCGCCATGCGCACCGTGCATTTGATGCCTGGCGGCAGGTCGCGCGCAAAAT
The DNA here is from genome assembly GCF_058801495.1 of Cupriavidus sp. GW822-FHT03E04. Taxonomy (NCBI): domain Bacteria; kingdom Pseudomonadati; phylum Pseudomonadota; class Betaproteobacteria; order Burkholderiales; family Burkholderiaceae; genus Cupriavidus; species Cupriavidus sp. GW822-FHT03E04. The sequence goes on from NZ_JBXANI010000002.1 coordinate 22,638, forward strand.
CGAATGCCCAGTTCTTCGCGTCGATCCAGCGTGCCTGTCCGGTGATCGCGCTGCCTTTGCAGGACACCGTGGCGGGCGGGCTCGCCTGCAGGTCGCCCAGCGGCACCATGGATTCGTCGAAGCGGATCGCCACCTGCCGCACGCGAGCGACCTCGCCCTCCGGCGAGAAGCGGACCACCTGCGCTGCCTGGCCGGAGCCCGGCATCGTCGCCAACACTGCCTGCAGGCAGGCCGCGGCGGCCCACCAGTACCCACGTATCTCACGTCTCTCACGCTTGTCCATCCGCGCGACGATCTGCGTCATCCTGCCCCCTCCCGATTACGGCACCCGGCGAGGGTGACATGCGCCGATGGCAAGCGCAAGCCCGCGCGCGCTGCGAGCGGCCCGCCGGCTAGCGCAAATGCGACAGTGGCAACGGCCCGTCGCGCTTGAGCGCGGTCAGCACGATGTTGGAACGCACGCTTTCCACACCCGGCACGCGCATGAGCTTCTTCATCGTGAATTCAGCCAGCGTCGGCAGGTCGGGCACCATGATGCGCAGCAGGTAGTCGGCCTCGCCCGCCACGGAGTAGCACTCCTGCACTTCTTCCAGCAGCAGGATGTCCTCGCGGAAGCGCTCGACAATGGTGTCGCCGTGATGGGCCAGCTTGACGCTGGTGAACACCAGCACGCCAAGCCCGAGCGATGGCGGCGAGAGCACCACGCGGTAGCCGGTGATCACGCCGTCGGCCTCCAGCCGCGCGAGCCGACGCCCGATCTGGCTGGGTGAGAGATGAATGCGCTCGGCGAGCTGCTGGTGGGTGGAGCGGCCGTCGGTCTGCAACGCCGCCAGCAGCGCGAGGTCGAATGGGTCGAGATTGATCATGGTCATGTCGCTTCGGTCGCTTCGGTCGCCTTGGACACGCTCGACGCGTTAGTCGAGTCGGAATCGCTTCTTGTTGTGCACCAGGCCTGCGGGTAGGAATGCTACCCCGCCGCCGCCTGTCGGCACGCCGATTGTCACTGGCAGCGCACCCGCGCATATTTCCCGCAAACAATACCAAATTTTTGCGTACTTGATGCATCACCTGACGAAACCAAGCCGCTTTTGCGGGCCATTCGCGTCACCTCCTCGCTAAACTGTGCGGTAAATCTGCAGGAGATAAAACATCATGGACGCAATGGCTACCGCCACCCACGCTGGCGACGCCCAGGCCAGCTTTTCCGGCACCCTGACCGACAAGCTCAAGGAACAATTCGACGCCGGCCTGCTGTCCGGCCAGGAATTGCGCCCCGATTTCACCATCGCGCAGCCACTGGACCGCTATACGGACACCGACCACGCGGTGTGGGCCAAGCTCTATGACCGCCAGGCCTCGATGCTGCGCGGCCGCGTCTGCGATGAGTTCCTGCAAGGCCTGTCCACGCTGGGCATGGGGCGCGACCGCGTGCCCAGCTTCGACCAGCTCAACGAAACCCTGATGCGCGCCACTGGCTGGCAGGTGGTGGCGGTGCCCGGCCTGGTGCCGGATGCCGTGTTCTTCGAGCACCTAGCCAACCGCCGCTTTCCCGCCAGCTGGTGGATGCGCAAGCCCGAGCAGCTCGATTACCTGCAGGAGCCCGACTGCTTCCACGATGTGTTCGGCCATGTGCCGCTGCTGATCAACCCGGTCTTTGCCAACTACATGGAGGCCTACGGCAAGGGCGGGCTCAAGGCCGCCTCGCTGGGCGCGCTCGACATGCTGGCGCGGCTGTACTGGTACACCGTGGAATTCGGCCTGATCCGCACGCCGGAAGGCCTGCGCATCTACGGCGCGGGCATCCTGTCGAGCCAGGGCGAATCGATCTACAGCCTGGACTCGGCCAGCCCCAACCGCATCGGCTTCGATGTGCGGCGCATCATGCGCACGCGCTACCGCATCGACACTTTCCAGAAGACGTACTTCGTGATCGACAGCTTCGATCAACTGTTCGACGCCACCCGCCCCGACTTTGCGCCGCTGTATGAGGAACTGCGCACACAGCCCACGCTGGGCGCGGGCGACGTGGGGCAATCCGACCTCGTGCTCCAGCGCGGCTCGCGCGAAGGCTGGGCCGACAGCGACGACGTCTGACACGCGCTACCCTCGCTACCCGCGCGCGCCCTTTGTGAAACAATGACGGCGTGCCCGCTCCGCCTCCGCCTCAATGCACATCGCAAGGGCCGGGAGGCCGAGCCGGCGGGCCGGCATTGACCCTTGCCAACTTCCTTTTCGACCATCGAGCCCATCATGTCCCCTGCGCCTGTCGTGCCCCTAACGCTTGAAGAACGTGCACCGCTGCTGGCCAGCCTGCCCGGCTGGAGCACCGTCGATGACCGCGATGCGATCCACAAGCGCTTTACCTTTGCCGACTTCAACGCTGCCTTCGCCTTCATGACGCGCGTGGCGCTGGCCGCGGAAAAGGCCGACCACCATCCGGAGTGGTTCAACGTCTACAACCGGGTCGACGTCACCCTGTCCACCCATGACGCCAACGGCCTGACCCGGCGCGACACCGACCTGGCCGCCTTCATGGACCGCGCGGCTGCTTCGCTGGCGAAAGCCTGAGTACGCATGCGGCAAGGCGGGACACGCTGGAGACTGTAGGCAAACCGAAAGCTCGCTGGCGGTCGTGCGCTGTACAATCGGTGGCTGACCGTTTGTAACTTTCGTTACTCTCCCGATCCCTTTCCAGCCTCCCAGCCTGCCACCATGCGTATCCTTCTGATCGAGGACGACCGTCAGATCGCCAGTGGCGTCGAAGCCGGCCTGGCCCAAGCCGGCCATCAGGTGCGCGTGGTGCACGATGGCGTCTACGCCACCGAGCACCTGCTGCGCGAACAACACGACCTGGTGATCCTCGACCTGGGCCTGCCCGGCATCGACGGCATGACCCTGCTGGCGCGCTACCGCGCCCGCAACCGCACCACGCCGGTCATCATCCTGACCGCGCGCGACGAACTCGAAGACAAGCTCTCCGGCCTGAACGCCGGCGCCGACGACTACCTGGTCAAGCCCTTCGCCCTGCCCGAGCTGGAGGCGCGCGTGCGCGTCTTGCTGCGCCGCAGCCAGCACGGCGAGGCCGCGCCCGAGCGCGACGTGCGGCTCGGCCGGCTACGCCTGTCGGGCAACGACCGCCGCATGTTCATCGATGGCAAGCCGCTGGAGCTCTCGCCGCGCGAATTCGCCGTGCTGGAGCTGCTGCTGCAGCGCCAGGGCCGTGTGGTCAGCAAGGCGCAGCTGCAGGACCACCTCGCCACTTTCGCCCATCCCGCAGGGGAAGGCGGCGACACGGTCGGCGATACCGCCATCGAGGTCTACGTGCACCGCGTGCGCAAGAAGCTTGAAGAATGCGACGTGGAGATCGTGACCGTGCGCGGCTTCGGCTACCTGTTGCAGATCCGCGCCGGCACCTGACGCCGCGCCCAGGGAGAAGCCCGCCATGTGGCTGCGCCCACGTCCTACCCAGCCTCCCAAGGCCCTGACCGATGCCACCAGCGGCGCATCCGGCAAAGCCCCAACGGCCGCCGCGACGCCATCCGCACGCTCGGCCTCCACGCAAAGCCTTCGCGTGCACTTGCTGCGCGCGCTGGCCACGCCACTGTTCGCGCTGGTGCTGACCAGCGGCTCGCTCTCCTACTGGCTGGCGGCGCACTACACCACGCAGGTATTCGACCGCGCGCTGTATGGCGTGGCCAACAATATCGCCCAGCAGATCCGCATTGCCGGCCCCCGGCTGGAGCAAGACATCCCGATGATTGCGCAGACGCTGGTCGAGGCCGAAGGCACCGACCGCATCTATTGGCGCATCCACGGCCCCGACGGGCTGATCGGCGGCATGGATACCTGGCTGGGCTACGGCACCGGGCAAACCTCGCTGCACGATGCGCGGCTCTTCTACGCCTGGTTCAGCGGGCGCCAGGTGCGCGCCGTGCGGCTGCCGGTCAACCTGCCCAGCCCAGCCTCGGATGAACTGGCCACCAGCGAGGCCGGGCGCGTCCCGCGCGGGCCCATCGTGGTGGAAGTGGCCGAGCTGCTGGACCGGCGCGAGACCGCCGCCAACGAGATCCTGCTTTCGGTCTCGGTGCCGCTGATCCTGCTGCTGGTGGTAGGCAGCCTGATCCTCTCGCACGTGCTCAAGGAAGAGCTGGTGCCGCTGCAGATCCTTACCGACAAGCTCAATCGCCAGACGGCGCGCTCGCTGGCGCCGCTCGATGAAACCCAGGTGCCGGCCGAAGTGGAGCCGCTGATCCGCGCGCTCAACGCGCTGCTGGCCAGGCTGCGCGATGCGCTGGACGCGCAGCGCAAGTTCATCGCCGATGCCGCGCACCAGCTGCGCACGCCGCTCACCGCCGTCAAGCTGCATGCCGACCGCGCGGTGCAGTCGGTGGATCCCGCAGTGACGGACCACGCGCTGCGTGAGCTGCAATCGGCGGCCGACCGCGCGGTACGCCTGTCCAACCAGCTGCTCTCGCTGGCCCGCGCCGAACCTGGGTTGTCGCTGGAGCGGCTGGGCCCGATCGAGCATTTCGACCTGGCCACGCTGGCCTTCGAGACCGGCGCCGAGTGGGTTCCGCAGGCGCTGGCACGCCAGATCGACCTGGGTTTCGAGACCTTGCCCGGCCCCACCTTTACCGGCACCGCGCCGTCAATGGTGCGCGGCAACCGCCTGCTGCTGCGCGAAGCGCTTAGCAACCTGATCGACAATGCCGTGAAATATGTGCCGCCTGGCGGGCGCATCACCGTGCGCGCCGGCGGCGAGGCGCTCGGCCATCGCGGCATGGCGGTGGTGATGGTGGAAGACAACGGGCCCGGCATTGCGCTGGCGCGCCGCGAGGAAGTCTTCAAGCGCTTCTTCCGCGGCGACCATACGCCGGGGCCCAATGCACCGGCGCAACCGCCCGGCGGCGCGGGCCTGGGGCTGGCGATCGTGCATGAGATCATCGGCCTGCATCAGGGCACCATCCGCATCGAGGATGTGCCCGCCTCCGGGGAGGAGGCCGAGGTGCGCGGCATGCGCTTTGTAATCCGCATCCCGTGCGAGGCCGCGGGGACGGCCTGAGGCAGGACAAGCCGCGAAGCGGCTCGCCCCTCTCTTTTCCAGCGCTCTACCTGGCCTTTTTTTCCTTCGGCGCCAGCATGGTGCCGCGGCATTTCGGGCTGCCGCAACGGCACTCGAACTCCTTCTTGAGCTTCTTGGTGTAGCGCGCGTCGATCACCAGCCCATAGTCATAGAACAGCTCCTCACCGCCGGCGATGTCGCGCAGCGCGTGAATGAACACCCGCCCCTTCTTCTCGCGCGCCTCGCAATTGGGCTCGCAGGCGTGGTTGATCCAGCGCGCGCGGTTGCCGCCGAACTTGGCGTCGATCACGTCGCCGTCTTCCAGGCTGAAGTAAAAGGTATGGTTGGGATCCGCCGGATCATGCGGATGGCGCTTGAGCGCTTCCTTCCAAGAAATGTGCTCGCCCTTGTATTCGATGATGCGCTCGCCCTCGGCAATCGGCGCGTTCGCATAGACGCCCTTGCCATGCACCCCCGAGCGGCGCACTTCAACGCGGTCGGACGCGGTCTTGCGCTTGCCTTCCTTCGGACTCTTGACGCGCTTGGCGTCTTTCGCCTCAGTCTCTTCCTGCTTCAATTCCTCTTGCTTTGCCTGTTCCGCCATGTGCCATCCCGTATAGATCCGCCTGCCTGCCACCCCGCGTGGCTGCGCGCCGCCCGGGCGCGATGGCGATGATACCTGCCCATATTGACCGCGGCATCCCCTTGCCGGCAAATAGCCGTATACGCGCAGCCCGCCTGAACCTGCACACACCGAGCCAGGTATACGACGCACTGGTTTACGGGGAGGCCCATCATCAAAAACAGCCTCAATCAGCGCTTCGGCGTTTACGTATACAACCAAAACCCCGTCGATCGCCTGTGGATAACCCGGCAAAAATCTGGGGATAAAGACATGCAATTCATGTGGGCTGCCTGGGGTTGGCATGGGGATGCATCAGGCATAAGTCGGAGGGTTGCGCCCGACCCCCTCCACCAAAAGGCTAAGTCATCCACGTCCGCCAACACCGGGTCCCACCACTTCTGCTTCTTGCAACACACTGATTTGAAAAGCGTTTACGCGGTTATCCACAGAAAAGGCCGCCGTTTACCTACTACTACTATCTGTATACATTAAAGAAAGAAGTAAACAGAAAGGACTGCGTCCTGCTATCGGCGAGCAAAGAGAACCAGGCAAAAATAAATGGCTGAAAAGCCGCTTCAGACGTGGCTTCTTTTTTGAGCAGAAGGAATTTGCTGGCCGAGGCACGGTTTACTGGCCCGCTCCCATGGTTTTTTGACGAGAAAGAGTGCGTATACGTCCCGTCGCCATGCTGGACGGACGTCGTATACGTGCCGCTTGGTCGCGGTATACGTCCGCGCCGCCTGGCGCGTAAACGCGCACCGTTTGCCGCCCGGTCGGCGCATGCATGACGCGAATAGCCCCGGGATGCCGGCCGCGCTTGCCTATCGAGCACCATGCACAATAGTGCATATCCTGCTGGAAGCCCCTTGAGCCTCGTTGCTACGCTGCGGTGGGTACGCAGTCCCCGCAGCTCGGCTCCAGCGAAAGAATCGCCCACAGCGCCTGCCAGGCCCCTTCACGGGCCGGGATAGTCGCTGCGCGCCGGCCAACTGCCGCTGGCACACGCCCGAGGCCCGGGCATCAGAGCGATTTCGCCCTATACGCGCCGGACTGCGCTTCTGCGATGCAATGCCCCTGAGAGGGCCTACAAGGCGATTTGAGCCGTTTTTCAGGCGTGGATGCCCTCTGGGACACCTGGGCGTGTTAACTCGCCTGAGGCGCATCCTGACGCCGGTGAAGGCCCTGCCTATCCCCGCGAATCCCCACAAAGCCCCAGCCAGCGCGGCCTGGAGCAGGATGCGCTGTAACAATCTGTTCCCGGTTGGCATGGCCCGACACGGTATGATGTGGCCCGCGGCGCCTTTGCCGGCGCCGGTGCGCAGTGCGCCGGCCCAGCCAGGCGTCCTTGTTTTATCAACTCGACACGGAGTGAAGCATGACGAAAACCGAACTGATCGACGCCATCGCGGCCGGCGTGGACGGCCTGACCAAAGCCAAGGCAGAACAAGCGCTGAACGTGACGCTTGGCGCCATCATGGAGGCCGTGGCCAAGGGCGACACCCTGAGCCTGATCGGCTTTGGCACCTTCAGCCAGGGCGAGCGCGGCGAACGCATGGCGCGCAACCCCCGCACCGGCGAAGAAATCAAGGTCGAAGCCGCCAAGACCGTCAAGTTCAAGGCTGGCCAGAAGTTCAAGGACGCAGTGAACCAGTGAGTCCCGCGGGCGGTTTCGTGCCAGCCCCGTTGGATCAACCCCGCCGTGCCGCCACCAGTTGCCTGATGGCATGGGTGAGCGCCAGGCGGGGCGCGTTATCCACAGTGTTTGACCCGCGGTTATCCTGCCGCTTCGCCGTATACGCCGCACCCTCCGCCAGCCCGGTAAGATCGTGCCCTATCGGCGCCTTCTCTCTGTAAATACAAGGGTCTAGGGCGTCCTGCTCAGTAGGCCTCTCATGCACCTTCGTTCGCCGCGCGGCAGATTTCCACAGCTTTATTCACAACGTTTCCCACAAAATTTTCCACAGGCACGAGGGCTTGGCCTGCGCCTGCTGATGGCGCTCGCGCTGGTCTCGGGTTGCACCACGCCTTCTCCGCCCGCCCGGCCTCAGGCGACCCCCCTCCCCGATACGGAGAGACCCGTGACAACGTCCGGCGCCACGCAGCGCCAGCGCATCGTCGAGATCGCCTGGCAGGAGTGGCAGCGCTGGGGTGGCCAGACCGTGCGCCTGGGCCGCGACGACACCGCGTGCGTGGCCGACAGCCCGCTACCGGCGCCTGTATTGCCCGGCATGCCGGTGGCGGGGGCCAATGAGGATGGTGTGGATGCCGCGGACCGCTCCGCCGATCGCGAGGAAGAGGATGGCAGCGAGTCAGCCTGCCTGCGCTTTCCCGATGGCACCGGCATGGAGGCCACGCCCCAGGGTTGCAAGCTCGCCCAACGCTATTGGGCCATCGTGGGCAAGGCTGTCACCTGCCGCCAGATCACCCAGGGAAACTGGGCCTGGTCTGCTGTGTTTATTTCCTGGGTGATGCGCAAGGCCGGCCTGGACGACCGCCAGTTCCTGACCGGCGATTCGCACTCGATGTACGTGGTGGACGCGCGCGACGGCATTTTGCCCGCGCCGGCGTTCCGCATCGAGCCGTTGCCCGCCATGCCCCGCCCGGGCGATGTGATCTGCGCCGCGCGCGGGCGCGACAAGTACCTCGACAGCGTGGCCGAGATCGGCTTTGGCACCACGCCCATGCACTGCGACATCGTGGTCGAGGTCGACCCGGCGGCACGCCTGGTCAAGGCCATCGGCGGCAATGTCCAGCAATCGGTGTCGATGGAGCTGATCGAGCTCGGTGACTCCGGCATGATCGACAGCGTGACCAACTCGCACATGCCGTGGCTGCTGATCATGCGCAACACGCTGCCTTGAGGCTGAGGCGTTGCTGGTTGCCCGGCCGTCAGGCCGGCGCACGCGGGTAGCCCCCGGCTTGACCAGTCCTGCAAAATCATTAACATGGTAATCAATCGGGCAGCGGCATGGTTTTTCCCGCGCTAGCATCCTGGCCCGACCCCACCTGAACCGCATTCCGGAAGCGCGCGCACCGACGCCGCAAGCAACGCGAGAGGAGACCTGCATGGCTGTTGCCAACTGTCATCCGGCGGAATGGGAGGCGCGCGTCAAGCTCGCCGCCTGCTACCGCATCTTCGACCGGCTGGGCTGGACCGAGCTGATCTACAACCACATCACCTTGCGCTTGCCGCCGGAGGCTGGCGGCGATGGCAGCAATCCCCATTTCCTGATCAATCCCTTCGGCCTGCGCTATGCGGAGGTGACCGCTTCCAACCTGGTGAAGATCGATCTGGCGGGGCAGGTCATCGGCGAGAGCCGCTGGCCGGTCAACCCGGCCGGCTTCACTGTGCATGCGGCCATCCACGCCGGCATCCCGGGCGCGCATTGCGTCATGCACACGCACACCACGGCGGGCATGGCGGTCGCCTGTTCGGCGCAGGGCCTGTCGATGAGCAACTTTTACGCAGCGCAATTGTTCGACAAGGTGGCCTACCATCCGTTTGAGGGCATCACCGTGCACGAAGACGAAGGGCCGCGCCTGGTGCGCAATATCGGCGACAAGCCCGCTGTGATCCTGCGCAATCATGGCCTGCTGGCCTGGGGTGACAGCATTGCGCGTACCTTTTCCACGCTCTGGCTGCTCAACCGCGCCTGCGAGATCCAGCTGGCCACGCTGGCCATGGGGGCGGCGCTGCCGGTGCCCGAAGAGGTCCAGCGCAAGTGCACGCGCGACTCGCTGCAATTCAATCCCAAGTTCGGCGCGGGCGAAGATGTGTTCGCAGCACTGACCCGTGAAATTGATCGCATCGATGAATCGTATCGTGATTAGCAATCATTGATTCGTTGCGAGAATAAACTTACAGAAACAAGGCAGTCATGACATCCCTATGCATCGTCGGCGCAGGCGCCGTCGGCGGCTTTATCGGCGCGCGGCTCGCCCGTTCAGGCCAGGCGCTGAACGCACTGGCGCGCGGCCAGACGCTGGAGGCGCTGCGCTCGCAAGGCCTGACCCTGATCGAGGGCGAGCGCACCGAGACGTTTCCAGTCAATGCGCAAGGCGATCCCGCAGCGCTAGGTACGCAAGATGTGGTGATCCTGGCGGTGAAAGCCCCGGCATTGCCGCAGCTGGCGCAGACCATCGGGCCACTGATCGGCCCTGATACGGTGGTGGTGACAGCGATGAACGGCGTGCCGTGGTGGTTCTTCGAGCGGCCCGGCCCGCATGCCGGATTGTCGCTGCGCACCGTGGATCCGCAAGGTGCCATTGCGCGCGCCATCCCGGCCGCGCAGGTGATCGGCTGCGTGGTGCACCTGACCGCCTCCACGCCGGCCCCGGCCACTGTGCGCCACGGCTTTGGCGCGCGCCTGATCCTGGGCGCCGCGGGTGGCGCTACGGGCATGGCAGCCGGCAAGCTCGAGGCCGTGGCCAGCCTGCTCGCCAGTGGTGGCCTGGAGGTCGAGCGCAGCGCCGCGATCCAGCAGGACATCTGGTTCAAGCTGTGGGGCAATATGACGATGAACCCGGTCTCCGTGCTGACCGGTGCCACCTGCGACCGCATCCTCGACGATCCGCTGGTCAATCGTTTCTGCCTGGCGGTGATGGAAGAAGCCAGCAAGATCGGCGCGGTCATCGGTTGCCCGATTGCGCAGAGCGGCGAGGAGCGCAGCCAGGTCACGCGCAAGCTGGGCGCTTTCAAGACTTCGATGCTGCAGGATGCGCAGGCCGGGCGGCCAGTGGAGATCGATGCGCTGGTGGCATCGGTGCGGGAAATCGGCGAGCACGTCGGGATCGCGACCCCCAACATCGATGCGCTGCTGGGGCTGGTACGGCTACATGCGCAGGTGCGTGGGCTTTATTGACGGGGTGTGTCCGGGTAACGGAGTTGGGTATTCATGCCGCTAATCAAGATGGCCTATCTATTTTGTGATCAATAGATAGTAAGAATTATTTTGACCTGAATTGCCAAGACTTGGCCCACTGATCGTTGAGTGGATTGCCTTGAAGACACGAAAATTATCCACGTGAGAAATATTTTCTATTAATAATCGGTCTAGTTCATTGTTGGCGAAAATATAAAGGGGCCTCCATGAGGCCCCTTTTTCACCCTTGCGTCGCCAGCTTCGCGCGCTGGCGCCCCGCCCATATCCCCTCGACCGCATAAACAAGCAGCGATATCCAGATCATCGCGAAGCCGATCTGCTTGCTGGCCGGGAACGGCTCGTTCCAGAGCCATACGCCGAGCAGCAGCTGCAGCGTCGGGCCGGTGTACTGCAGCAGCCCCAGCAAGGACAGCGGGATACGCCGCGCGCCGGCCGCAAACAGCAGCAAGGGGACGGCGGTGACCGGCCCGGCAAGCAGCGCCAGCAACTGCACCCCGCCGCCCACCTCGGTGAAGTCGGCTTGCCCCGTCGCGAACAGGTACGCCAGGGCGCTTGCCGCCAGCGGGAACAGCAGCATGGTCTCCAGCGAGAGGCCTTCCAGCGCACCCAGCGTAGCGGTCTTGCGCAGCAGCCCGTAGCCGCCGAAGGTGGCGGCCAGCGCCAGCGCAATCCATGGCAACTGGCCTGCTGCCACGGTCAGCCAGATTACGCCTGCCGCAGCCAGCGCAATGGAGGCCCACTGGCCGGGACGCAGCCGCTCGTGCAGGAACAGCACGCCCAGCAGTACATTGAACAGCGGGTTGATGAAGTAGCCCAGGCTGGCGTCGACCACCCGGCCGTTCGATACCGACCAGATGTAGAGAAACCAGTTTCCGCTCAGCAGCAGCGCACTGGCGACGAAGCCGGCCAGCAGGCGCGGATTGGTCCAGACGCCGCGCAGCCAGCCCCAGTGGCGCCGCCAGGTCAGCACCAGCCCCAGGAACACCAGCGACCACACCATGCGGTGCAGCAGGATCTCCATAGGCGCGATGCCGTGGAGGGATTTGATATAGAGCGGCAGCAAGCCCCAGATGATGTAGGCGAGCAACGCGTAGAAGATGCCGGTTTGCATGAAGAGTCCCAAGGAATCGGGGGATTCTACCGGCGTAAAAAAGCCCGTGCCGGGCACGGGCTTTTGGCTGGCTTGCGCCACCTCGCATGGATGGCGGCAGCACGCTTACAGCTTGCGCGCGAAGCTGAACTGCGAAAATGCTTGCTCGGCCACGTTGAACCACGCTGCTTCGTTGTTGCGGAAGACGCGCCAGTCGTCGTAGATCTTCTTGAACGACGGGTTCTTGGCGGTTTCCTCGGCGTAGGCGTCCTGGGTGGCCTTGAAGCAGGCCTCCATGATTTCCTTGGAGAACGGACGCAGCTTCACGCCGTTTTCCAGCAGGCGGGCCAGCGCTTGCGGATTGACCGCGTCGTACTTGGCCATCATGTTGGTGTGGACTTCGATCGTGGCCGTTTCCAGCGCGCGCTTGTACAGCGCGGGCAGCTTCTCGTACTCGGTTGCCGACGAATAGAAGGATAGCTGCGCGCTGCCTTCCCACCAGCCCGGGTAGTAGTAGTACGGAGCGACCTTGTAGAAGCCGAGCTTCTCGTCATCGTACGGGCCAACCCATTCCGCCGCATCGATGGTGCCCTTTTCCAGCGCGGGATAGATGTCGCCGCCAGCGATCTGCTGCGGCACCACGCCCAGGCGCGACAGCACCACGCCAGCGAAACCTGCGATCCGGTACTTCAGGCCCTGCAGGTCGGCAACCGTCTTGATCTCCTTGCGGAACCAGCCGCCCATCTGCGCGTTGGTATTGCCGCCCAGGAAGTTGACGACGTTGTATTCCTTGAAGAATTCGCGCATCAGCTTCATGCCGTTGCCCTGCATCATCCAGGCGTTTTGCTGGCGCGAGGTCAGGCCGAACGGGACGGTGGTGTCGAAGCACAGCGTCGGGTTCTTGCCGAAGTAGTAGTAGCCGGCGGTGTGGCCGATCTGGACGGTGTTGTTCTGCACCGCGTCCAGCACCTGCAGGCCCGGCACGAGTTCGCCGGCGGCGAAGACCTTGATGTTGAATTTGCCGTCGGTCAGTTCCTTGACCCGTTGCGACAGCAGCTCGGCGCCACCGTAGATGGTGTCAAGAGACTTGGGGAAGCTCGAAGCCAGGCGCCATTCCACGGCCGGATTGCTGCCGATCACGGCCGGCGCGCTGGCACCGGCGGCGGCCGGCGCGGCGGCTTTTTCTTCCTTGCCGCACGCGGCCAGCGCACCCGTGGCGGCCACGGCCGATGCCTTCAACAGAAAGGAACGACGTTCCATGACTTCTCCTCTTTTATAGATTTTTAGTGCGGCAGCAGGGGGTAGGCACGCCCGCGTCATGCGCGGGCATTGCGCTCTGTACCGAGACGCGCAAGCAGCCAGGGTAAGGCCACCGCGCAACAATGAGCCTGTTACGGAGACACGCCAGGAATGTGGCGTATCCTGGCATGCCTTCGTAACAGGCTCGGGGGCGCCGGTCCGTACCCGTCGGACAGGCCCGATGATTATAGCGGTGGCCCTTTCGCCACGGGGGGCCGCGCAAGTCCGGGTTTTCGCTAGGAAAGTGCAGATTTAGGGGCGGCCGTACATCGTCCTGTCATCCCGCTCCGCTCCCATTGGCATGACCGCGCCATCGCGTGCCAGATGCCGCAAGCGACGTATTCCATATGGTGAGAAGGACGCCCCGCCGCGGTTTTTGTAACCCCGCTTGCGGTCCAATCGGTCGACTGTTAAAAAATCACGCCTTACTGGTCCTGCCCTATGTTGTCTGCCGTTTCGCCCGCTTCCGGCCGCCTGCCGGCGCTCCGCTCGCGTTGCCTCGCCGTTGCCGTGCTGGCCGCCTGGGGATGGAACGCGTGCGCGCAGACCGGGCCTGACCTGGCGGCAGCCGATGTGCCGGCCACGCCCACGGCGGCACAGCGTGCGGCGACCCCGCCTGAGGCTGATCCGCTGGCAGCGCTGATTTCGAATGAACAAGCGGCCGCGGCCCCGATAGCCGGCGACGCCCCTGCCGCGGCTATCGCGCCGGAAGCGCCCAAAGCCGCCGCCGCTGATGGTGCTTCGCCCGCCACCAGCACCGCCACCCCCCCCGCCCTGCCTGAGCCGCCTCCGCCTGCTACCTGGGCCAATGCCGGGCTGGATGACAACGGTATCGAGCTCGCCGGCCCGCCCGATCCACCTTTGCCCCCGGAGCCGGTTGTTGCGCCTCCCCCGCCCGTGGTGCTCTTTCCCAAGCGCCTTGGCGAGTTCGTGGCGGACGCCATGCCGAAGGCCGGCACGCCCGCCGAGGGCGAGGTTGCCGATACGCCGGCGCTGGCCGGCGAAAGCTATGCGCTGGTGTCCCAGCTGCCCGCTGATGATCCTGCCGGCGAGCAGGTCTGGCGGCTCGGCTACAGCGGGCGCGCCGCGTATGACGATCGCACCACCGCCACCCGTGCCTGCGCTGGCGGCGGCACCTTGTCCACCGGCATCGGTGGCGGACTCGCGTGCCGCAGCACCGGCGAGGTCAAGGTCAAGGAGTCCCTGTTCTCGCTCGACGGCGGCGCGCAGGTGCAGCTGGTGGCGCAGGCCAAGGGGACCGATGCCACGTCGATCAATGGCCGCCCGGCCGCGGTTGATCCCTATGCCCTGCTGCCGCAGATCTATACCTCGGTCAGCGGGCTGTCGGTGCTGGACGGCGCCACGATGTGGGCCGGCCGGCGCGAGAGCGCATCGTTCCTGATGTCGTCGGGACTGCTGCCGCCTACATCGCCGGCGATGCGTTTCGGCGTGGATAACGCCCGCTTTGGCGACATCGCGCTCAACTACCAGTACACCGCGCGCAATGACCTGAACGGCGCCAACCTGCCGAGCTATCACTCGCTGCGCACCGCGCCCATCGCCACCAATGAGAAAGGCTCGGTGCAACTGGGCTATACGCGGGTGGAAGCGCAGCCGCTGATCCAGCAGACCGGCAGTGCGTGGTGGGTGTCGGCCATGCACGAGCAGCAAGGCGTGCTCGCCGGCACCAACCGCTTCGGCATGCAGTTTGGCGAGGGCAGCCGTAACGCGTTGACCGGCTACACCGGCATGGGGCCCGCCTTGTCGCGGGTACGCGTGGCCGAATCGATGGAGTGGAAGCAACGCTCGGGGCTGGGCCTGGCGGGCTCGGTTGAGTCCAGCATGCAGTTCGACCGCTCGCCGGTGGGCACGCTGCAATGGATGGCCACGCGCGTGCGCCCCGCCTATATCGCCAGCGACCAGTTCAAGCTGACCTTCGAAGTGGCGCACGACCAGATCTCTTCGGGCTTCGGCGCCAGCGGACAGCGCACTGCGGTGACCGTGGCGCCTACCTTCACGCTTGGCAAGGCGGCCGGCAATGCCAACCTGCGCGCCTTCTACACCTACAGCAAGGCCAACGACGTGGACGGCATCGCCTTTGCCTCACCCACCGATACCTGGGCTTCGCAGACCTCGGGCTCAATCTTCGGCGTACAGCTCAATCGCCGCTGGTAGGCGCGATAGCGGCTGCAGCCGCTGCTCGCCATGGCGCCTTGCGCGTGAGCGGCGCGCGGCCCGGCAGCACCGCGGGTGCTCGCAGCAGCCAGTGGAAGACCAGCGCGGCGCTCAGCCCGCCCGCTAGCTGCGCTAGCACGAAGCCCGGCACATCGATGGCGCGAATGCCGGTGAAGGTTGCCGTCAGCGCGCACGCAAGGGTCAGCGCCGGGTTGGCGAATGACGTCGATGCCGTGAACCAGTACCCTGCAGTGATATAGCCCGCCACTGCGAACGGCACCAGCCCGGGCCGGCTGCGCCCGGTGCCAATCGCTATGCCGACGAGGCCAAAGGTGGCAACAAACTCGCTCCACCACATCGATGGCCCGGTACGGCTTTGCGCCGACCAGGCCAGCGTTGGCTCGCCAAACATCGCATGCGCGCAGGCGACCCCTGCGATGGCGCCGCCCATCTGCACCAGTCCGTAGCGCCAGGCATCGCGCGCCGGCAGCGCGCCGCGCACCATCGCGCAGAGCGTGACGACCGGGTTGAAGTGCCCACCCGAGACCGGTCCCAGCGCGAGCAACAATGCAATCAGCCCGCCGCCCGTGGCCAGCGAGTTCGCCAGCAAGGCCAGCGCGACATTGCCGCCGGCCAGCTGCTGCGCACGAATGCCCGAGCCCACCACCACCGCTACCAGCAGCGCCGTGCCGAGTCCTTCCGCGACCAGGCGCTGGCAGAGCGTGCTCGCAGCCGCAGGTACGCTTGCGCTGTGTGGTTCGGCAGCGTGGGCCGGGTCGGCCATGGTTTCGGGGGAAGGCGCGTGCATCGGGTTTGCAGTGATGGGCGGGAGCGCGCAGTGTTTCGTCTTTCGCCTCGCAGCGTCAATGCATGCTTGGGTTGTTTTGAATGAACCGGTGGTATCGAATGCTTGGCGTGCTTGGCGTGCTTGGCGTGCTTGGCGTGCTTGGCTGAATCGCTATCGGGATGGCATGGATGGTGGCATGACATCGCGAAAATCGGAGGTCAGGATCAAATGCGAAAAGCGGATTTTGGGGGTAATTGGCGCAATGCCGATAATCGCGGACGCGATGGCACTGGACGGACGAATTCGTGCCTAAACATTAGGCGGTGGCAGGCGATATAGCAAGGGTTTGCGCGCGTGCGGCGAGGCCGCAGCAGCAGAGGCGATAGCCGCGTCCAGGCCGTGTTCTAAGTGGCCAAATGCGTGTGGATGGGGGAGGGTCTAGCGCCCAGGGCCGCGCCTCTGAGACGCGCCGGAAGAAGGCCTGCAAGGCAGCGATGAAACGATGGCCACAATGAAAAAAGCCCAAGACCTTTTCAGACCTTGGGCTTTTTCGTAATGCTGGTGGCCTGGGACGGAATCGAACCGCCGACACAAGGATTTTCAATCCTCTGCTCTACCGACTGAGCTACCGGGCCAAAGAAGCGAAACTATAACAGCGCTTTTCGACCCGGTCAAGCGCTGCGTGCATCACCGCATCATTGTTCCGCAGGTTCCGGCTTGTTGCGGCCGAGTTCCACGCCAAGCTGCTTGAGCTTGCGGTACAAGTGGGTGCGTTCGAGGCCGGTTTTCTCTGCGACGCGGGTCATGCTGCCGTGCTCGCGCAGCAAGTGGTATTCGAAGTAAGCGCGCTCGAACAGGTCGCGTGCTTCGCGCAGCGGCATGTCGAAAGAGAAATGCATCTCGGCTTCTGGCAAGCGTTGCGGGCTGCCATTGGCGGTCTCGGCGGCGCTTTCCGCGGCAATCGCCGCCGTGCCCTCGCCATTGCCGTTCGCGGGCAGCGCCGCGCCTGCGGCCACGCCCGAGCGCGGACGCTCGATGCCACGCGCCAGGCCCTGCTCGACTGCCGAAAGCAGCTTTTGCAAGGCAATTGGCTTCTCGAGGAAATTGAGCGCGCCAATCTTGGTTGCCTCCACCGCGGTATCGATGGTTGCGTGTCCCGACATCATGATGACGGGCATGGAGAGCAAGCCTTGGGCCGACCACTCCTTGAGCAGCGTGACGCCGTCGGTATCGGGCATCCAGATGTCAAGCAGCACCAGGTCTGGCGTATTGCCGGCACGGTACTCGCGCGCTTTCTGCGCGTTTTCTGCCACTTCGACCACATGGCCTTCGTCGCTGAGGATTTCCGAGAGCAACTCCCGGATACCCATTTCGTCGTCGACTACGAGGATGGTTGCCATACTTCCCCTCTTGACCCCACCGCGGCTTGCCGGGTTCGGGGCCGCACATTGACTATGCCAGTTTAACGAACAGGATGGAGATCTGCGCCCCGATGATGTCGGAGCCCTCCATGCGATTGCGCAACTCGATGCGTGCGCCGTGTTCGTCAATGATCTTCTTCACCATTGCAAGACCCAGGCCTGTTCCTTTGGCCTTGGTGGTCACATACGGCTCGAACGCGCGACTAAGGATACGCGGAGCGAAACCGGGACCGTTATCCGCAATGGTGAGCTTGACGGCCTGCCGGTCTTCGCCGGCAGAATCTTTGTATTCTACAGTCTCGGTGTGCAGAGCGATATGGGGCGCCGCCCTAGCCGCGCCGAGGTTGTCCGCCACCGCATCCTGCGCGTTTTGCAGCAGGTTGTGAATCACCTGGCGCAGCTGGGTCGGATCGCCCTTGATTTCGGGCAGGCAGGCCGCCAGCGACGGATGGATCACGGCGTGCTCGTACGTGCCGGTGTCGTCGATGCCGTAGAGATGCAGCACTTCGGCGACCAGGCCGTTGAGCTGTAGTGACTGCAACAGCGCTGGCGGCGTGCGGGCGTAATCGCGGAAGTCGTCGACCATGCGCTTCATGGCCTGCACCTGGTTGACGATGGTGGTGGCGCCGCGCTTGAGCACGTCGACGTCGGTGCCCTCCAGTTTGGGCGAGAGCTTCATCTGCAGGCGCTCGGCCGAGAGCTGGATCGGGGTCAGCGGGTTCTTGATTTCATGCGCGAGGCGCCGTGCCACTTCGCCCCACGCCACCGAGCGTTGAGCGGAAATCACATCGGAAATGTCGTCGAATACCACCACGTAGCCGGGTTCGTCGCGCTCGTCGCCGCGCCCGCCCGGCAGGCGCGCGCCGCGCACCAGCAGCGTAAGCGCTTGTTCCTCGTCGCTCTGCGGCAGCTCGATCTGCTTTTGCCAGTGCTGCGCGCCGCCCAGCATTTCACTGGTGCTCTGCTCGGAGAAGGCCTGCCGCACGATGTCGCCGAACTCGCCGAGGACCGGGATGCTGTCGATGGGCTGGCCCAGAGCGCCGGAAAACGGCTGACGGAAGATGCGCTCGGCCCCGGGATTGGCGGTGATCAGCACAAAGCGGCGATCGAACACGAACACGCCGGCGGTGAGGTTCTGCAGCACGCTCTCGAGATACGCCGTCGATTTCTCGAGCGCGCTGCGGTTCTGCTCCACCGCGATGCGCGCTTCCGACAGCTGGCGCGTCATCATGTTGAACTGCTGCGTCAGCATGCCGAGCTCGTCGCGGCTCTTGAGCTCGCGCTTGGGCGAGAGGTCGCCCTCGGCCACTTCCTTGGTCCCTTGCAGCAACATCAGCAGCGGCCGCGCCAGCTGCCCGCCGAGCAACAGCGCCAGCATCACGGCAATGAACACCGCGAGGAACAGCGTGAGCGTCAGCGTGCCGATATACATCTTGCGCAGGCCGGTGCGGCCGAGCGCCTTTTCCTGGTACTCCTGGTAGGCGCGCTGGACTTCGTCGGCATTGCGCGCCAACGCTGCCGGCACCGGATGCACGACCTGCAGGTAGCGCTCCTCGCGCACCGTGTCGCCCACCAGCCCGAACCCGGACGATGCGGCGTCCTCGGGTCGGCGCTCGACCGACAGCCCCGACCCGGCCCAGCGGCCGGCAGCATTGAGGGCCGGCTTGCCCGCGGGCCGGCTGGCGCTATCCGCGGTTGGGGGTGCTTCGGTTTGCGCGGTGGGCGCTGGGCCCAGCGGCACGATGACGCGCAGCCGGTACAGGTGGGCGCCATCGGTACGCTCGGGCTGGTGATGGCTATCGACCGATGGATCGGTGCCCCCTTCCACCGCGGCATAGCCGCCGGCCAGCCGGGCCTGCTCGGCCAGCACGCCAGAGGGCAGGTCCGGCACCAGCGACGCATAGTTGCTCGACGCCGTGGCGATCACGCGGCCGCTGCCGGTAAAGATGGCGGCTTCCTGCACGCCGTATTGCTCGCGCAGCCGGTTGAGCTGCAGCGAGGTGGCAACGTTGGGCGAGCTGGTGAGCTGGTCGGCCATCAGCCGCGCCTTGCCTTGCAGGTCCGACAACGAGCTGTCGATGGTGGAGCGGCCAAGGTTGAGGCCGGCCTCGAGCGCGGTCTCGACGCGAACGTCGAACCAGGACTCGATGCTGCGCGAGACGAACTGCAGCGACACCAGGTAGATCAGCACGCCGGGCAGCACGCCCACCACGCCAAAGAACACGGCGAGCTTGGTCATCAGCCGCGTGCCGAACTTGCCGCGGCGGTAGCGCAGCCACAGGGTCAGCGCCAGCGCGCCGATGATCAGCACCAGCAGGATGCCGATCACCAGGTTGATCTTGAACAGCAGCGTGAAGTACCGATCGAAGAATTCGGTATTGGCCGAGGCGCCGGCGAGCAGTGCCACCAGCACCAGCGCCAGGAACACGATGATGCCCGCCACGACGCGGTAAAGCACGCGCCGGAACCGGCTGTCCCACAGGCTGGGTGGGGCGCTCATGGCTGGCCCGCGGCCGGCTGCACCAGGGTGGTGGGAGAGAGCACGGTCGATACGGTCTGCGCGAACGGCACCGCACGCGTTTCGCCGGCCACCGCGGCGGACGCGGCAGACGCCGGCGCCGGTGTCGGCACGGGCACCAATTGTGGCGGTGGCGTGGGCGCGGGCGGCGGCGGGAATTCGCTCGGCACGGTGAAGCTGAAGCGCCGCCATTCCGATGCCAGGTTCCACTCGCGGGTGTTGACGGCGTTGATCTGGAACGGCTTGGGCAGCTGTGTCAGGTCCAGGCGCATGCGCGCTTCGGCCTGGTAGGTCTCGCCCGGCTTGACCATGCTGCGCTCGAACACGCGCCAGCCACGCACGCGCTGGATGAACTGCAGCGCGCCCTTCAGGCGCATGAACGGCAATTGCAGGCCGCCGGTGGACACGCGGTACTGGCGCGTGAGCGGATGGTAGGACAGCCGCACGCTGCGGCTGGCATTGACGGGTTTTTCATCGAACCAGTACCAGCGTGGGCGGGAAAGCTGGAAATCGACGACGAAATACAGCGAGATGCCTTTGTTGAGCGCGTCTTCAAGCGGCGGCGGCAGATCGAAATCGAAACTCGCGGCCAGATCGAAGCCGCCATCCTGGTACTCGATGCGGGCCTCGTTGACTTCAATGCCGTCGGCGCGCGCCGTGCCCGGCAGCGCGACCAGCGTCATCAGGATACCGAGCATGATCGTCGCCGCGAGCCACCACGACGCCAGCCGCGCGCGCGCGCCGCATAGCGGGCCGGCGCCGGCTACTGAACCAGCTGCCCGGGCTGCAGCAAGGGACACGCACGCACTGTCGTCTGGGACGCGAAGGACGAACAAGCGAAGCGGGTTCGGCATTGGGATCGATTGGGATCGGTCAGGGTCGTTTCTGGAAACGGGCGTAGAAGAAGCCATCGTGATCGGTGGGCAGGCCTTCCTGGCTGCCATTTCCGCCACCGGCCAACTGATCCTTGCTGCCCGGCAGCATCTGGCCGGGCGCTTGCAATCGTATCGCATCTGGTAGCTGTGCACCAAACCAGCGCGCCTGCTCTTCGTTCTCCGTTGGGAAAATAGAACAGGTGACATAGACCAGGATGCCGCCCGGCTTGAGCAGGCTCCAGAGCTGTGACACGATGCGCCGCTGCTCGGTGACCAGCCGGGGGATATCCACCTCGCGGCGCAGCCAGCGGATGTCCGGGTGGCGGCGCACGATGCCCGAGGCCGAGCACGGTACGTCGGCCAGGATGCGGTCGTACTGGCGGTTGTCCCACCAGTCTTGCGGGCGGCTTGCGTCGCCTACCACCACGGTGGCTTGCTGGCCCAGGCGCGCGAGGTTCTCGTCGATGCGGGTGGCGCGCTGCGCGTCGCTCTCCAGCGCGGTGACTTCCACGTTGGCGAGTTCAAGGATGTGGCCGGTCTTGCCGCCGGGCGCAGCGCACGCATCGAGCACGCGCTGGCCGTCGGCCAGGTCCAGAAGCGGAGCGGCCAGTTGCGCGCCGGCGTCCTGCACCGAGACATCGCCCTCGGCAAACCCGGGGATCTGCGACACGGGAAACGCGCGCACCAGCCGCACGGCCTGCGGGCCGATGGCCACGCCCGCCATGCCGGCATTGAGCACGCGCTTGAGGTAGTCGGGCACCGAGACCCGCGCCGTATTGACGCGCAGGGTCATGGGCGGGCGCACATTGGCGCTCTCGGCCAGCGCGGTCCACTGGTCCGGGTACGCCTTGCGCAGCGCATCCAGCCACCATGCGGGCAGGTTCCAGCGCGCTTCGTCGTCCTGGCGCACCTCGGCCAGCAGTGCCTTGCGTTCACGCAGGAAACGGCGCAGCACGGCGTTCACCAGCCCGCGTGCGTGCGCGGTCTTGGGCTCGGAGGCTGCCGCGCTGACGGCCTGGTCGACCACGGTGAACTCGGTATAGCCCCCTTCCCCCTGCTCGTCCTCGACCAGCAGCGCCAGCGCCACGGCCAGCAGTGAGTCCACCAGCGCGCCGGGCGGCCGGGTCACCAGCTTGGTGACCAGCGCGCGCGCCGTGCCGAACTGGCGCATGGTGCGATAGGCCAGGTCCTGCAGGGCGCCACGCGTGGCGGCGTCGCGCACGCGGTCCAGGCGGTACTGGGCAGCGGCGTTCTCGATGGCCAGCGGCAGCGCGCTGCCTTCGTTGACGCCGCGTACGGCAGCCGCGGCGGCGAGCATCTGGAAGGCGAGGGATTCGTGTTGCAGGCGCATGACAGTGGGGCAGTGAGACGGTAAGACGGGGTGGCAGGGGGCAAGCCGCAAGCGGCGAGGACTGGCGGCAAGGCCGGGCGAGGCCAAAAAAACACTGCCCGCCGCTTCCGGGGAAGCACGGCGGGCAGTTTACCCTGTATGTGGCGGGGACCGGCGATTTTGCGCCTGGCTGGCCGCGGCGAGGGGGTAGCGCGGCGGCTTGGACCGCGCTTGTGCCTCGATTGGGCCGCGCTTACACCGGATAGACGCCCGTCTGTGCCATCTGCATCAGCCGCGCCACCCGTTCCTCGGTGGCCGGGTGGGTCGAGAACAGGTTGGCGATGCCGCTGCCCGAGAGCGGGTTCATGATCATCATCTGCGCCGTGGCCGGGTGCTGCTCCGCGGTCGGGAACGGAATCCCCTGCGCATAGCGATGGATCTTGTCGAGCGCCATCGCCAGCGCCTGCGGGTCGCCGCTGATGGTGGCGCCGCCGCGATCCGCCTCGAATTCCCGGGCGCGGGAGATTGCCATCTGGATCAGCGAGGCTGCCAGCGGGGCAAGGATTGCCACCGCGATACTGGCAATGGGGTTGGAGCGGTTGCCGTTCTCGTCGCGCCCGCCAAAGAACATGGCGAAGTTGGCCAGCGCGGCGATGGCGCCGGCCATGGTGGCGGCGATGGTCGAGATCAGGATGTCGCGGTGCTGCACGTGAGCCAGCTCGTGGGCCATCACGCCGCGCAGCTCGCGCTCCGATAGCACCCGCAGGATGCCCGTGGTGGCCGCAACGGCGGCATGCTCCGGATCGCGGCCGGTGGCAAAGGCGTTGGGCGCATCCTCGTTGATCAGGTACACGCGCGGCATCGGCAGCTGGGCGCGCTGCGCCAGCTCCTGCACCATGCCGTAGAACTGCGGTGCCGTGCTCGCGTCGACTTCCTGCGCGTTGTACATGCGCAGGACCATCTTGTCCGAGAACCAGTAAGAGAAGAAGTTCATGCCCAGCGCCATGATCAGCGCGAACATCATGCCGCTGCGGCCGCCGATCATGCCGCCGATGACGATGAACAGCGCCGTGATGGCGGCCATCAGCATGAAGGTCTTGACCCAGTTGAACATTGTCGTGATCTCCGAAAAAATCATCCTCGCGCGCGCGCCCGGTGGCCGGGCTGGCCGTGCTACGGAAAGCGTGACGCGGTGCTGTTTAGATAGTACCCCGCCCCGGAAATTCAACCGTCACCTGCCTAAAAAAAGGGCAGCCGGTGCCGGCGGCCATTCGTTGCGCCAGCAGGTTCGGCAACGGTTCCTAGCGTTGGGCGAAGGCCAGGCGCGCACCCAGCCCGATGAATGCAATACCCACAATGCGATCCATCCAGCACTTGAGGCGCGGCACCTCGCTGGCGCGGCGGGTCAGGGTGCCCGCCATCCATGCCACCAGGCTGTTCCATAGCGTCGACATCGCCACCATGACGCCGCCCAGGGCCAGGAATGCCAGGGCCTGATGCTCGGCGTTGCGATCCACGAACTGCGGGAAGAAGGAAATGAAGAACAGGATCACCTTTGGATTCAGCACATTGGTGAGAAAGCCCTGCATGAACAAAGCGCGCAGGCCGCGCGTGCCCGGCTGGGCAGCGGGGGCCGCGTCCGCGCCGGGGGGCGCGGATCGCTGCCAGATCAGGCGCAGCCCAAGCCACACCAGATAGGCAGCGCCGGCAAACTTGATCAGGGTAAAGGCGGTGGCCGATGCCGCCAGCAAGGCAGTCAGGCCGAAGGCGATGGCCAGCGAATGCACGCAGCATCCGGCACTGACCCCGAGCGCCGAGACCACGCCTGCCGCCCTGCCCTGCGCCACGCTGCGCCCGACGATATAGGCGGTATCCGGGCCAGGCGTCACATTGAGCAGGAACACCGCGCCGACGAACAAGGGAAGGTCAGTAATGCCGAGCATGGTTGGCTGCCGGTGGATGAGCTACAGAAATGGGGCGCGCAGCGCGCTGCGGCAAGTCAGCCACCGTGGCTTTGCCGCTAGCGCAGGGCGATTATGCCGTGCCGCCAGGCACGGCGCAGCAGGTACCCGGCGGCAGCGGCATGCTCTGCAGGAATTGCTGGGCCGGCACGCGGCGCCCGCCCGGCTTTTGCAACTCGGTCACGCGCAGCGCGCCTTCGCCGCAGGCGATCACCACGCCATCGGCATCCGCCGCGAGCACGGTGCCCGGCGCCTGCGGGTGGCTGGCCGTGGACGCCAGGGGCTGGGCCTGCCAGCACTTGATGACGGTCTCGCCGACCTGCACGGTGGCGCCGGGAAACGGATTGAAGGCGCGCACCTGGGCGGCCAGCGCCGCAGCCGGGCGGCGCAGGTCCAGCGGGGCTTCTTCCTTGGCGATCTTCTCGGCATAGGTCACGCCCTCGGCCGGCTGCGGCGTGCCGGTGAGCGGCTGGCCCGCGGCGAGGCGGCGCAGCGCCTCCACCACCATGCGCCCGCCCAGCGCGGCTAGCGCATCGTGCAGGGTGCCGGTGGTGTCGCCGGGGCCGATCGGCACGGTTTCGCCCTGGATCATCGCGCCCGTATCCAGCCCTTCGTCCATCTGCATCAGCGTGATGCCGGTCTGCGCGTCGCCAGCCTCGATGGCGCGGTGGATGGGCGCGGCGCCCCGCCAGCGCGGCAGCAGCGAGGCATGGATGTTCAGGCAGCCGTAGCGCGGCAACGCCAGCACCTCGGCCGGCAGGATCAGGCCGTAGGCGGCCACCACCATGACATCCGGGGCGATCTGCGCCAGCGCGTCCACGGCGGCACCGGCCTCTTCAGGATACTTGCCGTTGCGGCGCAGCGAGCGTGGCTGCAGCACCGGGCCCAGGCTTTGCTCCAGCGCGTACTGCTTGACCGGGCTGGCCTGCAGCTGCAAGCCGCGGCCGGCTGGCCGGTCGGGCTGGCTGAGCACCGCCACCACCGGGAAACCGGCGGCGTGGATGGCTTCGAGCGCCACGCGGGCAAATTCGGGCGTGCCGGCAAAGGCAACGCGCAGCGCTTGGGATGGGCTTGCGGCTTGGGACATGGCACGCTCCGGCATAAAGCGGCACCGGCCGCATCAGCGGCCGGTAACTTGATTCATCGGGAAGGCAATACGATAGCAGACCGCTAGCTGGCCGGTAGCAGGCCAGTGCCGGCGCGCGGCCGGCCGCGGCTGCCTTACATGCGGGTGCGTTCGCGCTTGTGCAGCTTGACCAGCTTGGACTTGATGCGCTGAAGCTTCAGTGGCGACAGGTACTCGACGAAGACCTTGCCCTTGAGGTGGTCCATCTCGTGCTGGATGCACACGGCCAGCAGCTCGTCGGCTTCGATCTCGAAGGGCTCGCCCTTCTCGTTCAGGGCACGCACGCGCACATGGTCCGGGCGCTCGACCCGGTCGTAGACCTCGGGCACCGACAGGCAGCCCTCTTCCGCCACCTTGCGGGTGTCGCTGGACCAGACGATCTCCGGGTTGATGAAGACCTGCAGTGCGTCACGGGTCTCGGAGATATCGATCACCACCACCTGTTCGTGCACGTCCACCTGGGTCGCGGCCAGTCCGATGCCGGGGGCTTCGTACATGGTCTCGGCCATGTCCTCTACCAGCTTGCGAATGCGGTCGTCCACCACGGCAACCGGTTTTGCCACGGTATGCAGGCGGGGATCGGGGTAGGTCAGGATATCGAGTTTAGCCATGATGCTGGGGCGCAACGCCTGCCGCTCACACATGTGACCCGCGCGTTGCGGCTACGGGTGTTTACATGCAGAATCGGGGCGCAAGTACAAAAATTCAAGGCGCGCCGCAACAGGCACGCTCTCCAGGGTCAATCCGGCTGTTCTGCCAGCCGGTTCGAGAAAATGCGCGATCTTACCAAAGAACACCAGGCGGCGCCGGGCCGCAGGCCGTACGCGTTTGCCCGTTGGATGTTGTGTGCGGCCGGAATCACTGCCGTCACAGGGGCGCCAGTACATGCCGCCGATCTTACCGTTACCCCGGCCCAGCGGGCCCAGGCCGCCGTTACCGCGCAGCAAGGCATTGCCGCTGCTGACCTGGCTTCGGACGCGCCCCAGCAGTATGTCGTGCGAGGGGGTGACACGCTTTGGGGGATCTCCGGGCGCTTCCTGCGCCAGCCCTGGCGCTGGCCCGAGCTGTGGGGGATGAACCAGCAGCAGATCCGCAATCCACACCTGATCTATCCCGGCCAGGTCCTGTACCTGATTCAGCGCGACGGCCGCGCCTGGCTTTCCACCAGCCCCGATGCTGGCGGCACGGTGCGGCTCACGCCAAGCGTGCGCAGCGAAGGCGGGCCCGATGGCGCCATCGCCAGCATTCCCGCCAAGGACATCGAGCCGTTCCTGATCCGCCCGCTGGTGGTGGACCAGGGCACGCTGGAGACCTCGGCGCGCATCATCGCCCTGCCCGAGTCGCGGGTCTACCTGGGCATGGGCGACACAGCCTATGCGCGCGGCATTTCCCCGCCCGAGGCGGTGGTCGGCAGCGACTGGCAGGCCTTCAAGCCGGTCAAGCCGGTCAAGGACCCGGTTACCGGGCGCGTGCTGGGCTATGAAGCCGAGTACCAGGGCAATGTCCGTGTGTCGCGCCCGCCGGAAGGCTTCGACGCGGTAACTACCGTCAAGGTCACGGCGGCCCAGCAGGAAATGGGCTCTGGCACCTTGCTGATGCCCCAGCCGGCGCGCGAGCCGGTGCGCTATGTGCCCCGCGCGCCGGATGTCATGCTCGATGGCCGCATCGCGGCGGTCTACGGCGGCGTGCAGTTCGGCGGCGCCAAGCAGGTGGTCGTGCTCAATATCGGCACCGCCGCGGGCCTCGAGCCCGGCCATGTGCTCGCGCTGTCCCGCGCCGGCCAGGTGGTGCGCGATCGCACGGATGGCAACCGCGCCATCCAGTTGCCCGACGAGCGCTATGGCCTGGCCTTCGTGTTCCGCGTGTTTCCCGGCGTGGCCTATGCCCTGGTCACCGATGCCTCGAACGCGATCGAGGTGGGCGACCGCGTGACTTCGCCGCGTTGACCGGGCTGGCAGCAACCGGCGCCAACCCGGCGCCGGTGCCCACCACCCGCAGCGCTGCCGATATCGAGGCGTGGCTGCGGCTGACCGGTGCCCGTGGCCTGGGCACAGGAGCCTTGCGCCAGTTGCTGGCCACCTTCGGGCTGCCGCACCAGCTGCTGGCGCAGACCGTCAGCGCACTGGCGGCGGTCATCCCCGAGAAGCAAGCCCGGGCGCTGTTGGCACCGCCCGATGCTGTCACCATGGCGCTGGTCGAGCGCACCGTGGCCTGGGCCGCCGAGCCGGGCAACCATGTGGTGACGCTGGCCGATGCCGCCTATCCCCGTGCCTTGCTGGATCTGTCCGACCCGCCGCTGGTGCTGTACGTCAAAGGCCAGCTGGGTGCGCTTGGCGGCCCGGCCATTGCCATGGTCGGTGCGCGCAGCGCCACCGTGCAGGGCACGGAGGATGCGCGACGCTTTGCCCGCGTGTTGTCCGGCGCCGGGCTGACGGTGGTGTCGGGGCTTGCGCTGGGCATCGATGGCGCAGCGCACGAGGGGGCTCTGGAAGGCGCTCTGGAAGGTGCTGGCGGCACCGTGGCGGTGATCGGCACCGGTGCCGACCTGGTCTACCCCGCTCGCCATCGCGACCTGGCCCACCGCATCGCGGCCCATGGCGCCATCGTCAGCGAGTTTGCGCTTGGCATGCCCGGGCGCAGCCACCACTTTCCCCAGCGCAACCGCATCATCGCGGCGCTCGCGCGCGGCGTGCTGGTGGTGGAGGCGGCGGCGCGATCGGGGTCGCTCATTACCGCGCGGCTGGCAGCCGAGATGGGACGGGAGGTCTATGCCATTCCCGGCTCGATCCATGCGCCGCTGTCCAAGGGTTGCCACCTGCTGATCCGCCAGGGCGCCAAGCTGGTGGAAACCGCGCAGGATGTGCTCGAGGAACTCGGCATGGCCGGGGATGCCGCCCGGCCGGTGGCGCCTGCGCCCATGCCGGCGCTGGACGATGTCCTGGGCCTGACGCTCACCCACGACCCCGTCACGCTGGACGCGCTGTGTGCGCGCACTGCCCTGCCGCCCGAGCAAGTGGTGGCCAGCCTGCTGACATTGGAACTGGCGGGCTCGGTGGAGCGGCTGCCGGGCAATGCCTATCGCCGGGTAAGCTAGTGAGCGACCCTGGTACCGCCGGCCGAAATACGGATTTCCTGGCGACCGCTACAATCAAACGATTTCCCGTGCCTGAAAAGGCTCATGTTTCCCCCATCATGACCGTTTACTTTCCGGAGCAGGACTCGGGCGCAATCGCCCAGGTGTTGGCAGCGCGTCCGCAAGGCCGCCTGGTAGCCTGCCTGTGCGCAGCCTGGTGCGGCACCTGCGGGACCTACCAGGAGGCGTTCGCGGCGCTTGCCGTCCGGTTTCCCGGCGATTGCTTCGTCTGGATCGATATCGAAACCCATGCCGACCAGCTGGGCGATCTCGATATCGATAATTTTCCGACGCTGCTGGTGCAACCCGCGGCGGGCGGCGCGCCGCAGTTCTACGGCACGCTGCTGCCGCATATTGAAGTGCTCGAGCGCATGCTGGCGCGCGGCGCGGCGATGGTGCCAACGGCCGGCGCAGCGGTGCCGAACGTGCTGGAGTGGCTGGCGCCGCACGCTAACGACGACTAACCCCGGTCATCGGCGTCTGGCGCAAGCCAGGAGCATGAGCGCCGGATCGCAGTCAAAAAACGAAGTGGGCGGTGGCTGTTCAGGGCCGGCCCACATGCCAGCAGCGCCTGTTTGACGGCGACGGCGACGGCAGCTTGCTTGCACCGCCGTCGGAACCGCGCTTATTATTGGCGCCTCAAAGCCCCAAGCTCGCTGTTTACATATAGTGCAGAGCCCTTAGTGGCAACAATTCGCAGGCCGCCAGAGTGCGGCCAGCAAGGACCCGATCCATGTCAAAAGCCCTCATCATCGCGGAAAAGCCATCGGTTGCTGCCGATATAGCCCGTGCCCTCGGGGGCTTTACCAAGCATGACGAATACTTCGAAAGTGACGATTACGTTCTTTCGTCGGCCGTCGGCCACCTGGTTGAAATCGCCGCCCCGGACGAATACGAAGTCAAGCGAGGCAAGTGGAGCTTCGCCAACCTGCCGGTGATTCCCCCCCACTTCGACCTGCGCCCCATCGCCAAGACCGAGTCGCGGCTGAAGGTGCTCAACCGCCTGATCAAGCGCAAGGACGTTACCGGTCTGGTGAACGCCTGCGACGCGGGGCGCGAAGGGGAACTGATCTTCCGCCTGATCCAGCAGCATGCCAAGGCCAAGCAACCGGTGCAGCGCCTGTGGCTGCAGTCGATGACGCCGCAGGCGATCCGCGACGGCTTTGCCCGCCTGCGCGACGATGCCGACATGCTGCCGCTGGCGGACGCCGCGCGCTGCCGCTCGGAAGCCGACTGGCTGGTGGGCATCAACGGCACGCGCGCCATGACCGCGTTCAACAGCAAGGGCGGCGGCTTCTTCCTGACCACGGTTGGCCGGGTGCAGACCCCCACGCTGTCGATCGTCGTAGAGCGCGAAGAGAAGATCAAGAAGTTCGTCCCGCGCGACTACTGGGAAGTGCGCGCCGAGTTCATCGCCGCCGCCGGCCTTTACGAAGGCCGCTGGTTCGACCCCAAGTTCAAGAAGAGCGAGTTCGATCCCGAGACGCGCGAGTCGCGCCTGTGGAGCGAGGCCGAGGCCAAGAGCATCGTGGCGGCCTGCCGTGACAAGACCGGCACCGTCACCGAAGAGTCCAAGCCGTCCACGCAGCAGTCGCCGGCGCTGTTCGACCTGACCACGCTGCAGCGCGAGGCCAACTCGCGCTTCGGCTTCTCGGCCAAGAACACCCTCGGCCTGGCCCAGGCGCTGTACGAAAAGCACAAGGTGCTGACTTACCCGCGTACCGACGCGCGCGCGCTGCCCGAGGACTACATGGACACGGTCAAGCAGACCATGGACATGCTGGCCGAGAGCTCGCCCAACTACCTGCCGCATGCCAAGAAGGTGCTGGCCAGCGGGTGGATCAAGCCCAACAAGAAGATCTTCGACAACAGCAAGATCAGCGATCACTTCGCTATCATCCCGACGCTGCAAGCCCCGAAGAACCTCTCGGAGCCGGAGCAGAAGCTGTACGACCTGGTGGTGCGCCGCTTCCTGGCGGTGTTCTTCCCGGCGGCCGAGTTCCAGGTCACCACTCGTGTCACCGAGGTGGCGGGCCATCATTTCAAGACCGAAGGCAAGGTCCTGGTCAATCCCGGCTGGCTGGTGGTCTACGGGCGTGAAGCCCAGGGCGACGATGCCAACCTGGTGGCGGTGGCCAAGGACGAGCGCGTCAAGGTCGACAAGGTCGACGGCGTGATGCTGACCACCAAGCCGCCCGCACGCTACAACGAAGCCACATTGCTGTCCGCCATGGAAGGCGCGGGCAAGCTGGTGGACGACGACGCGCTGCGCGAGGCCATGGCCGGCAAGGGCCTGGGCACGCCAGCCACGCGCGCGGCCATCATCGAAGGGCTGCTCGCCGAGAAATACCTGGTGCGCGAAGGCCGTGAGCTGATTCCCACCGCCAAGGCCTTCCAGCTGATGACGCTGCTGCGCGGCCTGGGCGTGCAGGAACTGACCCAGGCCGAGCTGACCGGCGAATGGGAGCACAAGCTGTCGCAGATCGAGCGCGGTGGCCTGAAGCGCGACGAGTTCATGCGCGAGATCGCGCAGATGACGCAGCAGATCGTCAAGCGCGCCAAGGAATACGACAGCGACACCATCCCGGGCGACTACGCCACGCTGGCCACGCCGTGCCCGCAGTGCGGCAGCCAGGTCAAGGAGAACTACCGCCGCTTTGCCTGCACCGCGTGCGAGTTCTCGATCAGCAAGATCCCGGGTGGGCGCCAGTTCGAGATCGACGAAGTCGAAGAACTGCTGCTGAAGAAGGAAATCGGTCCGCTGCAGGGTTTCCGCAGCAAGATGGGCCGGCCGTTTGCCGCCATCCTGAAGCTGGGCAAGGACGACGAAGGCCACTACAAGATGGAATTCGACTTCGGCCAGAATGACGACGACAACGACGGCGAGCCGGTCGACTTCAGCGGCCAGGAAGCGGTTGGCGCTTGTCCGAAGTGCGGTGGCTCGGTCTACGAGCACGGCATGAAGTACGTGTGCGAGAACAGCGTGGCCGTGCCCAAGAGCTGCGACTTCACCACGGGCAAGATCATCCTGCAGCAGGAGATCTCGCGCGAGCAGATCGGCAAGCTGCTGGGCGCGGGCCGTACGGATCTGCTGACCGGCTTCAAGTCATCGCGCACCGGGCGCAACTTCAAGGCCTTCCTGGCCAAGCAGCCGGACGGCAAGATCGGCTTCGAGTTCGAGGCACGCGAGCCCAAGGCGGGCGCCAAGACGGCGGCCAAGGGCGCCGCGGCCAAGACCGCGTCCGCCAAGGCTGGCGACGAGGATCAGGCTGGCGAAACGGTGAGCAAGGCCAAGGCGCCGGCCAAGAAGGTGGCGGCCAAGAAAGCTCCAGCCGCCAAGAAGGCCCCCGCAGCGAAGAAAGCCGCGGCCAAGACGCCAGCAGCCAAGCGCGCTACCGGCAAGTCCCGCGCCGACGACGAAGCCACGGCCGACGCCGAGGAAGAGTGAGTTGCTCGCGGAGCCGGCAGGACGCCGGCTCCGCGCTTCCCTTCCCCCCTTTAGTAGCCCTCGATCCTGCGGTCCCCTTATTGGTTGTCGTTGCGGATCTTGCCCTCTTCGAGCAGGAAATCGATAAAGGCGCGGACCTTGGTCGGCAGGAACTTGCGGCTGGGATAGACCACGCTGACATCGCGCTTCGGCAGTCGGTATTGCTGGAGGATGTGCGTCAACCGCCCCGCTTCAATATTCGGCCGCGCCAGATAGGCAGACAGCATCGCCACACCCATGTCTGCCAGCGCCGCCTGGTGCGCCAACTCGGCATTGCTGCACAGCAGGCCCGGGCGGATCGGCACCGTTACCTCGCCCTCCGGGCCCGACAGCGTCCATTCATGCTCAGCGGTGGGGATGCGCATCGCGATGCAGCGGTGGTTGGTCAGTTCGTGCGCTTGGCGCAGCGGCGGGTGCTGGCGCAGGTAGCCTGGCGAGGCGCACAGGATGATCTCTGCCGAGATCAGCGGGCGCGCCACCAGGTGCGAGCCCAGCCCCAGGTCGGACAACACCACGCCTACGTCGCGCCCCTCTTCGACGATATCGACGATACGGTCCGATAACAGCACGTCGAACACCACCTCGGGATACAGGGCCTGGAAACGTGCCAGCGTGGCGGGCAGCAGGTGCAGGCCGAACATCACCGGCGCCACCAGCCGCAGTGTGCCCGAGAGCGACTGGCTGCGCGCCGTCACTACCGATTCGGCCTCCTCCACATCTTCCAGGATCTGCTGGCAACGCTGCAGGTAGGTCTCCCCGGCGTCAGTCAGCGACAGGCTGCGGGTGGTGCGGTTCAGCAACCGCGTGCCAAGGTGGCTCTCCAGGTCGGCTACGTAGCGCGTGACTACCGCATTGGACATTTCCAATTGTTGCGCTGCACGAGCAAAGCTGCCCAGTTCGACCACTTTGGAAAAGACGCGCATCGATTGCAGCCGGTCCATGACATAGTCTCCAGTCTTGCCCGCGAACTTTTACGGAAAGTGGGCTATTTATTGTCAAAACTACAACTAATCATTGTCGGGGGCAATATTTATTCATATCAGGGAAATGCCTAATATGAAGCCATCGGATGCCGCATTGCAGCGAAGGCTGCTGAGAAGACTAGGTGTCCTGCCTGTGGAAAGGATTCAATCATGAAAAGCCAACGTTTCGCCCTGATCGCCGCTGCCACCACGCTCGCAGCCGCCCTGACCGCCGCCCCCGCCTTTGCCAAGGCCGGCAAGTTCGACCCCTACACCGATGGCGCCCGCGCCACCCAGACCTCGGTCTATAGCAACGGCGGCAAGGCTGGCAAGTTCGACAGCTTCACCGACGGCGCCCGTGCCGGCAAGTTCGACCCGTTCACGGACGGTGCCCGCGTTGGCAAGTTCGACCCGTACACCGACGGCGCCAAGGCCGGCAAGTTCGACGTATTTACCGACGGCGCCGCTGCCCTGTAATTCAGGCGGCCTGTCGGCGGGAACCGCGTCCTATGGCGGTTTCGCCCCTTTCGGCTGATCTCCACAGGCCGACGGGGAGGGTGCGAAAGCGCCTTCTCCGTACTAACTGGAGGACACGCCCGTACCACGCCGGTACGGGCGTGTTTGCTTTTGGGGCACCGCTTTGTTGTACACGCTTGTCGGTGTCGGGTGATGCATGATACCTCCGGCGAGGTTTTCGGGCCGCAGCGACATAAATCACGGCATAAAAAAACGGGCCAGTCATGGCCCGTTCTTGTTGCCGGCATCGCAGGCCGGCTGCCGGCGGGCGGGGGATGATCCCCGCCTGCGCCAGCCAGATCAGTCGTCGTGATGGTGGTGGCCACGGCCGTGCTTGCGCTTGTAGCCGCTGCGGTAGTAGCGGTCATCGCGATAGCCGCGGCCGCGTTCGTCCGCGTAGGAGTTGCTGCGTGAGACGTTGCCGCCCAGCGCGGCGCCCGCACCGCCGCCAACCGCTGCGCCCAGCAGGCCGCCGGTGCGCCCGCCCATGGCATTGCCCGCTGCCGTGCCTGCGCCACCGCCCAGCGCGCCGCCGATGATGGCGCCAGTGCGCTCGCGGCGGTTGGACGTGACCGCACCGCCTGCGCCGCCGCCAACCGCGCCGCCGATCACCGCACCGGTCGAGCCGCCGAGCGCGCCACCGACCGCCGCGCCGGCGACACCGCCGAGTGCGCCGCCGAGGGCATTATTCATATCGCCCGCAAACACCGGCAGCGCGGATGCCGCCAGGGCGATGGCCAGGGTGAAACTGCGAACGGGATGCCGAGACATGTTCTTCTTCCTTGGGTTGAGCAACTGTGACGCAAGTGTAGAGATGTAGCCGCGAGCTTGCTGTAACCACGTGTAAGGCCCTGTAACCGCTGCAGAAACGTAAAACGGGCCGCCAGAATTGGCGGCCCGTTCTTTAACGGCGTGAAGCGCGGAGTTACTACGGGGTTAGGACTGTTGTGCGGCTACGCGCACTCGCATTCCCCCCCTGAGCGAACCGCGTGCCACGTGCAGATCAGCAACATTTTCCCTGCCCCCCGCCGTAGCGGGCCTCCTGCCGTTCGCGAAAGAACGCCTCGTAGGTCATGGGCTCGCGGTCGGGATGGGTGGCCTCCATGTGCGCCACATAGGTCTGGTAATCCGGCAAACCCACCATCAGGCGCAGGGACTGGCCCAGGTAGCGTCCCATGGTTCCAAGTTGCTCAAGCATGATGGATCTCCTGTTTCCAAATCCAATTCCAATCCCGACATCGGGTGAGCGCTGGCCGGTGGCCAGCGCACGCACTCAATGCTGTGCCGAAGCCGAAGCCGGCATCGGTTCAAACGGGGTTTCGCGGTCGGTCGGCCGGTTTTCCGCGCGGGCCTTCATCGCGGTCTTGAAACCGTAGAACACGATCGACAGCACCACGAACATGAACAGCGCGCACAGCCCGGCATCCAGGTAGTCGTTGAAGACGATGCGGTGCATCTGCTCCATCGACTTGGCCGGGGCCAGTACCTTGCCCTGGGCGATGGCGTCGCTGAACTTGGCCGCGTGGGTCAGGAAGCTGACCTTGGGATCGGCGTCGAACAGCTTTTGCCAGCCGGCGGTCAGCGTGCAGATCAGTAGCCAGATGGTGGGCACCAGGGTGACCCAGGCGTATTGCCCGCGCTTCATCTTCACCAGCACGCAGGTACCGAGCACCAGCGCCACCGCGGCCAGCATCTGGTTGGAGATGCCGAACAGCGGCCACAGCGTGTTGATGCCGCCAAGCGGGTCAACCACGCCCTGGTACAGGAAGTAGCCCCAGAACGATACGGTCAGCGCGGTGGCGATCAGGTTGGCCGGCAGCGAGTCGGTGCGGCGGAACGAGGGCACGAAGCTGCCCAGCAGGTCCTGCAGCATGAAGCGCCCGGCGCGGGTGCCCGCGTCCACCGCGGTCAGGATGAACAGCGCCTCGAACAGGATGGCAAAGTGGTACCAGAAGGCCATCATGGCCTGGCCGCCCACCACCTGGTGCAGGATGTGGGCAATCCCCACCGCCAGCGTCGGTGCGCCGCCGGCGCGCGAGATGATGGAGTTCTCGCCAACGTCCTTGGCGGTCTGGATCAGCACATCCGGCGTGATCACGAAGCCCCAGCCCGACACCACCTGGGCCACCGATTCCGGCGAGGTGCCGATCACGGCTGCCGGGCTGTTCATGGCGAAGTACACACCCGGCTCGATCACCGAGGCCGCGACCAGCGCCATGATGGCCACGAACGATTCGGCCAGCATCGCGCCGTAACCGATAAAGCGCATATGCGCTTCGCTCTCAAGCAGCTTGGGCGTGGTGCCCGAGGAGATCAGCGCGTGGAAGCCCGACACCGCGCCGCAGGCGATGGTGATGAAGAGGAACGGGAACAGGTTGCCCGACCACACCGGGCCGCCGCCCTTGGCGAACTGGGTGAACGCCGGCATCTTCAACTCCGGCGCCACGATCAGGATGCCGATGGCCAGCGCGATGATGGTGCCGATCTTCAGGAAAGTGGAGAGATAGTCGCGCGGGGCCAGCAGCAGCCACACCGGCAGCACGGCAGCGATAAAGCCGTAGATGATCAGCATCCACGTCAGCGCCTTGCCGTCGTACGTAAACAA
This sequence comes from Cupriavidus sp. GW822-FHT03E04, assembly GCF_058801495.1. Lineage (NCBI taxonomy): Bacteria > Pseudomonadati > Pseudomonadota > Betaproteobacteria > Burkholderiales > Burkholderiaceae > Cupriavidus > Cupriavidus sp. GW822-FHT03E04. The sequence continues at coordinate 58,493 of NZ_JBXANI010000002.1, forward strand.
CGGTGCCAGCACCGCGCTTTCATGCACGTACTGGCCACCGATGATGGCCAGCATCAGCAGCACGAAGCCGATCACCGACACCTCGCCGATGCGGCCCGGGCGGATATAGCGCGTGTAGATGCCCATGAAGAGGGCGATAGGAATCGTCACCCCCACCGTGAACGTGCCCCAGGGCGAATCCGCCAGCGCCTTCACCACGATCAGTGCCAGCACCGCCAGGATGATGATCATGATCATGAAGCAGCCGAACAACGCGATCATGCCTGGCACCGTGCCCATCTCGGACTTGATCAGGTCGCCCAGCGAGCGGCCGTCGCGGCGCGTGGAGATGAACAGCACCATGAAGTCCTGCACTGCCCCGGCAAACACCACGCCCGCCAGGATCCACAGCATGCCGGGCATATAGCCCATCTGCGCGGCCAGCACGGGACCCACCAGCGGGCCGGCGCCGGCAATGGCGGCGAAGTGGTGGCCGAACAGCACGGCCTTGTTGGTCGGCACGTAGTCCAGCCCGTCGTTATGGCGCCAGGCCGGCGTCATGCGCTTGGGGTCGAGCTGCATCACCTTCTCGGCGATGAACTTGCTGTAGTAGCGGTAGGCGATCAGATAGATACAGATCGCGGCGACCACGATCCACAAGGCACTGACGGCTTCGCCGCGAGACAGTGCAACGGTGGCAAAGGCGAAGGCGCCAAGGATGGCGACGGCCAGCCACACCAGGTGTTGCCCGATGCGATTCATGATGAGGGTCTCCTCAGACCATTTTTAGGAATGCCGGCGGCGGCAGGTGCCGGAAGCAAGGGGGGCGCCTGGGCGGCGTCCCCTGGTGGCGGCGGGCGGAGGGGTGGGTGGCGGGATGGTCCCTGCCATGTCTCCGTCGACGCCCGGTATGTCTCGCAAGATCCGGATCTGGTCGTCGCAGGCGGGCGATGCAAACAGCATAGACGCTAGCCGCACCCACTGCGCAGGACGCGTGCATTACGCCGCTTGAGCGGCGCGCGTGCGTCTGGCGTGTAGTATTGACACCCGTCCCTGGCGGCACAAGCGCGGAACTACGCAGCGATGCTGCGTGTTACTACGTAGATCGACGCTCGCATGCCGCTTGCGCGTCATCCGTGTTTACCCCGGTCCCGATGAAACTCCGTCAGAAAATCCTGTTATTGGCCGTCGCGCCGCTCGCCGTGGCCATGTTCGGCATCGCGCTGGCCGTGCGCTACCAAGCCACCCAGCTGGCAAGCCACGAGCGCGCCCTGGTCGAGGCGGCCTACCTGCAGAGCAAGGAAGCCGAGCTGCGTCACTACGTAGAACTGGCGCAAAGCGCGATCGCGCCGATGGTGCGCTCGGGCCACAACGATGCGGCCACCCGTGACGCCGCCATGCAGGCCCTGGCGCGCCTGGACTACGGCCCCGACGGCTATTTTTTCCTCTATGACCTGCAAGGCCGCAATCTGATGCACCCGCGCCAGCCCGAGCTGGTCGGACAGGATTTATGGAGCCTGCGGGACCCGCAGGGCGCGCTCACCATCCAGAAGCTGATCGCCGCGGCCCGCTCCGGCGGTGGGTCGGTGCGCTATATGTGGAGAAAACCCTCCTCGCAGCAACTGGCCCCCAAGCTGGGTTACGTGGTCGCCGTGCCGGCGTGGAACTGGATGCTGGGCACCGGCATCTATCTCGACGACGTGGAGCGCACCCTGCGCCAGCTCGATGCGCGGGCGGAGACCGATATTCGCGAGACCATGGCGTGGATCGGCGTGATTGCCGCGATCAGCATCCTGCTGGTGGCCGCCAGCGGCCTGGCGCTCAATGTGAGCGAGCACCGCGAGGCCGACGCCAAGCTGCGGCAGCTGGCGCAGCGCGTGGTGCAGTCGCAGGAAGAGGAACGCGCGCGGCTGTCGCGCGAGTTGCACGATGGCATCAGCCAGTTGCTGGTGTCGGTCAAGCTGCTGCTGGAGACGGCCGCCAACCGCCTGCGCATGGCCCCGGACCAGGGCCAGTCGGTGGCGCCCGTGCTTGGCACGGCGCTGGTCCGCCTGGATACGGTCTTCAATGAGGTGCGCCGGGTGGCGCGCAACCTGCGGCCTGCCCTGCTTGATGACCTTGGCCTGTTCGCCGCGCTGGAGCACCTGGCACGCGAGATGCAGGAAGGCAGCGGGCTGCAGATTTCCGTGTCGCACACGGGCAAGCCGCGCGAACTCGCTGACGAGCAGGCCACAGCCCTCTATCGCATCGCCCAGGAAGCGCTGACCAATGTGGAGCGGCATGCGCATGCGCGCCATGTCACGCTGGGGCTGGCGTTCGATGCCAACGCTACCCGGCTGACCGTGCAGGATGACGGCGCCGGCTTCGACGTGGCGCGCATGCAGCTCGATCCGAAGCGCGGCATCGGCCTGCGCAACCTGCGCGAGCGCATCGCCGCGCTGGGCGGCGAGTTCGATATCGTCTCCGGCCCGGGCTCGACCCGGCTGAGCGCGGCGGTGCCGGTGGTGCCGGTGGTGCCGGCGCAGTCGGCCACACGCCACAACCCGGATTCGCCGGATTCGCCAGATTCACAAGGAAACCTCCGCTCATGACCCCCGCCCCCGCCCGCGTCCTGTTGATCGACGACCACGCGCTGGTGCGCGACGGCATGCGCATGCGCCTTAGCCTGCAACCCGAGCTCACGGTGGTGGGCGAGGCCGACGACGGCGAGGCGGCGCTGGCCTGGCTGGCGCGGGCCAGCGCCGAGCACATGCCTGAACTGGTCATCACCGATATCGGCATGCGAGGCATGGGCGGCATCGCGCTGGCCGCCGCGCTGCATGAGGACTATCCGGAGCTGGCCGTGCTGATCGTGTCGATGCACGACAACCTCGAATACGTGCGCCAGGCGATCCGAGCCGGCGCGCGCGGCTATGTGCTCAAGGATGCACCCGCCGACGAGCTAATGGCCGCGATTGCCGCGGTGCTGGCCGGCCGCGTCTTCTACAGCGCCCGCATTGCCCGCAGCATGGCCGAGCAAACCCCGGCCGCCGGGCCGCTCGATGCGCTTACCCCGCGCGAGCGCGACATCTTCAACTGCATCGGCCGCGGCCAGGCCAACAAGGACATTGCCGCCGCGCTGGGCGTGTCGGTACGCACCATCGAGACCCACCGGCTCAACCTGCGGCGCAAGCTGGGCATCGAAGGCCGCGCGGAGCTGGTGAAGTTCGCCGTGGAGCAAGGGAGCACGGAGGGTGGCCCGACCGGCTCCCAATGAAAAAAGCCCACTCCAGTTGACGGAGTGGGCTTTAGCGCTTGCTGACGAAGCTGGATCTGCGTTGTCGCGCGCCCCTCTCCCGCGCGTGGGAGAGGGGCTGGGGGAGAGGGCGGGCGCTCGTCATGCCTGCGTGCTGGAGAACACCACGGGCTTCGCTTCAAGTGGCTCCTAGCTAAGCCACCCCTCTCCCCGGCCCTCTCCCCCTGAGGGGATAGGGAGCGACAGCCGTCGTCGTGGCGCCTGGCTTTGGCCTTCGGTGGATGTGCCTGTTATTTAGGCAGCCAGACGCTTGGCCAGCGCGGCCTTGGCATCCACCAGGGCTTGCGGCAGGTTGTGCTTGAGTTGCGTGAACAGCTCCTCATGCAGCTCCAGTTCCTTCTGCCAGGCGGCGTGGTCGATCGAGGTGACCTGCTCGAACTGCTGCTTGGTGAAATCCAGGCCTTCCCAGTTCAGGTCCTCGAAGCCGGGCGAGGTGCCGAACACGTGGTCGGTGCCCTTGCCTCGGCCTTCGACGCGGTCGATCATCCACGACAGCACGCGCATGTTCTCGCCAAAGCCCGGCCACACGAAGTTGCCGGCCTCATCCTTGCGGAACCAGTTGACGCAGTAGATGCCCGGCAGCTTGGCGCCGGACGCTTCCAGCTTCTTGCCCAGCGCCAGCCAGTGGCCGAAGTAGTCGCTCATGTTGTAGCCGCAGAACGGCAGCATGGCGAACGGGTCGCGGCGCACCACGCCTTGCTGGCCAGCAGCGGCGGCGGTGGTTTCCGAGCCCATGGTGGCGGCCATGTAGACGCCTTCGGTCCAGTTGCGCGCCTCGGTCACCAGCGGCACGGTGGTGGAGCGGCGGCCGCCGAAGATGAACGCATCGATGGCGACGCCAGCCGGGTTGTCCCAGTTATCGTCGATCGACGGGCACTGCACTGCCGGGGCGGTGAAGCGGGCGTTCGGGTGGGCAGCCTTGGCGCCGGTTTCCTTGGCGATGGCCGGGGTCCAGTCCTTGCCCTGCCAGTCGATCAGGTGCGCCGGGGCTTCCTTGCTCATGCCTTCCCACCACACGTCGCCGTCATCGGTCAGCGCCACGTTGGTGAAGATGACGTTTTCCTTCAGGGTAGCCATCGCGTTGAAGTTGGTCTTCTCGCTGGTGCCCGGGGCCACGCCGAAGTAGCCGGCTTCCGGGTTGATGGCGTACAGGCGGCCGTCCTGGCCCGGCTTGATCCAGGCGATGTCGTCGCCGATGGTGGTGACCTTCCAGCCTTCGAAGCCCTTGGGCGGGATCAGCATGGCGAAGTTGGTCTTGCCGCAAGCCGACGGGAACGCGGCGGCCACGTGGTATTTCTTGCCTTCCGGCGAGGTCACGCCCAGGATCAGCATGTGCTCGGCCAGCCAGCCCTCGTCGCGGCCCATGGTGGAGGCAATGCGCAGTGCGAAGCACTTCTTGCCCAGCAGGGCGTTGCCGCCGTAGCCCGAGCCATACGACCAGATTTCGCGCGTTTCCGGGAAATGGACGATGTACTTGGTCGGGTTGCACGGCCAGGCCACATCTTTCTCGCCGGCAGCCAGCGGCTTGCCCACGGTGTGCACGCACGGCACGAACTCGCCATCGGTGCCCAGCACGTCGAACACGGCGCGGCCCATGCGGGTCATGATGCGCATATTGACGGCAACGTACGGCGAATCCGACAGCTCCACGCCGATGTGGGCGATCGGCGAGCCCAGCGGGCCCATCGAGAACGGCACCACGTACAGCGTGCGGCCGCGCATGCAGCCGTCGAACAGGCCGGACAGCGTCTGGCGCATTTCAGCCGGGGCGGTCCAGTTGTTGGTGGCGCCGGCGTCTTCCTTCTTCTGCGAGCAGATGAAGGTGCGGTCTTCCACACGCGCCACGTCGGACGGATCGGACAGCGCCAGGAACGAATTCTTGCGCTTGGCCGGGTTCAGGCGCTTCATGGTGCCGGCGGCGACCATCTGCTCGCACAGGCGGTCGTACTCTTGCTGCGAGCCGTCGCACCAGTAGATATTGTCGGGTTTGGCGAGGGCCGCGAACTCGGCCACCCAGGCGACCAGCTTCTGGTGCTTGACCCAGGCCGGTACGTTGAGTGCGGGCGTGCCCTGCATGGCGGGGTGGTTCATACTGCTACTCCAAAGCGTAAAGGAAATCTTGCAAAGCCAGGCCGGTTGCCGCGGTCGGGAGACGGCTGGCAGCGCCCCATGACCTGGGCAGACCGCGGCAATTCGCCGCTGGTTCCGCACCGGGCCGCATAGGGCGGCTCTGACCAGGATCGTCACATCCCGTTACAACTGCACAGCGACCGGAACTGCGCAAAAGGTCGCGACAGGCCCCGCGGCTGCGCTACAGTGGCGCTTCGCCTGTGGCAGGGCCGGGCAGGCTTTGTCCGGCGCGGCCCGGGTGACGGGAGCAAGGCTCGACCGACAATCTGGGGCGGCACCGGAACCGGCAAGGATACCACCGCCGCTCGCCGCTGTTTTTTGCTCCGCAGCAATGTTTGTGCGCGATTCCGGGCCATGCCGTATTGTCTCGTTTGCCTGTCCGTCGGCTCACTTTCGCGTCGCGCGGGATTGTTCCCGCCGCGTTGCGCACTCGGTGCGGTGTCGGGCGGCAGATGCTAAAACTATAACGTTGATGGGTGCGCGGCAATGTGGGTGTGCGCACCTTGCGATAGCCAAAATAGAGTTTCCGATGAAGATTGCCGTACTCGACGATTATCAGGATGCCGTTCGCAAGCTGTCGTGCTTCAGCCTGCTCGATGGCCATGACGTCAAGGTGTTCAACAACACTGTCAAGGGCGTTGGCCAGCTGGCGGCACGCCTGTCCGACGTGGAAGCCGTGGTGCTTATCCGCGAACGGTCGCGCATCACCCGGCAACTGCTGGAAAAACTCCCCAAGCTCAAGATCATCAGCCAGACCGGGCGCGTTGGCGGCCATGTGGATGTCGAGGCCTGTACGGAACGCGGCGTGGCGGTGCTGGAAGGCGCGGGCTCGCCCGTGGCCCCGGCCGAGCTCACCTGGGCCCTGATCATGGCGGCCCAGCGCCGCATTCCCCAGTATGTGGCCAGCCTCAAGCATGGCGCCTGGCAGCAGTCCGGGCTCAAGTCCACCACCATGCCGCCCAACTTCGGCCTGGGCCAGGTGCTGCGCGGGCAGACGCTCGGGATCTGGGGCTACGGCAAGATCGGCAAGCTGCTGGCGGGCTACGGCCGTGCCTTCGGCATGAATGTGCTGGTATGGGGACGCGAGAACTCGCAGAACGCCGCGCGCGCGGACGGCTTGGCCGTGGCCGGGTCGCAGGAGCAATTGTTTACCGACAGCGACGTGCTGTCGCTGCACCTGCGCCTGAGTGACGAGACCCGTGGGCTGGTCAAGCTGGCCGACTTCTCCCGCATGAAGCCCACCGCGCTGTTCGTCAACACCAGCCGCGCCGAGCTGGTCGAGGAAAACGCCCTGCTGGCCGCGCTCAACCGTGGACGCCCCGGCATGGCGGCGGTCGATGTGTTCGAGTCCGAGCCCATCCTGCAGGGCCACGCCCTGCTGCGCATGGAAAACTGCATCTGCACGCCGCACCTGGGCTATGTCGAACGCGAAAGCTATGAGATGTACTTCCGCATCGCCTTCCAGAACATACTCGATGTGCTGAGCGGCAAGCATGACAGCATCGCCAATCCCAAGGCGCTGACGCCGGCGCTGTCGCGCTAAGCGCTAGCCCGCAGGCGAGCGCCCCGCCGGCCTCCCCGCCGGCGAGTGCGCTACGCTCAACGCGAACCGGGCAAAACCGCTACACTCGGACTTCGCGCGCGGCCTCTGGCCGCGTTTTTCGTCCTCCGCACCTCCTTCTCCGCCCCCGTCGCCATGGATCCCAGGCTCGTGATGCTGTGCCTTGGCAATTTTGTCATCGGTACCGGCGCGATGATCGTCACCGGCATGCTCAATGACATTGCCGGCGATTTCCAGCTTGGAGCCGGCACCGCGGGCCAGTTGATCTCCGTGTTTGCGCTGGCGACCTGCGTCGGCGCGCCCTTGTTCGCCACGCTCGGCTCGCGCATCGACCGCCGGCTGCTGCTGGCGGGCTCATTGCTGGTCTATGCCGCGATGCACCTGGCCGCGGCCTTTGCGCCGAGCTTTGCCAGCCTGATGGCGATCCGCTTGCTGAGCGCGATCGGCGCGGCCATCTTCACCCCGCAAGCCGCCGCCACCCTGCCGTTGCTAGTCAACGCGCAGACGCGCGGGCGCGCCATCAGCTTTGTTTTCCTGGGCTGGAGCGTGGCCAGCGTGGTGGGCGTGCCAATGGGGACGTGGATCGCCAGCACGCTGGGCTGGCGCTTCAGCATGGGGCTGGTGGGTTTGCTGGCGCTGGGCGCGTCGGTGGGCGTGTGGCGGGCCTTGCCGGCGCGGCTGTATGTGGAACCGGTGGGCCGGGCGGCCTGGGGTGCGGTGCTGCGGCACACGCCGATGGTGCTGGTGGTGGCCACCACCATGATCCAGTCGGCCGGGATGTTCACGCTGTTTACTTATATTGCCCCGCTGCTGCGCGACGTGCATGGTATCAGCGGCGGCACGCTCAGCCTGATGTTCCTGGCTTACGGCGCCTGCGGCGTCAGCGGCAATGTGCTGGCGGCGTCGCGCATGGACCGGGCCACGCCCGCGCGCATCGTTCAGGCCGCCATGCTGACCTCGCTGGCGGCCATGCTGCTGTGGCCGCTGGCGACACTGGGGCCGGTGGCGCTGGTGCTCATCTTCATGCTGTGGGGTGTCGGCGGCTTTGCCACCAACAGCGCGCAGCAGGCGCGGCTGGTAGCGCTGGCGCCGGAGCGCGCGGCGGTATCGATCTCGCTCAACTCGTCTTCCATCTACCTCGGCCAGGCCCTGGGCGCGATGGGCGGCGCGGCGATCTACGCAACCGCCGGCGCCGACTCCCTGCACTGGGGTGCGGCAGCGCTGATGCTGCTGGCGCTGGTGGTGTCGCAGCGCGCTCGGGTGCTGGGGCAGCGCTGGTGCCTGCGCGAGACGGCGCGGCAGCAGGCCTGAGCCAACCGGCTCATCGACCCACTGGACAAAGCAGACAAAGCGAACAATGCCGCCAGCCGTGCGGCGCCGCACACGTGGCAGCCGCTTGATACCTCTGTTTGGAAAATCCCGGCGCTAAGATAAAGGACACAGGATCAAGGAGACGGCATGAGCACATCCAACGGCATGCGCCTCATCGCCATCAGCGTCGGCAAGGCGGTCCCGCTCGTCGTGGCGGCGGTGGGCACCGAGGCGGTGGTGATGTCCGGCATCCGCAAGCATCCGCTCAGCACCTTGCTGCACCCGCTGTCGGTGGCGGTGCGTCCGCTGGGGCTGGCGGGTGACGAACAGGCCGACCTGAGCGTGCACGGTGGCCTGGACAAGGCGGTCTACGCCTACCCGGCCGAACACTACGCCTGGTGGAACGCGCGCCGCCGGGAAGCACGGCTGCCCGAGGCCGAGAAGCCGCTCGTGCCAGGCGCCATGGGCGAAAACCTGACCCTGGAGGGCGTGCTCGAGACTGATCTGTGGGTGGGGGATCTGCTGCGCATTGGCGACGTAGTGCTCCAGGTGGAGTCGCCGCGCCAGCCCTGCTACAAGTTCAACGCCGTGATGGGCTACCGGCATGCGATCAAGCATATGGTGCAAAGCGGTTATTCCGGCATTTACCTGAGCGTAGTCACCCCCGGCGATCTCCAGGCCGGCGCCGCGGTGATCATCAAGCCGGGACCGCGCGATGTGTCGATAGAAAGCATCAACGCGCGGCAACGCAATGGCCGCCAGATCCTGCTTTTCTGATAATGTTTGGCTCTCGATACAAGCAAGTATCCCTTCGCGCTGTAATAGTTTGTAATGGCGCGGATTGCATGGGTACTGGCCTTCAACGCCCTTGATCCTGTACTACTAGCGGTTTTCCGCGGCGCGGCACCGGCTTCCCAGAAGGCCGGGCCACGGGGGAGCGGGCGCATTTTGCGCGCACTGTCAGAGAGTCCTCACATGAAAACGAACGGGATCGACCAGGCCAAGGGCTTCGTCGACGCTAAGTGGAGTCCTTCCACGGGTACCGGCAAGGGGGTGTCGCCCTGGTTGCTCGGCGCGGTCTTGATTGCGCTGGCTGCTGGCGGATGGTTCGGCTGGCGTGCCTGGACGGCGCCCAAGCCGGCGGCCAAGGCGCCGCCTGTGGTGGTGGTGGCCACTGCGGTGGTGCAGCAGGGCGACGTGCCGCTGCGGGTGACGGCCAACGGCACAGTGAGCGCGCTCGCCACGGTGGAGATCCGCCCGCAAGTGTCCAGCACCGTGCGCACCGTGCATATCAAGGAAGGCCAGACGGTCAAGCCGGGCGACCTGCTCTTCACGCTCGACACCCGCATGGACGAGGCCAACCTCGCCAAGGCCCAGGCCCAGTTGATGCGCGACCAGGCCGACCTTTCCGATGCCCGCCGCACGCTGGTGCGCAGCAATGAATTGCTGCAGCGCAACTTCATCTCCAAGAGCGCGGTGGATACGGCCCAGGCCAAGGTCGACGGCTTCGAGGCCACCCTGCGCGCCGACCAGGCCGCCATCGAGGCCAGCCGCGTGGCGGTCAGCTACGGCGCCATCCGCGCCACCATCGGCGGGCGCACCGGCGTGATCAACATGTTCCCCGGCTCGCTGGTGATGCCCAACAGCGCCCTGCCGATGGTCACCATCGCCCAGGTGCAGCCGATTGCCGTCACCTTCACCCTGCCCGAGCGCCAGCTCGCCGCGCTGCGCGAGGCGCTGCACGCCGGCCCTGTTGCCGTGACCGCGCTGCCCAACGACGGCAGCAAGACCCCCGTGACCGGCAAGATCAGCTTTGTGGATAACACGGTGGACCCGCAGTACGGCAGCATCCGCATCAAGGCGCAGTTCGACAACGACGAGCAGCGCCTGTGGCCCGGGACGTATGCCAACGTGGACGCCGTGGTGCAGACCTTGAAGAACGCGCTGTCGGTGCCGCCGCAGGCGGTGGTGACGGGGCCGGAAGGCCGCTTTGTCTACGCCGTGCAGGCGGACAACCGCGTCAAGCCGATGCCGGTGAAGGTGCAGGTCTCCACCGCCAGCGCCGCCGTGATCGACGGCGTGCCGCCCGGCACGCGCGTGGTGGTGGAAGGCGCGCAGAACCTGCGCGCCGGCAGCATGGTGCGGGAAGCGACGCCCGCGGCCAAGGCTGGCGCGGCAAGCGCTGCCGCCGCCGATGCTAACGCCAATGCCAAGCATTGAGCCCAGGGCACTGACACCATGACCCTGTCCGAGCTTTGTATCCGCCGCCCGGTGATGACGATCCTGCTATGCCTGGCAGTGATCGTCACCGGCATTGCGCTCTACCCCACCATCCCGATCGCGGCGTTGCCGTCGTTCAACTCGCCGGTGATCCAGGTCACGGCCACCTTGCCCGGGGCCAGCCCCGAGACCATGGCGGCCTCGGTGGCGACCCAGCTGGAAAAGCAGTTCGCCACCATTCCCGGCGTGTCGGTGATCAGCTCGTCGAACACGCTCGGCAACTCCAGCATCACCATCGAGTTCAACAACGACCGCGACATCGACGCCGCGGCCGTGGACGTGCAGGCGGCGCTGTTCCGCGCGCAGCGCGCGCTGCCGATCGAGATGACGGTGCCGCCGTCGTACCGCAAGGTCAACCCGGCCGATGCGCCGGTGCTGCTGCTGGCGATCAACTCGCCGGCCATGAGCCTGGCCGAGCTCAACGCCTTCGGCGACAACCTGATCTCGCCCAGCCTGGCCACCTTGCCGGGCGTGGCGCAGGTGCAGGTGTTCGGGCAAAAGCGTTTCGCTGTGCGCGTGCGCGCGCATCCGGACGCGCTTGCCGCGCGCGGCCTCACGCTGGATGAGCTGGCCACGGCGCTGAACCGTGCCAACGCCAATACACCGGTCGGCACGCTGGACGGCGCGCGCCAGACGCTCACCATCCAGGCCAACCGCCAGCTTGCCAGCGCCGACGCGTTCCGCAACATCATCGTGGCCAGCCAGCCCAGCGGCGCGCTGGTGCGGCTGTCTGACGTGGCCGATGTGGAAGACAGCGTCGAGACCATCAAGACCGGCAGCTGGCTCAACAACGAGCGCTCGATCGTGCTGGCCGTGCTGCGCCAGCCGGATGCCAATACGGTGGCGGTGGTGGACGCCATCAAGAACGCGCTGCCGCGCCTGATCCAGCAGATGCCCGATTCGGTCAACGTGGCGGTGGTCAACGACCGCTCGCAGTCGATCCGCGAATCCATCCACGATGTGCAGTTCACGCTGGCCCTGACCGTCGGGCTGGTGGTGATGGTGATTTTCCTGTTCCTGCGCCGCGCCGCCGCCACGCTGATTCCGACCGTGTCGCTGCCCATCTCGCTGATCGGCACGGTGGCGCTGATGAAGGCCTTCGGCTACAGCCTGGACAATGTGTCGCTGCTGGCCATCACGCTCGCCGTGGGTTTGGTGGTGGACGACGCCATTGTGATGCTGGAAAACATCGTGCGCCATATCGAGGAGGGCGTGCCGCCGCTCAAGGCCGCGCTGGTCGGCTCGCGCGAGATGGGTTTCACCATCCTCTCGATCTCGATCTCGCTGGTGGCGGTGTTCATCCCCATCTTCTTCATGCCAGGCGTGATCGGCTTGCTGTTCCACGAGTTCGCGGCGGTGGTGTCGCTGGCCATTCTGGTATCGGCGCTGGTGTCGCTCACGCTGATCCCGATGCTGTGCGCGCGCTTCCTGTCGGCCGAGAACGTGCCGATCGACGAGTCGCAACATGCCTATGGCGACCACGCGGATGCCGGCCACGCGCCGGCCATCGTGCAGAAGCAGACCATCGGGCTGCGCTCCACCCAGTGGTTCGAGAACCTGTTCGAATTCACGCTCCACCGCTATGCGCGCGGGCTTGACTGGTGCCTGGCGCACCGCAAGTCGGTGCTGGCGGTGGCCGGCCTGACCTTCGTGCTGACCGCGGTGCTGTTCGTGATGATTCCCAAGGGCTTCTTCCCGGAAGAAGACATCGGGCAGATCCAGGTCAATGCCGAAGGCCCGCAGGATATTTCCTTCGACGCCATGGCCGAGCGCCTGCGCGATGCGGCCGAGCGCATGCGCAAGAACCCGGCGGTGCGCAGCATCGTGATCTCGATCGGTGGCGGGCCCTCCCCCGCCATCAACACGGGCCGCATGTTCATCGAGCTCAAGCCGCTGGGCGAGCGCCCCAAGATGGCCAAGGTGGTCGAGTCCCTGCGCAAGGACGTCTCGGGCATCGCCGGCCTGGCGGTCTACTTCTCGCCGGTGCAGAACCTGCGCCTGGGCGGGCGCCAGAGCAAGAGCCGCTACCAGTACACGCTGCAAAGCGTGAAGGCCGGCCAGCTGCAGGAGTACTCCGACAAGCTGATGGGCAAGATGCGCGCCGATCCGCTGTTCCGCGATGTCACCAGCGATTCGCAGCAGTCGGGCCTGGAAGCGCAGCTGTCGATTGACCGCGACAAGGCCAACGCGCTGGGCGTGCAGATCCAGGACGTGCGCCAGGCGCTGTACTCCGCCTTTGGCGAGCGCCAGGTGTCGACCATCTACACGCCGATCGACAACTACTACGTGATCCTGCAGGCGGCCGACATTGACCGCGCCGACGAGACCGCGTTCTCCAAGATCTACGTGCGCAGCAAGACCGGGCAGATGGTGCCGATCTCCGCCTTCGCTACTACCGAGCGCCGGGTCGGGCCGATTGCCGTGAACCACCAGGGCCAGCTGCCCTCGGTGACGGTGTCGTTCAACCTCGCGCCGGGCGCGGCGCTGGGCGCGGCCTCCGCCAAGATCGATGGCTACAAGCAAGAGATCGCCATGCCGGGTTCGATCTTCACGAGCTGGGGCGGCGACGCGGCGGTGTTCCAGTCGTCCCAGGCTACGCAGGTGCTGCTGCTGGTGGCGGCGCTCGCGGTGATCTACACGCTGCTGGGCGTGCTGTACGAGAGCTACATCCATCCGCTGACCATCCTGGCCGGCCTGCCGTCGGCGGCCGTCGGCGCGTTGCTGACGCTCTTTATCTTCGACGTGGAGCTGTCTCTGATCGCCACCATCGGCGTGCTGATGCTGATCGGCATCGTCAAGAAGAACGCCATCATGATGATCGACTTCGCGCTGGCGGCGCAGCGCGAGCAGGCCATGGCCCCGGCGCGCGCGATCCGGCAGGCCTGCCTGCTGCGCTTCCGCCCGATCATGATGACGACCTTCGCCGCCGTGATGGGCGCGCTGCCGCTGGCACTCGGCCTGGGCGCGGGCGCCGAGCTGCGCCAGCCGCTGGGCCTGGCGGTGGTGGGCGGCCTGCTGTTCTCGCAGGTGATCACGCTGTTCATCACGCCGGTGATCTATCTGGCGCTCGATCGCTTCTCGGGCACCGGCCCGCTGCAGATCGACGACGAAGGCAATCGCCTGCCGGCCCTGGTGGGCGGGGAAGCCGCGCACTGAGCGTGCTGCCGTAGCCAATCGCGACGCCTCGGGGGCGGTGCCGTATCGGTCGGCACCGCCCTTTTTGTTTCGGCTTCGTTGCAGCATTGCCACGACTCGCGGCGCTTCGTGCGCAGGAGCATGGATTGTGGTGATCCATGCTTTACAAATGGTTACTTATTGATAATAATTCGCATTCTCAATAATGCGTGACCGGGTTCGCCGAGCCACGCCTGACCACGCGAGCGAGCCACAGTTTTCGCACTAGCCAGCCAGCGTTTCGCTTTCTTTAGGGAAAATCCATGAAACGCCGCTGTCTGGCGCGCTTGCGCGCCTCTGCCTCTATCCGAGTCGCGCCCATCGCCGCCGTCTGCGCCGCCCTTGGTGGCCCTGCCCTGGCTGCCGAGCCGGCCGCCGACCCGGCCCGCCACTTAAGCGAGGTGGTGGTCACCGCCACACGCACCGAGGAGCGTGCCGACGCCGTTGCCTCCACCATCACCGCCATCGACGCCAGCCGGATCGAACGCGCCCAGCCCGTTGACGAGACCGCCCTGTTCGCCGATGAGCCTGATATCGACGTGCCCCGCGACCGTCGCCGCTTTGGCGCCGGCAGCATCAATATCCGCGGCATCGAAGACAACCGTGTGCTGCTGATGGTCGACGGCGTGCGCCTGCCCGACTACTACAACGGCGGCGGCCCCTCCAACCTGTCCAGCGCCACGCGCGACGCGCCCGAGTTCTCCTTCCTCAAGCGGGTCGAGGTGCTGCGCGGGCCGGCTTCCAGCCTGTACGGCTCGGACGCCATCGGCGGCGTGGTGTCGTACGTCACCAAGGATCCCGAGGACATCATGCGCGGGCGCGCGGTGGGTGGCGAAGCCGGCCTGTCGTGGAACGGCATCGACCGCAGCTTCGGCCAGACCGCGGGCGTGGCTGGCGGCAACGAGGCCATCAAGGGCTTGTTCATGTACGCGCACCGCAAGGGGCACGAAGTGCAGAGCATGGGCGGCAACGACACCACGTCGACCGGCCGCACCAAGGCCAATCCGCAGAACAGCGAGACCAACGCGTGGCTCGGCAAGATCGTGCTCGACCCCGCCGCGGGCCATCGCTTCAAGCTGACTTACGAGCATCGCGACAACGACACCTTCACCGATATCCGCCGGCTGTCCACGGCGCTGCCGCGCGTGACCTCCGCCAGCGGCACCGAAGACCTGTCGCGCAACCGCGTCAGCCTGGACTACGAATGGAAGCCGGCCAGCCGCGTCATCGATCGCCTGAGCGCGGCGGTGTTCTACCAGGAGAGCGAGTCCAACACCGTGACCAACCAGGTGCGCAGCCGCACCAGTTCGGGTTGCTCGGGCTCCACGGCGGGCAGCAGCCTGTGCGACGTGAACCTGCTGTTCGGCTTCCGCCAGCAGCAGACCGGCTTCAACGTGCAGGCCGACAAGTCGTTCAACACCGGCATTGTTGGCCACCGCCTGATCACCGGCGTGGACTTCCTGCGTACCCAGACCAGCGAGATGCGCGACGGCACCACCTACAACCGCACCACCGGCGTGGTGTCCAAATCGCTGGCCGGCGACAACTTCCCGATCCACGATTTTCCCAAGGGCGAAACGCGCCAGACCGGCATCTTCGTGCAGGATGAACTGCAGTTCGCCGGCGGCCGCTTCACGCTCACGCCGGGCCTGCGCTTTGACCACTACTCGCTCGGCCCGGATGACGACAAGCTCTACAACAGCGTGGCTTCCAAGCCCGCCATCAGCAAGAGCGATTCGGCACTGTCGCCCAAGCTCTCCGCGCTGTGGCAAGCCACCGACCGCATCAACCTGTGGGCCCAGTACGTATTCGGATACCGCGCGCCCAACTACCAGGAGATCAACGGCAGCTTCCGCAACACCATCCAGGGCTACGGCGCCGCGCCCAATGGCGACCTGAACCCGGAGAAGAGCCGCTCGTTCGAAATCGGCGCGCGCTATACGGATGAGCGCGTGCAGACCAGCGTCGCGGTGTTCGACAACCGCTACAAGGACTTTATCGAGCAAGTCGCGCTGCGCTGCCCGTCGGACCCCGCTTGTCTTGCCGGCCTGCGTGCGACGTACCAGTACCGCAACCAGAGCAGCGTGCGCATCTATGGCGCCGAGTGGCGCGGCAGCTACCGCTTCCTGCCGCAATGGCGCGTGGATAGCACGGTGGCCTACGCGCACGGCAATAACGAGCAGACCGGCCAGCCCCTCAACAGCGTCTCGCCGCTGCGCGCCAGCGCCGCGCTGACGTGGGAGCGCGGCAGCAGCAGCCAGGGCCAGGGCGCCAGCCTGCGCTGGCGCGGCGCGCGCGCCGTGACGCGCACCGACGACACCTCGTTCGCCTACTTCAAGCCGGGCGGCTATGGCGTGGCCGACATCCAGGGCTGGTGGCGCTTTAACCGCTACGCCAGCCTGGTGCTGTCGGTGAATAACGTGTTCGACAAAAAGTACTGGCTGTGGGGCGATGTGCGCCAAGGCAGCGTGGCCGCCAGCGAGCCCGGCCTGGACTTCTACACGCAGCCAGGACGTACCTTTGCCGCCAGCGTGAAGCTGTCGTTCTGACCGGAGGCGAATCGACCCGACATGTCCCCACAAGATAAGACCAAGATGCGGTTTCTCCGCGCGCTGTGCCTGCTGTGGATAACCTGGCTGGTGCTCGGCATGCAGCCAGCGTCGGCAGCGCCGCGCATCGCGGTGCTGACCACCTCGCCGGTGCCCGCTGGCAAGTTCGAGCCGCTGCAGGCCATGGCGCGCGCACACGGCATGACGCTGGACGCGCGCTACCTGGAGCGCATGAGCGCGCAGGATATCGCGCCGTTTATCGACGGCGCCGGCCTGCTGATCCTGGACGCGCCGCGCGACCACATCGTCACCGAGATGCTGGCCAAGCTCGGGCCGCTGTGGACCCATGCGCGCGTGCCGCGCCTGCTGATTGCCACTGACCGCTTCGATGCGCACGGCGTGGATAGCGCGCTGGGCGCGAAGCTGCAGGCGTACTACGTCAACGGCGGCCGCGCCAACTTCGACGCGATGATGCGCACACTGGCCGCGCAGCAGTTCAAGCTGCACGCGGACAACGCCATTCCCGCGCCGGTCGTTTTCCCCAAGGCCGCTTACTACCATCCGCGGCTCGCCAGCGTGGTCACCGCATCGCCAGACGACGCGCTCAAGGTGTCCGGCCATGCGGGCGAGCCGGTGATCGGCGTCGCCATCCACCAGGCCTACGTGTCGGGTCTGGACAGCGCCTTCATCGACGACCTGATCACGCGCATCGAAGCGCGCGGCGCGCGTGCGCTGGTGTTCTACAGCGGCGTCATGGATGCGCACGGCGTGCTGCGCATGGCCGCCCCCGGCGGCAAGCGCATCGTCGACGTGCTCATCAACGGCCAGATCATGCTCAACGCGGCAGGCCGCAAGGCGGAGTTCGAGGCGCTCGGCATCCCGGTGCTGCAGGTCATGCCTTATCGCAAGGGCGACGCGCAGGACTGGGAGCGCGACCCGCACGGCATCAGCCTGACCGACACGCCCTTCTACCTCGTGCAGCCCGAGCTGGCCGGGGTGAGCGATCCCATGCTGGCCGCCGCCACCTCGCACAAGGACGGCAGCATCGTCAGCCTGCCGGCGCAGCTCGATGCCGTGGCGGACAAGGCGCTGGCGCTCACGCGCCTGCAGCGCACGCCGAACGCCGACAAGCGCGTGGCGATCCTGTTCTACAACTATCCGGCGGGCGAGAAGAATCTGTCGGCATCGTTCCTCAACCTGCCGCGCAGCCTGTCGTCCACGCTGGCCGCATTGCATGCGGCCGGCTACCGTACCGACGCTGCGGATGCGCTCACGCTGCAGCGCGACCTGGGCGCGTTGCTCGCGCCCTTCTACCGCGATGGACAGCTTGCCGCGCTGCTCGACGCGGATCGCGCGGTGTGGATGCCGATGGCGCAATACCGCCGCTGGTACGACGCGCAACCCGCTGCGTTTCGCGCCGAGGTCAGCGCGCGCTGGGGCGAACCCGAAGCCTCGTCGATGGCGATCAGGCGCAACGGCGTGGCCGGCTTCGCCATCCCGCGCCTGCAGCTCGGCAACGTGGCGCTGATGCCGGTACCGCCACGCGGCGAGCGCGACGAAGCCGCCGAGAAAGCGCTCTATCACTCCACCAAGACGCCGCTTAGCCATTTCTACATGGCGGCCTACCTGTGGGCGCGCGAAGGGCGCGAGGCGCTGGTGCACTACGGCACCCACGGCACGCAGGAATGGACGCCGGGCAAGGAGCGCGGCCTGTCCGTGACCGACCAGCCCTACCTGGTGCTCGGCAGCGTCCCGGTGATCTATCCCTACATCGTCGATGACGTGGGCGAGGCGCTGCAGGCCAAGCGCCGCGGCCGCGCCACCATCGTCAGCCACCAGACGCCGCCGTTCAAGCCGGCGGGCCTGCACACCGATCTGTCGGCGCTGCACGACCAGTTGCACAACTACCTGCAACAGGACGACGGCGCAGTGAAGGACACGCTGCGCGAGGACGTCCTCAAGCGCAGCGCGCGCATGCACCTGCTCGACGACATGGGCTGGCCGCAAGCGCGCGCGAGCGCGCAGTTTGCCGAATACCTCGACGCGCTGCACACGCATCTGCACGAGCTCGCCGGCGCATTGCAGCCCTACGGCCTGCATACGTTCGGCCAGTCGCAGGATCCCGAGCTGCGGTTGTACACGGTGATGGCCATGCTCGGGCAACCGTGGCTCAAGCGCGTGTTTCCCGACGAGCCGGAAGAACTGTTCGCGCTTGACTACAAACAGCTCGCGCAATCGGCGCCGTACGCCATGCTGCGCAAGTACGTGATCGACGGCGCGCCGCTGACCAACCTTGCCGACGCCAAACAGCGCGAAGACATGCAGCGTGCCCGCACGCTGTACGCCAGCCTGGACGCCGCGCCGGAGAGCGAATCCATCCTCACCGCGCTGGCTGGCCGCTATGTGCTGGCCGGCACCGGCGGCGACCCGGTGCGCAATCCCGACGCACTGCCGACCGGGCGCAACCTGTATGGGTTCGATCCCTCGAAGGTACCTAGTCGCGAAGCGTGGCAGGCCGGCCAGGCCGCGGCCCAGAGCATGATTGCCGACTGGCGCAAGCGCAACGGAAAGTGGCCCACCAAGCTGGCTTTCTCGCTGTGGAGCGTGGAGACCATGCGCCATCAGGGCATGCTGGAGGCGCAGGCGATGGCCGCCATGGGCGTCCGCCCGAAGTGGGACGGCGGCGGCCGCGTGGTCGGCGTGGAAGCGATTCCCGCCGCCGAGCTCAGGCGGCCGCGCGTGGACGTGGTGCTGTCCGCGACCGGCCTCTATCGCGATCACTTCCCCAACCTGATCAAGTGGCTGGCCGAAGCGGTCAAGCTCGCCGCCGCGCAGCCCGAGCTCGACAACGCCGTTGCCGCCAGCACGCGCGCGCTCAGCGCGCGGCTGGCGCAACGCAAGGCCGCGGACATGACCCCGGAGCGCATCGAGTCGCTGGCGCTCACGCGCATCTTCGCCAGCGAAACCGGCAACTATGGCACGGGACTGAACGACGCTACGCTGGCCAGCGACAGCTTCGGCAGCGGCAAGGAAGCGGACGCCAAGCTGGCCAAGCTTTATCTCGAGCGCATGCAATACGGCTATGGGCCCGACGAGAAGACGTGGGGCGAGAAACTGCCACAACTGAATCTCTACGCGGAGAACCTCAAGGGCGTGGAAGGCGCGCTGCTGGCGCGCAGCTCCAACTTGTACGGCATGCTGACCACCGACGATCCTTTCCAGTATCTCGGCGGCATCGGCCTGGCCGTGCGCCACCTGACGGGCAAGGCGCCGGAGCTGCTGATCTCCAACCTGCGCGACGCCAACAACGCGCGCACGCAGACGGCGGCATCGTTCCTCGCCACCGAGCTGCGCACGCGCTACTTCCATCCCGGCTGGATCGAAGGCATGAAGGCCGAGGGCTATAGCGGCGCGCTCAATGTGCTCGATACCGTCAACAACTTCTGGGGCTGGACCGCGGTCGCGCCGGAGATTGTGCGCGACGACCAGTGGACCGAGTTCGCCGAGGTCTACGTCAAGGACAAGCACAAGCTCGGCCTGGACGCATGGTTCGAGAAGAACGCGCCGCAGGCCCAGGCACAGGTGATCGAGCGCATGCTGGAAGCCGCACGCAAGGGCTACTGGGGGGCCGATCCCGAGATGCTCAAGACGCTGGCCGACAGGTGGCAGGCGCTGTCGCAGCGGCACGATATCCGCAGCGACAACCGCAGCTTCAATCGCTACGTGCAGCAGCAGGCCACGGCGCCCGGCGCCGCGGGCTATGGCACGCAGGCTCCGGCGGCACCGCCCGCCGGCGCACCGGCAGCAGCAGCCCCGCAGGCGGCACCGCGTCCTGCTCAGCAGCAAGCGCAGCCCAAACCCAAGCCGCAGCCCGAGCTGCAACCCGAGCCGCAACCCGAGCCCAAGGCACAGCCGCAAACGGTGCCGGTGCAAGGCATGCAACTGGTAGAGAAAACGCCGCCCGCGGCGGCTCTCGTGCCCGTGCTGTCGTGGCTTGCCGGCGGCATCGCACTGGCCGGCGCCATGCTGGGCGGCGCCCTCAGCGCGCGCCGCCGCGCTGGCGCTGCGCCCTTCTTCCAAAAGCAATCCGAAACCCGCTGAGGCATCATGACTCCTACCCTGCTTGAAACCCTGATGTACGACGTCGGCCAGTTGTTCCTGTTTCCGACGCTGGCCCTGATCGGGCTGCTGTTCCTGTACGCCTTCTGGGCGCTCGGCGAGTTCATCACGCAAGGCTGGCAACGCCGCCGCCACGGCATCGAGACGGGGCGCGGCTATGTGCTGGTGGCGTTCGCGCTGCGCCACCGCATCCAGGACCCGGACACGCTCGACGTGACCGCGCACCGCCTGCTGGAGTGGCCGCGCATTGCCACGCGCGTCGCGCCGATGCTGGGACTGGTGGCCACCATGATCCCGATGGGTCCCGCGCTCAAGGGCTTGTCCGGCGGCAACCTCGCCAACGTGGGAGAGAACCTCACCATCGCGTTTTCCGCGGTGATTCTCGCGCTGATCGCTGCCAGCATCACCTTCTGGGTGGTCAACGTGCGCCGCCGCTGGCTCGCCGAGGAGCTGGTGTGGCTGGGCAAGCATCAACCGCAGTGGGAGGTCGGCGCATGAAGTTCCTGGAGGAGAGCGAGGCCGACGATCCCATCCTGTCGGTGGTCAACCTGATCGACGTGTTCCTGGTGGTGATCGCCGCGTTGCTGGTGGCCATCGCGCAGAACCCGATGAACCCGTTTACGCACGCGGACGTCACCATCATCACCAATCCCGGCAAGCCCAACATGGAGATCGTCTCCAAGCAAGGCGAGAAGGTCGTGCGCTACCAGGCCAGCGGCCAGGTCGGCAGCGGCGACGGCACCAAGGCCGGCGTGGCGTACCGGTTGCAGGACGGCTCGATGGTGTATGTGCCGGAAGCCGCGGCTGCGCAGTAAAACTGCGCAATAATGAGCACGAGCGAGCCATCGCAACCAGGATTACTTAGCCATGCAGATTCGTCACAGCGTTGCCAGCCTAGCCAGCTTTGTCCCTACCCGCGCCGCCGGATTGGCGCTCGCGGCCGCCATGTTCGCCGCGCTCGCCGGTTGCGCTGGCACGCCGCCTGCCGCCGTGGCTGGCGATGTCGCGCATCAGTTCACCGGCAAGACCTACGTGCTGCTGGGCGAGGTCCACGACAACGCCGATGGGCAAAAGCGGCGCCTGCTGGCGTTGTCGGACGCACTGGCGGCCGGTTGGCGCCCGGCCATCGCGATGGAACAGTTCGACCGCGAGCGCCAGGCCGATATCGACCGCGCCCGCCGCGAGCGGCCCGGCGACGCGGCGTATGTCGTGGCGCAGGCGGGTGGCAAGAGCTGGCAGTGGGAGCTTTACACGCCGGTAGTGGCGCTGGCCTTGCGCTACGACCTGCCGCTGGTGGCGGCCAACCTGTCGCGCGCGGATGCGGGCAAGATCATGCGCGGCGGGCTGGATGGCGTGTTCGATGCGACGCAGCGCAAGCGCCTCGGCCTCGCCGCGCCGTTGCCCGCGGACGTGGTGACCGAGCAGACCGCGGTGCTCGACCGTGGCCACTGCGGCAATTTCCCCAAGGCCATGCTGCCCGGCATGCTGGACGCGCAGGCCGCGCGCGATGCGGTAATGGCTGCCTCCATGCGTGAATACGCCGACCGCGGCGCCGTGCTGATCGCCGGCAACGGCCACGTGCGGCGCGATGTGGGCGCGCCGCGCTGGCTCGCCGCCGAGCCGGGCGCGATCTACAGCGTGGGTTACCTGGAGCAGGCCAGCGGCCGCGAGATCGGTGCCTATGACCGCGTGGTGCTGGTGCCGGTGCACAAGCGGCCCGATCCGTGCGAGGGCGCCAAGCCGGCGGCGATGGCCGAGCCGGCCTGAATCCGGCGGCGCGCCTAGCCGAACAGCTCCTCGGCCACGGTGGGATGCAGCTGCACCGTGGTCTGCAGGTGTGACAGCTTTACCCCGAGCCGCACCGCCACGGCAAACGCCTGCATGATCTCGGCGGCGGCATTGTCCATCATGTGCGCGCCCAGCACGCGCCCGCTGCGCGCATTCACCACCAGCTTGACCATGGACGCCTGCTCGCTGCCGGCAAAGCGATTCTCCAGCGAGACGAAGCGGCGCACCACGGTGTGGATGCGCTCGGGCTTGCCAGCTGCCTCGATGGCCGCCTGCTCCGTCAGTCCCACGCTGCCGATGGCCGGCTCGCAGAACACCGCCGTTGGCACCAGGTCGAAATCCGCGCGGTCGCCGCGGCGGCCGAACAGGCGGTCGGCCAGCCAGCGGCCCTGAGCGCCGGCCACCGGCGTGAGGTGCAAGCCGTCGATGACATCGCCAATGGCATGGATCGAGCGCACCTTGGTGCGGAACGAGCGGTCCACCTGGATGCCGCCCTTCTGCGTTTTCGCGATGCCCAGCCCCTCCAGGCCTAGCCCATCCCAATGCGGGTCGCGCCCGATAGCCGCCAGCGCGGCCTGCGCGCGCACGGTCTGGATGCGGTCCTTGCCGTTGCCATTGTTGCCGCCGTCCGCGCGATCCGCGCCATTGCCATGCTGCCGGTAGCACACGTCAATGGCGCCGTTGGCCTGGTTCAGCAGCGTCACCTCGGCATTGAAATGCAGGCGCACGCCCTTGGCGGTGAGCGCCTCGGCCAGCGCCTCGGCCACTTCGTGGTCAAAGCGCGCCAGCAGGCGCGCCTCGCGCACCAGCATCTCCACCTTGACGCCATAGCGCGACAGGATCGAGGCTTGCTCCACCGCCACATAGCCGCCACCGATCACCACCAGCGAGGCTGGCAGGCTTTGCCAGGTGAAGATGTCGTCGGAGGTGCAGGCCAGCTCGCCACCCGGCACCGGCAACGCGCGCGGCCGTGCGCCGGTGGCAATCAGGATGCGTTTGGCGCGGATGGTCTCGGCGCCCACCTGTACCTGCTCGGCGGCGCTCACCGTGGCGTCGCCGCGTAGCAGTTCCACGCCGGCTTGCTGCAGCCGGTGCGTGTAGGCCACGTGCAGCCGCGCCATCTCGGCGTTGACGCGCACAATGGCATCGCTCCAGTCTTCCTTGCCGCCGGTGTGCGAAAGGCAGCCTGACAGTACCGCCGCGAGGCTGGCACCATACGAGAGCATTTTCTTGGGCACGCAGCCCCGGTTGATGCAGGTGCCGCCGATCTCGTCGCGCTCCACCAGCACCACGCGCGCGCCCAGCGTGGCCGCGCGCCGCGCAGCCGCCACGCCGCCCGAGCCGGCACCGATCACCACGAAATCCGCTTCGCGCTGCGCGCCGGCCTTGCGCTTGCCACGACGGGGGACTTGCTCGACAGCCTGCTCGGTGCTGGCCCTGCGGGCGCTCTGACGCTCGGTCGTGGATCTTGCCTGGCGTTTCGTCATCAATGCCTCCAGTAGCGGCGCGAAGGCCGCATTGCACATCGTGATGACGGAGCCGCGAGCACGGCCGGCGCGCGGGAGCGCTACCCGGCGGTGCCAAGCTCCGTCTTCATGACAGACGGCCAGTCACGCAAAAAGGTTTCCCCGTCACGCCGGCCGAGTTCGTAGGCACCGATCATCGCGCCGGGCTGGGTGTAGTCCCAGCTCGAGATCGGTACCCGTTGCGAAGGTTGCAGGTAGAGCCGGCGCTGCACGCCATGTTGCAGGACAAAGCGGCGCGGGCGCGGATAGATCCGCGTCACCAGCACCAGCACGTTGCCGGGCGTTGCGTCGAGCGCGTCGACCGGCACATTGTCGACCATGCCGCCATCCAGCACGGGCCGGCCGTCGCGCCGCAGCACCGGCGTGAAGGGCGGGGTCGAGGACGATTGCAGCAGCAGGTCCGCCAGCTGCTCGGGCGAGCCGCAGTCCTGCGCGCGCACGAACTCGGGATGAAACCCTAGCTTGCGGCCCAGGCGCGGGTGCAAGGTCTTGAGCCAGTGCTTCTCGATGTTGTAGGCGACCAGCCCGGCCATCACCGCTAGCCGCGGGCCGCTCCAGCGCGGGATGTGGGCCACGCCGATGCGGATCTCCGGCGCCGTCTGCAGGTTTGCCAGGCGGCCCTCGCCGAAGATGTTCAGCAATGCGGTGCGGTAGATGCCGTAATGCGGAAACACGCGTTGCTTGCTCAGCAGGTTGCCCCAGTACGCATTGCGCCGGTTGCCGGCAAGCACCTGGCCGTAGTACGCCATCACCTGGCGGGAGTCGTGCGTATAGATCATGCACGCCGTGGCGGCCCCGGCCGAGATCCCCGTGATCACGCGCGGGCGCAGCCCCAGCTCGGGCGCCACCGTATCCCACCAGCCTGCCTGCCACCAGCAGCGGTTGCCGCCGCCGGCAAACACCACCTGGTCGAACGGCGAGGCGGCGGCGGGCTGGATGGGGGCAGGCGTCAGGCTGCGGGGCTCATGCATGGAGATGGCTTGGGAGATTGCGTGCAATTTGGCGTGCGATTTGGCGTGCAATTGGGTGATGCGCCGCTCACAGCAGCGCGTAAGTGGTAGTGGCCTGCACGGCCAGCTTGCCATCGGTGCCGGTCAGCTCGATTTCGCCGAACACCACGGTCTTGCCCAGGCGCAGCACATTGGCGCGCACCAGCACGTCGCCCTCGATCACCGGGCGCATGAAGTTGGTGGTGAGCGTGACAGTGGTCATCGGCCTGAAGGCGCCAAGTGCATTGGCGATGGCCACGATCATGGCAGTATCGGCCGCGGACATCAGCACCTGGCCGCACACCACGCCACCCGCATGGCGAAATGATTCGTCAAAAGGCAGGCGCAGCGTTACGCCCTGCGCATCAACGTGCTCGGCACGCAGCCCGAGCTGGCGCACCCATGGCGCCAGTACCCGCTGCAGGGTGTGGTCGATATCGGCAAGCGTGAAGCCGGATTCCGGCGTTGGTACTAGCGTTGGCTCTGGCATGGCACGCCCGTTTGTCTGGGATGGGGCCGGGCCAGGTTGCTATTCCGTCTCCTGCGGCGCGGCACGATGTTTGAGCCAATGATACAGGGGGCCGGTGCACAGCACCACGAAGGCCATCCGGATCACGTGGAAGGCGGTGACCAGGGGCACGCCAAGCTCCAGCACCTTGGCCGTGATGCACATCTCGGCGATGCCGCCGGGCGTGGTGCCGAGGATGGCGGTGGCGGGATGCACGCCGGACAGTGCCGACAGGCCCCAGCCAAACAGCGCGGAGAGCACCAGCGCCGCCAGCGTGTACACCGCCACGCCGCCGAGAAAGCGTGGCGCGGTATGGAGGAAGTCGCGCGAGAAGCGCGCGCCCAGCGACACGCCGATCATCAGCTGGCCGGCGCGGCTCATCCACGTGGGGATGGCGGACAGCTCGAAGCCCGAGGCGGTCAGCACGGCGGCTGCCAGCAGCGTGCCGATCACGAAGGGATTGGGCAGGTTGAAGCGCTTGAGCACCAGCGCCACGCTGACCGTGATCGCGATCAGCACGGGCAGCCACAGGTAGTCCACCGTGCGTGGCCCGGGCACGTATGGGTCAAGCCCGTGGATGCCGCCGTACTGGAACAGCGCGG
Organism: Cupriavidus sp. GW822-FHT03E04; assembly: GCF_058801495.1. Lineage (NCBI taxonomy): Bacteria > Pseudomonadati > Pseudomonadota > Betaproteobacteria > Burkholderiales > Burkholderiaceae > Cupriavidus > Cupriavidus sp. GW822-FHT03E04. The sequence continues at coordinate 84,304 of NZ_JBXANI010000002.1, forward strand.
GCACGGCCACCACCACCATCAGCACGCGCAGCGAATGCGCAGCCGCCACCTGGTCGATGCGCGCACCGTTGCGCTCGGCCAGGTTGGCCATCTCCGACGCGCCGCCGATGGCGGTGGAGAAGTACGCCGTCTTGAACGCCACGCCGGTGGTCTTGCGCAGCAGCCAGGCGCCGCCACAGCCGAGCAGCAGCGCAAACAGCGAGCCCGCGACGATATACGGGAGGAACTCGATCAGCCGCGCCACCACGTCAGATGTGAAGTAAAGCCCGAGCGAGGTGCCAATGGCCCACTGCCCGGCGTTGCGCGCCTGCGTGGGCGCGCGCAGGTCGGCGCCGCGCATGCGCGCGATGGCTACCGCCAGCAGCGGGCCGATCATCCATGGCAGCGGTGTGTGCAGCAGCGTGCAAACGAGCGCGGCGGCCAGGCCGAGCAGCAGCGTCAAGAGGACCGGACGCCAACGGTGAAGGAGAGAGGGCATGTTGCAGCGGCCTGGCTATTGCGCCAAAGCCATCTGAGATGACGACGGTGTTTACTCCCTCTCCCCTCAGGGGGAGAGGGTTGGGGAGAGGGGTGGCTTAGCTAGGAGCCACGAGAAACGAAGCCCATGGTTTTTTCCGGCATGGCGGCGTAGGCAGCGCCCGCCCTCTCCCCCGGCCCCTCTCCCACAAGTGGGAGAGGGGAGACCACATGCGCAGTGCCAGCCGGGTCAACAGTCAACAAGCAAAAGGCAAAAAGCCCGGCACCCTGGAGTGCCGGGCCTTGCCCGCATTTTGCGCTAATCAACCTGTGGCGTCAGCCACTTTGCCACGCGCCGAGCGCCGGGCCAGCCAGCCCAGGATGCGCGGGATCAGCACCACCGCCACCGTCATGGCCAGGATGGTGGCCGAGATCGGCTGGGTCACGAAGATCGACCAGTCGCCCTGGCTGATCGACAGCGCGTTGCGCAGCTGCTTCTCCGCGATCGGCCCCAGGATCATGCCCACGATCACCGGTGCGGTCGGGAAGTCAAAGCGGCGCATGGCCATGCCCAGCACGCCGATGATGAACAGCAGCAGCAGGTCGAACCACGACTGGCGGATGCCGTAGGCGCCCAGGCCCGCGAAGATCAGGATGCCGCCATACAGCAGCGGCGTGGGGATGCGCAGCATGCGTACCCACAGGCCGATCGCCGGCAGGTTCAGCACCAGCAGCATCACGTTGCCGATGTACAGCGATGCCAGCAGGCCCCACACCAGGTCGCCCGAGGTCTGGAACAGCATCGGGCCCGGCTGCAGGTTGTAGTTCTGGAACGCCGCCAGCAGGATCGCGGTGGTGTTCGAGGTGGGGATGCCCAGCGTCAGCAGCGGGGCCAGCGTGGCCGTCACGGCGGCGTTGTTGGCGGCCTCGGGGCCAGCCACGCCTTCGATCGCGCCCACCGTGCCGAACTCATCCTTGTGCTTGGACAGCTTCTTCTCGGTGGCGTACGACAGGAAGGTCGGGATTTCCGCGCCGCCGGCCGGGATCAGGCCGAAGGGAAAGCCGATGATGGTGCCGCGGATCCACGCCGGCACCGAGCGCTTCCAGTCCGACCTGGTCATCATGACCGAGCTGAGCTTGTTGAAGCCGCCCGCGGGCTGCGGGAAGAAGGCGTTGAACAGCGCCTCGCCCACCGCGAACAGGCCGACCGCGACCACCACGATGTCGATGCCGTCGTACAGCTCCTGCACATTCATCGAGTAGCGCGTCTGGCCCGAGAGCGAGTCCATGCCGATCAGGCCGATGCCCAGGCCCAGGAACAAGCTGGTCATGCCGCGCAGCAGGGATGAGCCCAGCACCGCCGACACCGTGGTGAAGGCCAGCAGCATGATCATGAAGTATTCGCCGGGCCCGAACTGCAGCGCCACGTCGGCCGCGACCGGCGCGAACATCGACAGCAGCACGGTGGCGATGGTGCCCGCGGCGAACGAGCCGATGGCCGCCGTGGCCAGCGCCGGGCCGGCGCGGCCGCTCTTGGCCATCAGGTTGCCTTCCATCGCCGTGACCATGGTCGACGACTCGCCCGGCGTGTTCATCAGGATGGAGGTGGTGGAGCCGCCGTACATGGCGCCGTAGTAGATGCCGGCGAACATGATCAGCGCGGCGGTGGGTTCCACCTTGGCGGTCAGCGGCAGCAGCATCGCTACCGTGAGCGCGGGGCCGATGCCCGGCAGCACGCCGATGGCGGTGCCCAGGAAGCAGCCCACCAGGGCCCACATCAGGTTGATTGGCGTGATGGCGATGGCAAAGCCATGCATCAGCAGGTTAAGCGTATCCATGGATCATCAGCTCCGTTCAGAACCCGGCGACGGGCAGCAACGGCAAATTGATGCCGAGCAGGAATTCAAACAGTGCCCACATCGGCAACGTAATGCACAGGCCAATCAGGGCATCGCGCACAAAGCGCTTGCTGCCGTAGCCACGCGCCACGCAGACCATCAGCAGGGTCGACGCCAGCACAAAGCCCAGTGTGCCGATCAGCGCCATGTTGGCCACCAGGCCGGCAGCCACCCACAGGAAGCCGCGGAAATTGTGCGGGGCGTCGGGCAGTTCGGCGTCTTCTTCCGGCATATTGCGAAAGCCGCCGCGAATGCCTTGCCAGGTCAGCGCCGCGCCGCATGCGGCCAGGCCGATGGCAACCAGCGTGGGCATGAAGCGCGGCGACAGGCCGGCATAGCCTTCGTCGCCGGAGATGCCCGACAGGCCGACGAAGTAGAAGGCGGAGAGCAGCAATACGGCAATGCCGATCGCCAGGTGTGAGGGTTTCATGATTGGAAGTGGCTCCTTCAAGCGGTGCCTGCGGCCGTGTTGTCCGGCCCTTGGCGTCCCGCGGTTTGTCGTCCCCGCTTAAGGCGGGGGTCCGGCGATGTGTAGTTTGGTTTTTGGGTATCGCAGGTGGACACCGGACCCCCGCCTGCCGCATGCGCACCGAGCGATACGGTGCGCCGCAGGCAGGGCCGACAGGTAAAACGCTGAAACGATAATGCGGTGAAACGCTCAGGCAGCGTGGCTTACTTCGCTACGCCCAGCTCGCGCAGCGAACCGCCCAGGCGGGCCGACTCGCTGTCCACGAACTTGCCGAACTCGTCGCCGGTCAGCAGGAACGGGGTCCAGTCATTCTTGGCCAGCGTTTCCTTCCACAGCGGGGTTTCGGTTGCCTTGACCACCGCATCCACCAGCGCCTTGCGTTGCTCGGCGGTGATGCCCGGCGCGCCGTACACGCCGCGCCAGTTGTAGATCTCCACGTTGATGCCCTGCTCCTTGAGCGTCGGGATATCGGCGGTGCGGTCCTTGGAGGTCACGGCCAGCGCGCGCATCTTGCCGCTCTTGATGAAGGGCAGGAACTCGGACACGCCGGCCAGGCCGACGGTCACGTGGCCGCCCAGGATCGATGCCGAGGCTTCACCACCGCCCTGGAAAGGCACGTAGTTGATCTTCTTCGGATCCACGCCGCTTTCCTTGGCTACCAGACCTGCCAGGATGTGGTCGATCGAACCCTTGGAGCCACCGCCCCAGCTCACGCTGCCCGGGTTGGCCTTGAGCTGTGCGGTCAGGTCTTTCATGGACTTCAGCGGCGAGTTGGCCGGCACGGTGATCACCATGGTGTCGGCGAACAGGCGAGCGATCGGGGTGGCGTTCTTTAGCGTGACCGGGGGATGGTTGGTTTCGATCGCGCCAACCATCACCGCGCCGGTGACGATCATCGCGTTGGGGTTGCCCTTGTCGGTATTGACGAACTGCGTCAGGCCGATGGTGCCGCCCGCGCCGCCCTTGTTGTCGTAAGAGGCCGTCTTGGCCACGCCGGCGGAAACCAGCGCCGCACCCAGCGAGCGGCCGGTCTGGTCGAAGCCGCCGCCCGGGTTGGCGCCGATCATGAACTTCACGCTGTCGAGCGCGAACGCGGGCGCGGCAGCCACGGTGGCGGTGATCGCGGCCGAAGCCATGACGACGTGGGCAAAGCGATGAATCGAACGACGCATTACGGTCTCCTGTTCTTTTTCAGAGGATTGCCGGTGAACGGTTGCCGGCGTTGCTGGCGAGGACCGACCCCGGAGGTGTCCGGCTGGCAGTGAAGCTGGCTGTCGGGGGCGAGAGAGTCGTGCGGTGCGCCGGCGCTGCGTGCGTTGACCGGGTGGCTAGGCGTTGTCTCCTGTCCCTGGCAGCGCTTGCATGCCGGACTTGTTCTTTGACTTTCTGACTTGGTCTGGCCGGTACAGCGGCCATGGCGCGATTCTAGGGGGTAGAAACTGTCAAAAGGCTGTCAATTTGTCAGGCAATGGGGTGGGGTTTACGTGGGGTCGGATGTATGGACATTTGCTTTTTTTGGATTTTCTGGTCTTTTTAGCGCCCTCTCATTCCCCGATCGGCAGCGTCAGGACCGCCCGAACCCCTTTGCCCTGCAGCGCAATCCCCAGCGCTACCGTTCCCCCGAAGCGCGCCGCCATTTCGCGGGAGATCGCCAGTCCCAGGCCGGAGCCCGGCTCCACGTTCCCAACCCGGCGGTAAAACCGCGCAAATACTTTTTCGCGTTCCTCGGCAGGAATGCCCGGCCCATCATCCTCCACCACCAGGCAGGCGGCGTCCCCGACGCGCGCGGCGGAAAGCGTGATACGGCTGCCGCGCGGCGAATACTGGATCGCGTTGTGGACAAGATTGGCAAAGGCCTCGCGCAACAGCGCGGCATCGGCCCGTACGGGCAGCGCCAGCCCCTGCGGGCGCTCCCAGCCAAAATCCTGCTGCTTGCCGCGCGCCAGCGGCAAGTAGTCCAGCGCCACCTGCTCGGCCACGGCCACGGCGTCGATCAGCTCCAGCGGCTCGGCTTCGCCAGGCGCGTCGCTGCCCGGGTGCTGCCGTACCCGCGCCAGCGCCAGCAGCTGGTTGGTCAGGCGCGCGGCCTGCTCCAGCTGCGTGACGATGCCGCCTACCGCCTCACCGGCGGCGTCCCGCGCCCGCGCGGGATCTGCGCTGGCGCAAAGCTGGCGCTGGGCGAATTCGGCTTGCGTCTTGAGGATGGCCAGCGGCGTGCGCAGCTGGTGCGCGGCGTCGGCGATGAATTGCGCCTGGGCCTGCGTCATGGCGGCGGAGCGCGACACGTGCAGGTTGACCGCATCGACCAGCGGGCGGACTTCCATGGGCACATGGTCGAAGGCCAGCGGCGTGAGGTCGTCGGCGGAGCGCGCCTGCACGTCGTCGCGCACGCGCGCCAGCGGGCGCAGCACATAGGTGATGCCGGCCACCAGGATGCCCGCGCTGATCAGGATCAGCAGCACGTCGCGCGCCAGCGCGCCGCGCCACACGGTGGCGATCAGCGCAAAGCGCGGCTCGGCGGTTTCTGCCACCTGCACGATCACGCGCATGTGGGCGTTGGGGCGATACACCGGGTGCGCCAGCACGGCGATGCGCACCGGGTCGCCGCGATAGTCGGCGTCGTAGAAGCGCGGCTGGTTGCTGGCGATCTCTGCCTTGGGCAGCGGCAGGTCGTCGTAGCCGGTGACGGTTTCGATCTTGCCGTTGCGTTCCAGCGAGACGCGGTAGAAGACATGGGTCTGCGCCGCGGTCTCGAACATCTCCATGGCGGCGTCCGGCAGCGCGATCTGCACGCTTTCGCCGGCCATGCCGATGGCGTTGTCGATGGCGCGCACCGAGCCGTACAGCGAGCGGTCGTAGGCCGCGTTGGCGGCATCGCGCAGCGTGCCGTAGGTCAGCCACGTGTCGAGCGCCATCATGGCCGCCAGCGCGGGCACGAGCAGCAGCAGCAACTGGCGGCGCAGGCTGCCTTGCAGCCAGCGCCGCAACCAGTGCCGTGGCAGGCGGCGCAGCATCAGGGCTGTCCTTCCGGTTCCAGCAGGTAGCCGAAGCCACGCAGCGTGACGATGGTCACGCCGTGGCCCGAGAGCTTCTTGCGCAGCCGGTAGACCAGCACTTCGATGGCATCGGGGCTGACGTCGGCATCGAGCGAGAACACCTTGTCGAGCAGTTGTGCCTTGGTCAGCGGCTGGCCGCTCTTGGCCAGCAGCGCGCCCAGCAGGGTCGATTCGCGCGGGGTCAGCGCGAGCGGCGCACCTTCGAGCGTAAAGCTGCGCGTTTCGCCGTCGAACACCAGCGTGCCGCACTGCAGGCGCGGATGCGCGCGGCCGCGGCTACGCCGGATCAGCGCCAGGATGCGGGCTTCGAGCTCGGCAATGGCGAAGGGCTTGGGCAGGTAATCGTCGGCGCCGAGGTTGAGGCCGCGCACGCGTTCGTCGAGCGTGTCTTGCGCGGTCAGGATCAGTACCGGGGTGCGGTCGTCGCGCCCGCGCATGGATTTGAGCACGGCCAGCCCGTCCTTGCCGGGCAGGCGCAGGTCCAGCACCACCACGTCGTATTCCTCGGCCATCAGCCGCGCCTCGGCCTGCAGGCCGTCGGCCACATGCTCGATGACAAAGCCGCCCTGCTCCAGGGCACGCGCAACCCAGCGCGCCAGTTCAATCTCGTCTTCCACCAGCAATAAGCGCACGGCGGTCCTCCCCTGCCAGGTAAGCGTCCGTTTGAAATCATGCGATGGCTGCGCCGCCATGGCTGGCAAGGCCGCCGCCCCCGCGAGGACACGCCGCGGGCGCTTATAATACCTCCGCCCCGGGCTGCGCGCGGCGAGTGCGCCATGGCCCCTTTTTTGGCCACCGATGTCACCACCGATGGTTCCCGCCTTGCGCAAGCTGCCCCCCTCCCCGTCCCCCTTGCCCTTCCCCTTCACGCCTCCCGCCATGGTTGCCGAACTGCCAGAAAGCTGGCACCGGCGGCGCGTCCTGGCCGGCGCCGCTGCGGCCACGCTGGCGGGGCTGAGCCATGGCGTGCATGCCCAGGCCGTTGCGCCGGTGCCGGCGGGCTATCCGGCAAGCTACGCCGAGATCATCGCGCGGGGTGTGCAGGAAGGCTCGGTCAACGTGCATGCCTCGACCGACATGGAAATCGCGCGGCCGCTGCTGGCCGCGTTCGAGGCACGCTACCCCGGCATCAAGGTGCGCTATCAGGACCTCAACACGCTGGAGTTGAACGGCCGTTTCCTGGCCGATAGCGCCGCGCTGGGCGCGGGCCAGGTGGGCGGCCCCGACTACGCCGATGTGCTGTGGAGCACGGCAATGGACCTGCAGATCAAGCTCGTCAACGATGGCCATGCCCTGCGCTACCCCTCGCCCGAGCGGGCCGGCCTGCCGGCGTGGGCTGCCTGGCGCGATGAAGCCTGGGGCACCACCTTCGAGCCCGCCGTGATCGTCTACAACCGCCGCCATTTTGCCGGCATGCGCACGCCGCGCAGCCGCACCGGCCTGGCGCGCCTGCTGCAGGAAAACACGCCGCGCTGGCGCCAGCGGGTGGTGACCTACGATGTGGAAAAATCCGGGGTGGGCTACCTGCTGGCGCAGCAGGACGCGCGCATGGGTGATGAGTTCTGGTATCTGGCCCAGGCGCTGGGGCGCTGCGGCGTGCAGTTGTCGGCGTCCACCGCGAACATGATCGAGCGTATCGCCTCCGGCGAATTCGTGATGGGCTACAACTTGCTGGGTTCGTACGCGCTGTCGCTGATGGAGCGCGGGGCGGAGATCGATGTCATCGCGCCGCGCGACTACACGCTGGTGATGTCGCGCGTGGCCTTCATCGCGCGCCGCGCGCCGCATCCCAATGCGGCCCGGCTATGGCTGGATTTCCTGCTCTCGCGTGCGGGCCAGACGCTGCTGGGGCAGAGCGCCTCGCAGCTCTACACGATCCGCACCGACACCGACAGCGAGCACACCGCGGCGGCGCTGTCGGAGCGGCTGGGCTACGCGCTCAAGCCGATCAGCGTCGGCCCCGGCCTGCTGGCGGCGCAGGACACGCTGCGCAAGCGCAATTTCCTGGCACGCTGGCGCGAGGCCGTGCGGGGCTGAGTGGGGCTGAGCGGCTCTCGCGCCGCTGCGGCGATCAGCCGGGTAGCGCTTTGGCGGTGAGTGTCTGCGCAGCCTGCTTGGTCTCGGCCTCGGCCTTCTTCTTGGCCTCCTGGCACATCGAGGCAACTTCTTCCTCTAGCTTCGGCACGGGACGCGCCACATAACCCTGGCGCAGAGCCGGCGACAGCTTGAGGGTGTCGATGAAGGCGTCGGCCACCCGCTCGGCATTGCTCTCGAGATCGAATTCCTCGGGGGCGAACAGCCAGTGCGACAGCATGCCGCCAATCGAGGCGTGGAACACATTGACGGCAAGGTCCAGGTCGAGGTCGGCCGGCAACTGCCCGCGGTCCACCGCCATGCGCAGGTGCTCGCGCATCTTCACCGTGCCCTCCTGGTGCGACTGGCGCTGCCGCTCGAAGATGGCGCCGTTGTCCGCCACCATCTCGCACTTGTGGAAAACGATCTCGAACACGCGCCGCCACTGCGGGTTTTCCACGGTCTGGCGCATCACAAAGGCGCAGATGTCGCGGATGCTGCCAAGCGGGTCTTCCTGGCTCGCGATGCGTCCCGGCTCGCACAGGGCCTCGAGCGGCAGGTGGACGCGGTCGGACATCGCGGCGAAGACATCGCTCTTGTTCTTGAAATGCCAGTAGATGGCGCCGCGCGTCACGCCGGCCGCCTCCGCAATATCGGCTAGCGAAGGGCGGGCAACGCCGCGGGCGTGAAATACCGCCTCGGCCGCGTCGAGAATGCGATGGCGTGTTTCAAGCGCCTCTTCCTTGGTGCGTCTGACCATGATGTTCTCTGGTGCCGGCCACGAGGGACCGGTCTGGTTCTGTCTCCCTGAGTGCTGGCGGTGAAGCCCGCCTTGCACTGTGCGCGCCGCGCCGGCGCGTTAGGACGTGGATATATAGGGCGGCTATCGCCGCGTTGCAACAAGTTCTTACATACATGCTTGAATGTATATATAATACGCGTTCGCCTGACTTTCGGCCAGCCCATCGGCGTGATGGGCTGGCAGACGGCGGCGCGCACCTCTCCACGGTTCACGCTGCCATGTCGGCATGTCGTTACTAATTTGCAACCTTTCGTCGCATGTGCCACGTCAGCGTTGCAAATTGTGGCTAGCATTACTCTTTTTGCCCGCCTCTGTGCCATCTGCCAGCGGTGGGCCGCGCCGTATCCGGATACGACACCGGGAGCGCATGCGGCCGATCTCAAATTGCCATCATGGGGTTATCGATGAGGAAGTCCCAACGTATCACTTGCGTTGCCGCTGCCGTGTTGTCGGCGCTTGCGCTGTCCGCCTGCGGCGAAAAGAAGCCGCAGGGCGGCGCCATGCCGCCGCCGGAAGTGGGTGTCGTCACCGTCACGCCTACGACCGTTTCTGTTATCAATGAACTGCCGGGCCGCCTCGAAGGCGTGCGCACCGCCGAAGTGCGGGCACGGGTTGCCGGCATCGTGCTGTCCCGTAACTACACGGAAGGCGGCGAGGTCAAGGCAGGCCAGTTGCTGTTCAAGATCGACCCTGCGCCCTACCAGGCACAGCTCGAGTCGGCCAAGGCCAGCCTTGCCCGTGCCGAAGCCAACGCCGTGGCGGCCCGCCAGAAGGCCGAGCGCTACAAGCCGCTGGTCGCCGTCAACGCGGTGAGCAAGCAGGAATACGACGAAGCCGTGGCGGCCGCGGGCCAGGCCACCGCCGACATTGCCTCGGCCAAGGCTGCCGTTTCCACCGCCCAGATCAACCTCGGCTACACCGCCGTCACCGCGCCCATCAGCGGCCGCGTGGGCCGCGCGCTGGTGACCGAAGGCGCGCTGGTCGGCAGCGGCGAAGCCACCAAGCTGACCATGGTCGAGCAGGTCGACCCGATCTGGGTGACCTTCACCCAGCCCGCGAGCGAAGTGATGAAGCTGCGCCGCGCCATCGAGAGCGGCAAGGTCAAGGGCGTCGACGGTGGCGCCCGCGTCCATCTGTTCATCGAGGACGGCCGCGAGTACGAGCAAACCGGCAAGCTGCTGTTCTCGGACATGACGGTTGACCCGACCACCGGCGCCATCACGCTGCGCGCGCAGTTCCCCAACGCCAAGCGCGAGCTGCTGTCGGGCACCTTCGTGCGCGTCAAGATCGAGCAGGGCGTGGACGAAAACGCGCTGACCGTGCCGCAGCGCGCGCTGATCCGCAATGCGCAAGGCGCATCGGTGATGGTGGTGGGCGGCGACGGCAACGTCGCGGCGGTGCCGGTCAAGGCGCCCCAGGCCATCGGCGAGAGCTGGATCGTCACCGAGGGCCTGAAGGGTGGCGAGAAGGTGATCGTCGAGGGCTTGCAGAAGGTCAAGGTCGGCGCGCCCGCCAAGGCCGTGCCGTTTGTCTCGAAGACCGCCGCCGCCTCGGCTCCCGCCACGCAGCCGGCCGCCAGCGGAGCCTCGGCTCCTGCCGCGGTGACCGCTGACAAGGCCGACGCCAAGCAGGGCTAATCACAGCGCAATTCGAAGGGAGCCAGTGTTATGGCCAAGTTTTTTATTGACCGGCCGGTGTTCGCGTGGGTGCTTGCGCTGATCATCGTGCTGGGGGGCTTGCTGTCGGTGGTGCAACTGCCGATCGCCCAGTACCCCAACATCGCCCCGCCGACGATCTCGGTCACGGCGACCTATCCGGGCGCATCCGCCAAGACGCTTGAAGACTCGGTCACCACGGTGATCGAGCAAGAGCTCAACGGCATTCCCGGGCTGCTTTACTACAACTCCACCAGCGAAGCCACCGGCCTGTCGACGATCACGATCGCCTTCCAGCCGGGCTCCAACATCGACCTGAACTCGGTCGAGGTGCAGAACCGCCTCAAGCGCGTGGAAGCGCGCCTGCCGGCGGAAGTGCGCCAGCAGGGCGTGCGCGTGGACAAGGCCGGGAACAACTACATGATGTTCCTGACGGTCGCGTCCAAGTCCGGGCAGGCCGACGCCATCCAGCTGGGCAACTACATCTCGTCCAGCGTGATCGATTCGATCCGCCGCGTGCCGGGCGTGGGCCAGGCCGACCTGTTCGGCACCGAGTACGCCATGCGCATCTGGGTGGACCCGGCCAAGTTGACCGGTTTCAACCTGACGCCGCAGGACGTCACCGCCGCCATCTCGGAGCAGAACGTCCAGGTCGCCGTGGGTGAGCTGGGCGGCACGCCGTCGCCCAAGGGCACCGAGCTCAACGCCACCGTCACCACCGAGAGCCGCCTCACCACGCCGGAGCAGTTCGCCAATATCCTGCTGCGCACGAACCCGGACGGCTCCTCGGTGCGCATCAAGGACATCGGCCGCGTCGAACTCGGCGGTGCCGACTACTCCACGCTGGCCCGTACCAACGGCAAGGCCTCGGCGGCCATCGCCATCAAGCTGGCCCCGAGCGGCAACGCCCTGGCCACCGCCACCGCGGTGCGCGCCAAGATGGAAGAGCTCTCCAAGTTCTTCCCGGCCGATTACCAGTACTCCGTGCCTTACGACACCTCGGCCTTCGTCAAGATCTCGATCGAGGAAGTGATCAAGACCCTGGTCGAAGCCGTGGTGCTGGTGTTCCTGGTGATGTACCTGTTCCTGCAGAACATCCGCGCGACCATCATCCCGACGGTGGTGGTGCCGGTGGCCCTGCTGGGCACCACGGGCATGCTGCTGGCCTTCGGCTTCTCCATCAACGTGCTGACGATGTTCGGCATGGTGCTGGCGATCGGTATCCTGGTGGACGATGCGATCGTGGTGGTGGAAAACGTCGAGCGGATCATGAGCGAGGAAGGACTCTCGCCACGCGACGCCACGCGCAAGGCCATGGGCCAGATCACCGGCGCCATCGTCGGCATCACGCTGGTGCTGACCGCGGTGTTCATCCCGATGGCGTTCTTCTCGGGTTCGGTGGGTAACATCTACCGCCAGTTCTCGCTGTCGCTGATCGCGTCGATCGCGTTCTCGGCGCTGCTGGCCTTGACGCTCACGCCGGCTCTGTGCGCCACGTTGCTCAAGCCGGTCGAGGCTGGCCACCACCACGAGAAGAAGGGTTTCTTCGGCTGGTTCAACCGCACCTTCGCACGCGCCGCCACCGGCTACCAGAGCATGGTGGGCCGCATCCTGGCGCGCGCCGGGCGCTACCTGATCATCTACGCGCTCATCGTCGTGGGTATGGTGGTGCTGTTCAAGCGCCTGCCCTCCTCCTTCCTCCCCGAGGAAGACCAGGGCTACATGATCACGGTGGTGCAGCTGCCCAACGGCGCCACGCAGGAACGTACCATCGGCGTGCTCAAGCAGATCGAGGACTACTACCTGCAGAAGGAATCCAAGGTAGTGGACCAGATGATCACCGTGGCGGGCTTCTCCTTCTTCGGCCGCGGCCAGAACGGCGGTATCGCGTTCGTGCGCCTGAAGGACTGGAAGGACCGCACCGGCAAGGACGAGACCGCGCAGGCACTGGTTGGCCGGGCGTTTGGTGCGCTGTCCTTCATCAAGGACGCCATCATCTTCCCGCTTAACCCGCCGGCGATCTCCGAGCTGGGCAACTCCTCGGGCTTCGACTTCCGCCTGCAGGACCGCACCGGCCAGGGTCACGCCAAGCTGATGGAAGCGCGCAACATGATGCTCGGCATGGCCGCGAAGAATCCTGCGCTGGTGGGCGTTCGCCCCGAAGGCCAGGAAGACGCGCCGCAGCTGCAGATCGACATCGACCGCGAGAAGGCACGCGCGCTGGGTGTGTCGGTGGCCAATATCAACGCGACGCTGGCCATCGCGTTCGGCTCTTCCTACGTCAACGACTTCATCTACGAAGGCCGTGTGCGCAAGGTGATCGCCCAGGCCGAAGGCAACGACCGCAAGCTGCCCGATGACCTGACCAAGCTGCGCGTGAAGAACAGCAACGGCGACATGGTTGCGTTCGCCGCCTTTGCCACTTCCAAGTGGATCATGGGCTCGCCGCGACTGGAGCGTTACAACGGCTTGCCGGCGGTGAAGATCGCTGGCCAGGCCGCTCCGGGGCGCAGTACCGGCGAAGCCATGAAGATCATGGAAGACAACTTCGCCAAGCTGCCGCCGGGCTTCGGCTTCGAGTGGTCGGGACAGTCTTATGAAGAGCGCCTGGCCGGTTCGCAAGAGCCGATGCTGTACACGCTGTCGCTGATCATCGTGTTCCTGTGCCTGGCCGCGCTCTATGAGAGCTGGTCGATCCCGGTCGCGGTGCTGCTGGTGGTGCCGCTCGGCGTGCTCGGCGCGCTGCTCGGTGTGACCCTGCGCGGCATGCCCAACGACGTGTACTTCAAGGTGGGCCTGATCGCGACGATTGGCTTGTCGGCGAAGAACGCCATCCTGATCGTGGAATTCGCCAAGGATCTGCAGGCCCAGGGCCGCAGCGTCATCGACGCTACGCTCGAAGCCGTGCACCTGCGGTTCCGCCCGATCCTGATGACCTCGATGGCCTTTATCCTGGGCGTGCTGCCGCTGGCGATCGCCAGCGGCGCGGGCTCGGGCGGCCAGCGCGCCATCGGTACCAGCGTGATCGGCGGCATGATCACCGCCACGGTGCTGGCGATTTTCCTGGTGCCGGTGTTCTTCGTGGTGATCCGTAGCCGCTTCAAGGGCAGCAAGCGCGAGCAGATGCTGAACGAGCAAGGGCTCGAACCCAAGGAAGGAATCTGACATGACAAAGACACTGACCACGCTGTTGCTGGTGGCGGGCGTCCTCTCGGGTTGCACACTGGCACCCGTTTATGAACGCCCTGCCCCGCCGGTGGCCACCAGCTTCCCGGCCGCGCCGGAAGGCTACGCGGCCGCCGAAGTGAAGACCGGCGAAACCCGCCGGGCGAGCGAGATCGGCTGGCGCGAGTTTTTCCGCGACCCGCGCCTGCAAGTGCTGATTGCCACCTCGCTGGAGAACAACCGCGACCTGCGCACCGCTGCGCTGCGCATCGAGGAAGCGCGCGCGCTGTACCAGGTGCAGCGCGCCGACCTGCTGCCCACGGTGAACGCCACCGGCGGTTTCAACCGTTCGCGCACCCCCGCCTTGCAGTCGGCCACCGGCAAGCCGTTTGTCTCCGAGTACTTCCAGGCGGGCGCCGGCGTGACTTCGTTCGAGCTGGACTTCTTCGGCCGCGTGCGCAGTCTGTCCAACGCGGCGCTGTCGCAGTACTTCGCCACCGAGGAAGCACGCCGTTCCGCGCAGATCTCGCTGGTCTCCGAAGTCGCCCAGGCCTACCTGTCCGAGCGCTCTTTCGCCGAGCAATACGAGCTCGCGCAGAACACGCTGAAGACGCGCGAGTACACGCTGAGCCTGGCCAAGCAACGCTTCGATGCGGGCGCCACGTCGGCGCTGGACCTGCGCGACAACGAATCGCTGGTGGCGCAGGCCCGCGTTTCCGCCGCGCAGCTGGCACGCCAGCGCGCGCAGGCGCAGAACGCGCTTGAGGTGCTGGTGGGCAAGCCGCTTGGCACCATCGAGAACCTGCCTGCACCGATGCGCCTGTCGGACGAGCGGATCATCAGCGACATCCCGGCAGGGCTGCCGTCGGACCTGCTCGAGCAGCGTCCCGACATCCGCCAGGCCGAGCAGTTGCTGCTCTCCGCCAACGCCAATATCGGCGCGGCGCGCGCGGCGTTCTTCCCGCGCATTACGCTCACCGCCAATGCCGGCGCGATCAGCCCGACCTTCTCGAGCCTGTTCGATTCCGGCACCGGCGCGTGGTCGTTCGCACCGCAGCTGGTGCTGCCGATCTTCGACTACGGCCGGAACCTGTCCAACCTGGACCTGACCAACGTGCGCAAGAATATCCAGATCGCCAACTACGAGAAGACCATCCAGACGGCCTTCGCGGAAGTGGCGGATGCACTGGTGGCGCGCGGCACGCTGGAAGAGCAGGTGACCAGCCAGGAGCAGGTGCGCAACGCCGAGGCAGCGCGCTACGAGTTGTCGACGATGCGCTTCAGGAATGGCGTGGCCAGCCAGCTGGACCAGCTCGACTCGCAGCGTCAGCTGTTCGCTGCCGACCAGGCCCTGATCCAGGCGCGGCAACTGCGCCTGAACAATGCCATCGACCTGTACCGGTCGCTTGGCGGCGGCCTGAGCGAGACCGGACCGGTGGCCTCGGTGGACGTCAAGCCGGCCGTGACCACGCAGTAAGGCAGAAGGGTTCGTCCTGCCATCCGGTGCATTCAGCCCGGATGGCCTCGAAGCGAAGCGCCAACAGCGCTTCGCTTTTTTTATTCCCGGCTTCGGGCCATGGCGCCGGTGGGAAGTTCTCCGAATCGCAATGCACTGCGTTAGGATGTCGGTGCGCGCCGCGCAAATTCTCTCTCCCACCACCCACGCAAATCCCCAAGGAAGCCTGCCATGGAAGTCCGCCCGCTTGGTGCCGATGATGTCGAGCTGGTCTGCCGCCATCGCGAATCCATGTTCCGCGAGGCCGGGCGCGGCGAGGAGGTCCTGCAGGCCATGACGCAGCAGTTCCGGCCATGGCTTGTGCCGCGCCTGCGCGATGGCAGCTACTTCGGCTTCGTGCTGATGGACCAGGGCCAGCCGGTGGGCGGCATTGGCCTGATGGCGATCGACTGGCCGCCGCATCCGGCCCATCCCCTGCAGGACAAGCGTGGCTACGTGCTGAACGTGTATGTGGAGGCTACGCATCGCAAGCAGGGGCTGGGGCGCCGCCTCATGCAGCTGGCGGAGGACGAATTCACCAGGCGCGACCTCCAGTACGCGATCCTGCACGCCACCGAGATGGGCCGGTCGCTGTATGTCGCGCTGGGCTGGCACGCCACGAGCGAGATGGCGAAAGCCATGCGCGCGTAGCGCGCTAGCCGTCCCAGCGCAACGCCAGGGTATCGTCCGCCACACGGGTCGCGTGCGTGCCCTGCTTGCCGCTTTCCCGGTCCAGCGTGGCGCAGAGCCACGACACGCCTTGCTCCGGTGCGCGGCGCAGGCTGAAATGGCGGATCTGCATCGGCACGGCGGACAGCTGGCGCAATGCGCCGGTTGCGCCGTCGACGAGCGGGAAGTACATCAAGGCCAGGTCGGGCCGGTATCGCTCGTATCCGCCGATGCCTTCGTAGTCGTTGAGGAAGTCACCGCAGCCATAGAGAATCAGGCGGTCGCGATACACCTCGGCACCCCTGATGTGATGGGACGAGTGCCCGTACACGATATCGGCGCCGCCCGCATCGATCAGCCGGTGCGCGAAGGCCTGCTCCTGGCGCGAAATGTCGAAGCCCCAGTTGCCGCCCCAATGCAGCGACACCACCACGATATCGCCCGCGCCCTTCGCTGCTGCCGTAAGGCGGGCAACCCCATCGGCGGCGCGCACCGAAATGTCGGGCAGGAAATGGATGCCGGCGCGCCCGGGGGCCGCGGCCCAGTCCGCCGGCACGCCGCTTGCCGCGGTGGCATAGGCAAAGACGAGCACCCTTCCCCCTTGCGCGAGCGCGATCGCGGCAGGCGCGCTGGCCTGCGCCTCGTCGCGTCCGGCGCCCGCGGTCCGCATGCCTGCCCCGTGCAAGGTTGCCAGGGTTTCGTCGAGCCCGGCGCACCCCCAGTCCAGCACGTGGTTGTTCGCCAGCACGCAGCAATCGAGCTGCGCGCTGCGCAGGCACGCCACATTGGCGGGGTGCATCCGGTAGTGGATGCCCTTGCCCGGCTGTGCGTCCTCGCTCACGGTGACGGCCGTTTCCAGGTTGACGATGCGCACATCCGGCCGGAAGCGATCCAGCTGCGCGAGCGCGTCGCCCCACGGATAGGCAGGATCAACCGGCCGCTGTATCGCGCCTGTGGCACGCTCGGCCAGCTCGACATAGTCGACTGCCGAGCGTAGCCAGCCCTCGAACAGGTGCGGCTTGCCCGGATGCGGCAGGATCTGGTCGATGCCGCGGCCGGTCATCACATCGCCGCACAGGAACAGACGCACGCTGTCGCGGGCTGCCCGAGTCACGTCATCCATCGCGCATTTCCCTCTTCCCTCTTCCCTCTTCCCTCTTCCCGGCTGGCGCGGCCGCCCGCTTGCCGGATCGTCGTCCCCATTTTGCGCCGTCGAGCGCCCCATGTGCAGCCCGGCCAAGCAAAAGGTGGCATGCCTGTGGCGTTGCAGTGACTAGAATGAAGCAGGCCGGCGCAGGCGGCCGGGTCCCCGCGCCCAGACGATTTCCAGGAGACAACGATGACCGTCACCAACGCCCGGTCGGGCACCAACGTCCACGAAATCGCGGACGGGATCTATCGGATCAATACCCCGGTCCACATCGACGGTGGGCCGGGCGGCTTCTCCTTCAACCAGTACCTGATCGTCGACGACGAGCCGCTGTTGTTCCATACGGGGCTGCGCAAGATGTTCCCGCTGGTGCATGAAGCCGTGGCCAGCGTGATCGCACCGGGCCAGCTGCGTCATATTGCCTTTTCGCACGTGGAAGCCGACGAGTGCGGCTCGCTCAATGAATGGCTGGCGGCGGCGCCCCACGCATCGCCGCTGTGCGGCACCGTCGCCGCCATGGTGTCCGTCAACGACCTGGCCGACCGGCCCGCGCAGGGCCTGGCGGACGGGCAAGCCGTGCCGCTTGGCCACCATACCGTGCGCTGGTTCGATACGCCGCACTTGCCGCATGCCTGGGAGTGCGGGCTCATGATGGAGGAGCGCACCGGCACGCTGCTCTGCGGCGACTTGTTCAGCCAGGGCGGTGCCGAGCTCCAGCCTCTGACCGAGGCCGACATCCTCGGGCCGAGCGAAGCGTTCCGGCGCGGCATGGATTACTTCTCCCACACGCCGAACGCCGGCGCCATGCTGGAGCGCATGGCGCT
The DNA here is from genome assembly GCF_058801495.1 of Cupriavidus sp. GW822-FHT03E04. Classification (NCBI taxonomy): domain Bacteria; kingdom Pseudomonadati; phylum Pseudomonadota; class Betaproteobacteria; order Burkholderiales; family Burkholderiaceae; genus Cupriavidus; species Cupriavidus sp. GW822-FHT03E04. The sequence continues at coordinate 102,016 of NZ_JBXANI010000002.1, forward strand.
GCTGCAGCCAACCACCCTGGCCTGCATGCATGGCAGCGCCTGGCGCGGCGACGGCGCCGGCCTGCTGCGCGCGCTCGCCCAGGCCCTGGCTCACTAAGCACGGCCGGTGCGCGGCAGTGGATCAGGTCTGCGGCGTGTCCTTGAACACGGCAAGGCGTTCGGCGGCCGCGCTGAATGCCGCCAGCGCAGGATACGCTGACGCCTCGACGCATGCCGGCAGCATCAGCTGTGTGAAGCCCCACGCCACGGCGGCGGTCACGTCGGCCTGCATGAGCAAGCGCTCATCCGCGGGAAGCGCGGCCCCCGCCAGTTCGGTTTCCAGCGCCGCGTAGGCGGCATGCAACTGCCCCTGCACGCGCTCGATCCATGGCTCGTGCTGCTTTTCCGCCGGGCGCAGGTTGCGCTCATAGACGATCTGCACCGTCTTCTCGCACGCCGCCAGCGCCAGGCCGATCACGCGCAAGGCGTGCTGGCGCTGCTTGTGCTGCGCGGGCATCAGGCTGCGCGTGGCCAGCGTCTCGGCATAGTCGAGGATCAGGCCGGACTCCATCAGTACCACGCCGTTGTCGCAAACCAGGGTGGGCGCTTTCACCACGGGATTGATCGCGCGAAACTGCTCGAACGTGCTGAACACCGAGACGGCTCGATGCTCGAACGGCAGGTCCAGCAGCCGCAGTGAGATGGCCACGCGGCGCACATAGGGTGAGTCGAGCATGCCGATGAGTTGCATATTGCCTCCGGAAGGATATCGGGCCGCGCATTGAGCCGCACTGAGTTCCAGCATAATCGCAGCAGCCGTCGCCACGAATGGCAAGGCATCGGAAATCGGCACCGCGCACCGATGATTCATCGGTGGCGCGCAACAGGTGCCATAGGAGAATGGGATGGAGCTGGACAAGAAAGACCGACTGATCCTGGAGGCGCTGCAGGCCGATGCCCGCCAGAGCCTGGCAGCGCTGGGCAAGCGCATTGGCTTGTCGCAGCCCGCCATGAGCGAGCGTGTGCGCAAGCTGGAGGACGCGGGCGTGATCGAAGGCTACGGCGCGCGGGTGAACCTGCGCGCGCTGGGCGTCGGCCTGCAGGCGATCATCCATATCGAGACCACGCACGCCTATATCCAGAAGTATGTGAAGCTGTTCGAGAGCATGCCCGAAGTGCTGAGCGCCGATCGCGTGACCGGTGCGCATTGCTTTATCGTGCGTTGCGCCATCGCCGATCCGGCCGACCTGGAGCACGTGGTCGACACGCTCGCGGCCCACGGCTCGGTGACCACATCGCTGGTGCTCTCAAGCCCTGTGCGCAAGACCGTGACGGTACCGGCCGTGAGAGTTCGAACGGCTTGATCTAGCGCTGGTTTGCTCCCCTCTCCCACTTGTGGGAGAGGGAGTGACAGCCCTCGTCATCGCAAGCGGCTTTGCCCACTTCAGAACTTATACGTCGCCGCCACAAACATGATCAGCGGGTTCGGGCTGATGGTGGCCTTGGAGGTGGACAACACCGTGCCGTCGGACGCCTTGATGATCATCGACGACGTCGTCTTGAGCGGAATGTAGGTGACCGATGCGGTCAGGCCCCACTGGTCCGTGATCGCAAAGGAGCCGCCGATGTTGAACACCGGCGCGAACGAGTTCGACGCCTTGGCCTCGACGGAGGTCGGCCCCGGCTTGCCGGCGCCGGCGGCCAGCGTGGCGCCCAGGTTGTTGTTGACCGAGGCGGCGAACGCCGGGTTGAGCTCGATGTTGGTGAAGAAGTTGTACGACACACCGATGCCCAGAAAAGGACGCACGCGCGCGGTAGGCTCGAAGAAGTGGTATTGCACCATCGACGCCGGGCTCCACTGGCGTGCGCTGGTGATGATCGGGTTCAGGCTCGGGTCGCCCAGCGGCTGCTGCCCCAGCGCGCCCGCCGGGCCCGGCGGGATCAGGTTGCCGTGGCCGTAGAGCTTGAACTTGGGCGGAATGCCGCCCACCGCCGTGAGCGCGATGTGGTCCGTGAAGAAGTGGCTGAAGGTCAGCCCCAGCGTGTCCGCGTTGGATGTGCTGATGCTGCTGCCCGGCGCCGTGAATGACGACGGCAAGCCCAGCGGGCCGTTGATGGGCGCATCGATCACGCTGGTGGTGAACGGGCTGCTGTTGCCGCTGGTGTTGATGTGGAACCAGCCGGCAGCGACGACGTTGTCACCGGCTTTCTGTGCATGGGCGCTGGGCATGCCGCCCAGCCAGGCGAGCGCGGCGATCAGCAAGGGCGCTGCCAAACGAAAGGCATTCTTCGTCATCTTGTCTTCCCGGAATAAGTTGGATTGCATGGCCGTCATTGCACGAAGGCGCCGATGGTGAAGTACGGGCTGCCGCTGCGCGACTCGAGGAAACCGAACACGCCGCCGGTGAAGATGAACTTGCCGGTGGGGCTGCCCGCCGCGCCATCCTTGCGCGTGGTGGTGACCACGCCGGGCAACTGCTGGGAGAAGTCCAGCTTGAGCGCCGTGGCGAGCGAGGCGTCCGACGGGTGGAACGGGTCGAGCATGGCCGCGTCCGCTGCCACCAGGGCGGTGGTGCGGTAGTCGAAGTTGCTGTCCACGCCGACGTACTCGCCGTTGACCGTGCCCTGCGTCACGGCGATGGCTGGCGCCATCATGCCGATGCCGATCTCGTCGTCGGCGCCCAGCGGCATGCCGTTGGTGAGCGATCCGTTGGCGTAGCCCACGCGGATCATCACCGGGACCAACTGGCCGCGTAGCTTGCCCACGATCAGGTAGGCGCGGCCCAGCGTCGCGCCGAGCGTGGGCGGATCGATCTCACCCTTGTAGTTGGCCGACATCAGGCTGCCGTTGGCTTGGGGCACGAAGTTCTTGCCCTTTTGCGAGCAGGTGCCGCCCGTCTTGTTGTCGCACACCTGGAACGAGCCGTCGGCCGCCAGCGCCATGCGGTAGTCCTGCGCCACCGTCTGGAAGTTCTTCGACGGCACCTCGTGAAAGCCGTAGCCGTTGTACTGGCCGGCGATCTTGGTGAGGTCGGTTTCGGTCTGCGCGAAGCCGATGAACTGGAAATACGGGAAGGTGGTATCCGGCACCGCGCCTGCACCCAGGACACCATTGAACTGGATGCGCGCACCCGGAATGGTGCCGCCCGCCACGCCTTCGCCAACGAACAGCCGCGCGGGGCGATTCGGGTCCAGGCTTGCGCCGTTGAGCTGGAACGCGCACTGGTTGAGCTTGTCGGTGGGCAGGCCTGTTTCCTGCGACAGCGTGCCCGTCATCACGTTCTGGCCGCCGGTGGTGTCGCTGCGGGTCGGCATGACCGTGCCCGTGGTGCGCGGCACCGAGGAGTCGAGGAAGGTCACTTGCCAGGTCTTCCTGGTGGTGTCGATCTGCACCTTGACCAGTTCGCCCGAGCCGGTGCCGCCGGTGAAGGTGGTGGTGTAGTCGAGTGCCGCGGGACACAGGCGCACTGGTGTGGCCGGGGCGGAGCTGGTGCTCGCGGCGGCGCTGCCACCGCCGCTGCCGCCATCGCCGCCGCCGCCGCAGGCGGCCAGCATCGTGGCACCCAGCAGCGCCACGCCGTAGCGCAGGATCCGCTGCCCATGATGTTTTCTCCACGGCGTACGTTGCCGATGCTGTCCGTGCTGCAAAGGATGCTGATGCATGATGCTTGTCTCCTGAAGCGCTGTGTCGCGCGTGGTGCCGCTTTGTTTTGTCTTGCGTGCCGCTATGCTTGGCAACGCATCGTCCTTTTCCGTGCTGCGACTCTCGCTGCCGGGGCAAGCGAGCGTCAATAGAGTGCGCGTTCCAAACATGGCGCGCCGTGCCCTTGCCACCGCTGCGCAAGCGCTCGCGCCGTTTGTTCAAACTGCTGCACGCGTGCCCGCGCAAGCAGATTCAAACGCGCGCGGCGCTGCATGGCGGACACGGTGATGCAGCATCAGAACTTGTAGTCGCTGTTTTTCGCATCGAAGGCGCTCGCGTCGAAGGTCTTGCGCACCGCCTTCTCGAAGACAATCTTTTCGACCATGTTGCCCTCGGCATCCCAGGCGGTTTCCACGCGCGGCCAGGGGTTCTTCAGGTCCAGCATCAGCTGCACCCGCTTGGCGTAATAGCGTGGCGCACCGGCCGGCAGGTCCCAGGTGAGCGCGACCATGCGCATGCCCTGCTCCTGCACGATGTCCGCGCGCGTGAACTTCTCCGTGAGCCCGGCCGCGCGCAGCGACCTGGCATCGCGCTCCAGCATCGACACCACGTACTGGAAGCCCAGGTCCCGCACCGTGTGGTTGGACTGCGCGCGCGCGATGGTGCCGTCGAGCGCGATCCACATCGAGGTGAAGCCCAGCATGCCGCCGAGGTGGCCGTACATCTCATCCTTGCGCTGCGTCTCGTCGTAGAGGATTTCCTGGCCGGCCTGGCTGCCGCCCGGCAGCCACTTCGCATAGAGCTGGCGCGGCGCGTGGCGGTAGCGGATCATCATGCGCGCGGGCTGGTCTTGCCACTGGCCGTTGAGGCGCTCCTGGCGCGTCATCCAGTACTCGTACTCGGGGTAGCGGTTCATCTCGGCCTTGGCCCACAGCAGCGCGGCCTCGGGCTGCAATGCGTTGATGGCCGCAAGCAGTTGCTCGTCGGGCAGCTTCGCCAGTTCGCCGCTGGCGATCTGCTTCGAGAGCAGCGCGGCCTGTTGCTGGGCGCCGAGCCCGTCGAAGGCGGTGCCCGAACCGGCGCTCGCCTGCGGCTGCGTCTGTGCGGGTGCGGGCAAGGCCATCGCGAGTGCGAATGCGACGGTGGCCGCAAGATTGTGCAATAAGGGCAATGACCTTCTCGATGCGGATACGGTTGCGCTCGGCGCGTGGGAATACAAGGCTTTCACGATGCGGATCTCCTGTTGTGGTGTCGGCCCGCGCGGAAAACGCGGGCGACAGCGGTCCACCGCGTGCGCGGGACGCACGCGTGGTGTCGTTGAGAACGGAATGCCCGAGTGCGGATCGCTGCGGAAATGCCGGGCTAAGGACGGCCGGATGCCTGGCTCAAGCGGGGCACTTGCAACTCGGGTTCCTGGAGGCGGCCAGGCCTGCGCCGGCGGTTGGCCGGCGCCAGCGCGCCGCTAGGTTCTGGAGCGGGTACGCATCCAGTCGTCGAGCGGATTGCTCGGGAAGACGAAGGGGTGCTCGCGCGCGCCGCGCACCGCCATGCTGGTGACGGCAGCGCGTGTCGCGCCCTCGTTGCGTGCCGCGCGGCGTGTCTTGCGCGCGGCAACGGATAGGGTGTCGGCGCGTTGCGCCTGTTCTGCCACCAGGGCAGTCAGCGCGGCATGCCCGGCATGCTCTTCAGCTTGCTGGGTCTCGCCGATCTGGAACACGTCCTGCAGCGCGCACAGCTGCTGGCTGGCGGGCACGGGTGCCTTGAGCGCAGCCACCACCATCGCGCTCAACTGCGCGAGCACGTGCGCGTCGCTCAGGTCCTTGCCTTGCGTAAAGGCCGGCAGCAGGTTGCCAAGCTCCTCGCCGGCCAGCACACCGGCCAGCGCCTTGAGCGCGAAGTTCAGGCGCCAGCCCAGTTCTTGTGGCGGGATCTCGGGCAGCGCGCGGGCGAAGGCATCGGAGAAGCGGCCGAACACCGGCGCGTAATGGCCAAGCAGATAAGACTGGATAAATGGCGAGGTATCGGAATACACGCGCCCCAGCAGCCGCAGGAACGACGGGCCGCCCACGTCGGGCTCGCGCGCCATTTGCAGCGCGGGCACGAAGAGCGCACCCATCACGTGTTCGCAGCGTATCTGCGCCCCCGGCCAGCGTGCCTCGCAGGCATCGAGCAGCGCCAGGCGGCGCGTGTTGAGCGGGTCGAGCCGGCGGCCCAGGACCGCCTGCATCATGATCTCTTTACTGCGGAAATGGTAATTGACGGCGGCCAGGTTGACGATCGCGCGCGATGTCACTTGCCTTAGCGAGGTGCCTTCGTAACCAACCTCGATGAACAAACGCTCGGTGGCGTCGAGAATGCGGGCCTTGGTGTCTCCTGCCGTGCCTCTTCCGGTCTTCATAGGGGGCGTCTCTCTCATGGTCATGCCGCACAACCCCAGCAAAATTCCACGCACTGCAACAGCTCCTTGCTCTGACGGCAAACGGATGCTTGAAACAGTTGTACGGAGCCTAGCGAGCGCTGCGGGCGTTTCACAAGTGTAATTTTGGAGCGATGCCTCTAATCCGATTTGATTGTGCCCGCATGCCGCGCGCGCCATGCGGGATTTTACTTCCCTGCTTAAGGGGGGCGTGTCCTTGCGAGCCAACGCCCGTAGCCGCGCGGATTGGCGGGCCGCGCTCATCCGGCCAGCCGCGCCGCCAGCGCCTGGGCGTTCTGCGCGCTGAGTGCAAAAACAGACAGTTGCGGGTTCGCTCCTATGCTGGTCGGAAACACGGAACCGTCCAGCACCGACAGGTTGGCCAGCTGGTGATGGCGGCCATGGCTGTCGACCACCCCGCCCTGCGGCTGGTCGCTCATGGCGCAGCCGCCCATCAGGTGCGCGGTAAACAGCGCCGCGCGGAACTTGGCCAGCGGCAGCGTGGCAATGCCCTGGCGGGCCTGCGCCCAGCTGTCATAGTACGGCGCGTCCAGGTGGGCCGGGCGCACGCGCAGCGCCCCGGCCGCGAACTGGGCCTCGGCCATGCTCAGCCAGGCGCGTCGCATGCCGTCCCAGACATAGTCGCTGATGTCGTAGTCGAGCACCGGGCTGCCATCGTCGGCAATGCGCACGCGCCCGCCTTCGCTCTGCCCAACAAAGCCATCGCGCAGCAGCGCCAGCATCGCGTTGGTATGCGGCAGCGCGGCCATGTCGGTGCGCAGCGCCTCGCCCACCTGGTTGAACACGCCCGCGCTGATGCCGGGGAACAAGGGCGGCACTTCCAGCTTGTAGCCCATCGGGCCGGTGGCGCCATCCTTCCACTGGAAGTGATCGGAGGCGATCGATTGCGGCGCGCCGTAGTATGGGTCGACCTGTTCGGGCATCACCGCCACGCTCAGGTTGACCGGATGGATGAAGGTGCGTACGCCGACCCGCTGATACGGGTCCGGCACGCGCGAGCGCAGCAACAGCGCCGGCGTGTTGATGGCGCCGCCGGCCGCCACGTAGTGCCGCGCGCGTACCGTTACCGCAATGCCGGTGGGCGTGCGGCCATCGGCACCCAGCGCTTCACCGGCAAGCGTGGTGACCGTCTTGCCGTCATGCTCCAGCGCGCGCACCCGCACGCGGTGGACCAGCGTGGCGCCCTTGGCGAGCGCGGCGGGAATGGTCGATACCAGCATCGATTGCTTGGCGTTGACCGGGCAGCCCAGCCCGCAATAGCCGGAGTTCCAGCAGCCTTTCACATTGCGCGGGATCACGTGCGACTCCCAGCCCAGCTTGTCGCAGCCGCGCTTGAGCACATCGTTGTTGTTGTTCGGCGGCATGCCCCACGGCGCCACCGACAGCCGTGCCTCCATGCGCTCGAACCACGGTGCCATGTCCGCGGCGCTGTGGCCGCTCACCGCATGGTGCGCGGCCCAGTGCGCCAGCGTTTCCTTTGGCGTGCGAAAGCTCGACGACCAGTTCACCGTCGTGCTGCCGCCCACCGAGCGCCCTTGCAGGATGGCGATGGCGCCATCGGACGTGGCGCGCGCCGCGCCCTCCTGGTACAGCTCGCGATAGGCGCGGCCCTCGTCCATGTCCTTGAAGCTGTCGGAGGTGCGCAGCGCGCCCTCCTCCACCAGCACCACGCGCAGACCGGCCTCGCTGAGGATCTCGGCGGCCACGCCGCCGCCGGCGCCGCTGCCGACAATCACCACGTCGGCGTCGAGCGAAAGCGGCGCGGTGAGCGCGGCGCCGTCCACCACGTTCCAGCCGGCGGCGATGCCGGCGCTATAGATATCGGGAATGGCCATGAGGTACTCGTGTATTGGATTTCAGGTGTGCAGCGCACGAAAGACCGCAGGATTGGGGCCGGGATATCCGCTGCCCGCCCACGCTGCCGGCAGCAGGTAGTAGCCCACGCTGCTGAGCTTGACCAGCACCACGGCGCCGGCATTCAAGGTGGCAAAGCGGCTGGCGCGCCAGCGCGCGAGAAAGCGGCGCGCCTGCTGCGTGTCGGTCTGCTTCCAGTCCTGGCCCACGCCGGCGAGCACCCAGCGCAACGGCCCGATGGCGAGCAGGTCGAGCAGCTTGCGCAGTTCCGCGCGTGCGTTGGCATCCATGGCGGCGCATGTGGCGTCGACATTGCGCACGGCCTGGCCGAGCTGCAGTTCGCGCGAGCCGCGCTCGCGCTCGGCGAGCTCCGCCACCACGGCGGGCAGCAAGGCGGTGAACAACGCCACGTCGCCTTCGCGCAGGAACTGCATGCCGGTGGCGGGTTGCTTGTGCGCGGGCGCGCAGCCGGACAATGCCGGGACCAGGCCGGCGCACGCGAGTGCGGCGGACAAGCCAAAGCCAATCTTGAGAAAGCCGCGCCGCGACAGTGCGCACGCGGGCGGCTCGGTGGCTGGGGTGTGCATGGTGTGTCTCCTGTTTTGCGCTTATCCGTCTGCTTGCGGGTCTTTTGCGGGTGCATTGCGGGTCCATTGCGGGTCCATTGCGGGTCCATTGCGGGTCCATGGCGCGGGCCTTGCGATGCGCGTTGCCGATACCCCGCATTGACGCTCGCCGCAGTTTGGATAAAGATCGGGCCCCGGTCTTGATCCCGCATGACAGGTGATTTGATGCCACGCGCCAACGCGGCGCTCCCCGCCGCTGCTATCACCGACATCGCCAGCGCAGCTTACGTCGCCGAGACGCCCGGCACCGTGTCGCTGCCCTACCTGCGCACCGTGCTCGACTACGGCGAGGCCGCCGGCATCGCGCCGGCCGACCAGCTCGTGCTCGCAGGGCTCGATCCCGCCTTGCTCGACAGCCCGGCCGGCCCCGCCACGCGCATCGGCGTTGCGCACTACCTGACGCTGCTCGATGCGCTGGAGCGCGCCGCCGGTGATCCGCTGGCGGGCCTGCACGCGGGCGCGGCGTTCCGGCCGCGCCACTATGCGGAGATGGGCTATGTGGTGCTGACCACGCCCACGGTGCGCGAGGCCATCCTGCAGGGCATCCGCTACGAGGTGCTGGCCAACGATATCGGCCGCACCCGCCTGCATGAAACGGCGCAGGGCGCGTGGATGACGTGGGAGGCGCAGCACGGCCCGCTGTCGCGCCACGCGCACGAGCTGCACATGGCCACGTGGATCGGCTTTGCCCGCTGGCTGCTGGGCGACGGCTTCTTTGCCGAGCGTATCGAGTTTCCCCACGCGCCACCACCCGGTGGCCACGCCGACGACTACAGCCGGGTATTCGGCTGCCCGGTGGTCTTCAACGCCGGGCGCCACGCCATGCACATCGATCCCGCGCTGCTGGCGCGCCCTTCGATGCAGGCCGATGCGCAAATGCAGGCACAGATGACGCGCATCGCCCAGGCCCAGCTGCGCGCGCTGGAGGCGGACGGCACCGGCGAGATCGCGCAGGCGCGGGCCTTTATCAGCGCGGCGCTGCATCGGGGCGAGGTGCCGATCGCGGCGGTGGCGGCGCATCTGCGCTTGCCGGTGCGCACGCTGCAGCGGCGGCTGCAGGCGCAGGGGCTGAACTACTCCGCGCTGGTCGACGGGGTGCGCCGCGCGCAGGCCGAGCATTACCTCGCCGACCCCGCCATCAGCCTCGCCCAGCTGGCCATGCTGCTTGGCTTTTCGGAGCAGAGCGCGTTCAGCCATGCGTTCAAACGCTGGACGCAGGAAACCCCGAATGCCTGGCGAAAGCGGTTGCTGGGGCGCGCGCCGGGATAGCCAACGTCGCCTTTCTGCCAAGTTCGACAGATTGGTGCCGGTTTCAAACGCAGCGGTGGGTACGCCCCTTGGTGCGGGAAAGCGCGCTTTCTTCCTGTTTTATGCGCTCAACAAGCCACTAAAATCCGCTAAAAATTAGAATGGCGATTCAAATCTCCGAGTTGACCCGGGGCGCTGGCGTGCCTACGATGACATTCATCAATGTCACAATCAAGGATGTTGCGACGCAATGCGGCATCCCGCCGTGCACGCCAGCGACACGAGAGACAGCTTATGAATGCGCCAGCAGACCTGCCCCCGGAGTTATCCACAGCCCAGCCGTCACCGCAGGGGCCCGGCCCCACCGAGCACATCGATATCGCCATCATCGGCACCGGGTTCGCCGGGCTGGGCATGGCGATCCGCCTCAAGCAGGCAGGCCTGCATGACTTCGCGCTGTTCGAGAAGGCCGCCTCGGTGGGGGGCACGTGGCGCGACAACCACTATCCGGGCTGCGCCTGCGATGTGCAGTCGCATCTGTACTCGTTCTCTTTCGCGCCCAACCCCAACTGGTCGCGCATGTTTTCGCCGCAGCCGGAGATCCGCGCTTACCTGGAACGCTGCACCGACCAGTTCCGCCTGCGCCCCCACCTGCGCCTGAACCACGAACTGCGCCGCGCCGCATGGGACGACGCCAGCGGCACGTGGCAGCTCGACATGGCCGATGGCAAGCGCGTGCGGGCTCGCGTGCTGGTGTCGGGCATGGGTGGCCTGAGCCGGCCGGCGTATCCCAATATCCCGGGCCTGGCGCGCTTTCGCGGCGAGGCGTTTCACTCGCAGCACTGGAACCATGACTACGCGCTGGCGGGCAAGCGCGTGGCGGTGATCGGCACCGGCGCCAGCGCCATCCAGTTCGTGCCGCAGATCGCTGCGCAGGTGGCGCACCTGGACCTGTTCCAGCGCACGCCGCCGTGGATCATGCCCAAGCCCGATCGCAAGGTGTCAGCCGCCGAGCGCTGGCTGTTCCGCCGCCTGCCGCTCACGCAAAAGCTGATGCGCACCGGCATCTACTGGGCGCTGGAGTCGCGCGTGCTTGGCTTCGTGATCCATCCCAAGCTGATGACGGTGGTGGCGCGCATCGCGCGCCGCCATATCAAGCGGCAGATCGCCGATCCCGCGCTGCGTGCCACCGTCACGCCGGACTACACCATCGGCTGCAAGCGCGTGCTGATCTCCAACGACTATTACCCTGCGCTGGCGCGCGCCAACGTGGATGTGGTGACTTGCGGCATCGACCACGTGGAGGAAGACGCCATCGTGATGCGCGACGGCACCCGCCGCAAGGCGGACTGCATCATCTTTGGCACCGGCTTTCACGCCACCGATCCGATTCCGCGCGGCGCCATCCTCGGCCAGCGCGGCGCCGATCTGCTCGATGCCTGGCGCGATGGCGCCGAGGCGTACCTGGGCACCACCGTGGCCGGCTTCCCCAACCTCTTCCTGGTGGTGGGGCCGAACACCGGCCTGGGGCATAGCTCGATGGTGTTCATGATCGAGTCGCAGGTGAACTACATCCTCGGCGCGCTCAAGGCCATGGGCCAGCAGCGCGTGCAGGCCATCGACGTGCGCCCGCCCGCGCAGCGCGACTACAACGCGGGGCTGCAGCGCAAGCTGGCGGGCGCGGTGTGGTCGGAGGGCGGCTGCGTGAGCTGGTACCTCGACCCCAAGACCGGCAAGAACACCACGCTGTGGCCCGGGTTCACCTGGCAGTTCCGCCGCGCCACCGCACGCTTTCGCATGGCCGACTACGAGATCCGCCCGCTGATGCACCACGCGCTCGCACCCAATGCAGCCAACGCAGCCAGCGAAGCCAACCGGGCCATCGAGGCGTGAGCGCGTTGCGTGCCCGGCCGCGAAGCTGACCAGAAGCACACCAGAAGCACACCAGAAGAACACCGAGGAGACACCGCATGAAGGATTTCAAGAACAAGGTGGCCGCCATTACCGGCGCAGGCTCCGGCATGGGCCGCTCACTGGCGCTCGCGCTGGCGCGCGAAGGCTGCCAGCTGGCGCTGTCGGACCGCAATGAAAAAGGCCTCGCGCAGACGGTGGCCGAGGTCATGCGCGCAGCGCCGGGCCTGGTGTTCACGCAGCACTGCGTGGATGTATCGGACCGCGCCGCGATGTACGCCTGGGCCGAGCAGGCCGCGCGCGCGCACGGGCGCATCAACCTGATTTTCAACAATGCCGGCGTGGCGCTGTCGAGCACCATCGAGGGCATGAACTACGATGACCTCGAATGGATCATGGGCATCAACTTCTGGGGCGTGGTGCATGGCACCAAGGCGTTCCTGCCTTACCTGAAGGCCAGCGGCGACGGTCACGTGATCAATACGTCGAGCATCTTCGGCATCTTCGCGCAGCCCGGCATGAGCGGCTACAACGCGAGCAAGTATGCGGTGCGTGGCTTTACGGAATCGCTGCGCCAGGAGCTCGACATGCAGGCGTGCGGCGTGTCCGCGACCTGCGTGCACCCGGGCGGCATCAAGACCAATATTGCGCAGGCCAGCCGTATCTCCGCGAACGTCACCGGCTTCCTGGTGCACGATGAGCAGCAGGGCCGCGATGAGTTCGAGAAGTACTTCATCACCACGGCGGACAAGGCCGCGCGCGTGATCCTCAACGGCGTGCGCCACAACCGCCGCCGCGTGCTGATCGGCCCGGATGCGGTTGCCGCCGACATGATGGCGCGGTTGCTGCCCGCGGCCTACCAGAAGCTGGTGGTGTTCGACGCGCGCCGCAAAGGCCCGCTCGGCAAGCCTGCCGCGGACGTGCCCAACACGGTGCCGGCCAAGGCCAGCGGCAATGGCGGAGATGCGCAATGAACCGCGTCGCCATGCCGGCGGACAGCCGCCTCTCGCAGCCACCCGGCGCGCTCACGCGCTGGTTCGGCCAGGGCCGCGTAGGGCTGTTCAGCCTGTCGCGTGAAACGCTCGCCAGACGCTACGCGCTGCCCGCCTCGCGCTGGGTGCAGGTCATGGGCACGCTCGTGCATTACACCGATGAAGGCGTGCCCGGCGGCGAGCCGCTGCTGCTGATCCATGGCTTCGGCGCTTCGCTGCACACCTGGCAAGGTGTGCTGCCGGCACTCGCGCAACGCTATCGCGTGCTGCGCGTGGACCTGCCGCCCTTTGGCCTGACCGGGCCGTTGCGCGATGCGCGCGGGCGCATTCTCACCATGGATGTGGACACGTACCGCCGCTTTATCGACGCCTTCTGCGACGCCATCCACCTGCAGCGCGCCAGCGTCATCGGCAACTCGCTGGGCGGCCTGATCGCATGGGACATGGCCGCGCGCCATCCCGGGCGCGTCGACAAGATGGTGCTGATCGATGCCGCCGGTTTCCCGATGAAGCTGCCGCTGTACATCGCGCTGTTCAACCACGCGCCGGTGCGCTGGTCGGCGCCGTGGCTGCTGCCGGAGTGCGTTATCCGCGCCGCCACGCGCGACGTCTACGGCGATGCCTCGCGGGTGGACGAAGGCACCTTCCGTCGCTATGTCGATTTCTTCTACGCCGAGGGCAGCCGCGAAGCGGTCGGCCGCATGGTGCCCAAGCTGGACTTCGACGCGCTCGACACGCAGGCGCTCAATGGCATCCGCTCGCCCACGCTGGTGCTGTGGGGCGAGCGTGACCGCTGGATCCCGCCGGCGCATGCGCAAGCCTTTGCCGGGCGCATTCCTGGCGCGCGGCTGCAGCGCTACGCAGGCCTGGGCCATATCCCGATGGAAGAGGATCCGCAGCGCGTGGCGGCGGACCTGCTGCCTTTTCTTGACGGGCGCTGAGGCCACCGCCGACATACGCAACGCACCCGACGCACCCGACGCACCCGACGCATTCCACGAATCGACAGGAGTACTCATCATGATGCCAATCCGACGCGATGTGCATCCCCACTTGCCCGCCAGCCGCATCGGCGACTGGCACGTGCGGGGCCGCCATGTCACCCACTTCGTCAACGCGCTATCGATCTTCTTTCCGGCGGGCGAGCGCTTCTTCATGGACAGCGTGCGCGCCTATCGCGACGACGTGACCGACCCCGAGCTCAAGCGCGCCATCGCGGGTTTTATCGGCCAGGAGGCCATGCACACGCGCGAGCATATCCTCTACAACCGGCTGATGACGGATGCGGGCCTGCCCGCCGAGCCGCTCGACCGGTTCGTCGGCAAACTGCTCAACGTGCTGCGCAAGATACTGCCCAAGTCATGGCAGCTTGCGCACACCATCGCGCTCGAGCACTACACCGCGATGCTTGCCGGCGGGCTGCTGGCGGACCCGGACCAGATGGGCGGCTCCGAGCCCGGCTATCACCAGGTGTGGATCTGGCACGCGCTGGAAGAGACCGAGCACAAGGCGGTGGCCTACGACGTATGGAATGCCGTGATGAAGCCGGGGCTATATCGCTATCTGCTGCGCACCTTCACCATGCTCACCACCACGGTGACGTTCTGGGCGATGGTGTTCGTATTCCACATCCGGCTGGTGATGGCGGATCGCGAGTGCCGCAACAAGCTCGGCGGCTTTGGCGGCGTGGTGCGTTTCCTGTGGGGCAAGCCTGGCGTGCTGCGCAAGATGATTCCGGAGTGGTTCGATTATTTCCGGCCGGGCTTCCACCCGTGGGATCACGACAACCGTGCGCAGCTGGCGCGCATCGAGCCGCTGATCGCGGAGATCGAGGCCACCTCCGCGCGCGCCGGCGTATCCAGCCGGGCGCCCTCGGTGAGGGCCGCGGCATGAAGGTCTGGCAGTGTGAGATTTGCGGGCTTGTCTACGACGAAGCCGCTGGCATGCCGGAGCATGGCATCGCGCCCGGCACGGCATGGAGTGCCGTGCCGGAAGACTGGAGCTGCCCCGATTGCGGCATGCGCAAGGGGGATTTCCAGATGGTGGCGCTTTAGGTAGCCGGCTAGAGCGGGCACGTACCTGTATCAGCGCCTGGCCTTGCGCGGCCCGGCCTTTGGCGCGTTGCCCGCGCCGCCGTCTTCCGGCGCGTCGTGCAAGTGCTCGATGATGGCCGCCACGCGGTCGCCGAGGTATTTATTGGCTGACTGTTCCATGGCCCGCATCATCTCCGCTTCTACCGCCACCATGGCCAGCGGGCGGATGCGCCAGAGGATATCCACCAGCCGCGGCACGTCCTGCGGCGGTGGCAGCTTGCCTTCACCGAAGCGGTCCAGCTCGCGCACCACCATGGCCACGATCCGGTCCGATACGGCTTCGAAGTGCCCGCGTGCGTGCTCGACGATGGACAGCACATCTTCCAGCGGAAATCCCGCGCGCGCGATCTCCGCGCCGGCAGCCAGCGTGCGCGGGCTGCGTGCGAGGTAGCCCATGCCGTCCGGCTCCAGCAGGCCGAGCGCGATGGCCTTGGCCAGCGCCGGGCGCGATATCGCGCGGCCGAACAGCTTGGCCAGCGCCAGGTAGGAATAGTGGCGCGGCACTTCATCGGTCCACGGGCTGCTGATGGCGGATTCCAGCCCGAGGATGGAGCGCAGGTCATGCCCTTCCACGATGGCCTTGAGCAGCTCCTGGATATTGTTCAGCGTGTAGCCGCGCGCCAGCAGGTGGTTGATCAGCCGAAGCCGGCCCAGGTGCGTCTGCGTGTAGATGCCCACCCGGCCGCGCCGCTCGGGCGGATCGATCAGGCCGCGGTCCTGGTAGGAGCGCACATTGCGCACCGTGGTGCCGGCCGCCCGCGCCAGTTCGTCGATGGTGTATTCCGGCGGCGTGCCATTGCCATTGCCATTGCCGGAGCCGGCGGCATCGTGGGCGGCGGACGCCGATGACGACGAGGAGGTGGGCGCAGTGCTGCGCTTGAAGAAGGCCATGGCAAAAATTCTACCCGAGTCGTGCGTCTGCCGTGTGTCGTATGCCGGGCGTTGCGCGCCGGGGCACGCACCGCTACAGCTACAATATTCGCAGCGCCGCTCCCGAGATGGCGGCATTTGCCTGGATCGTCCCCATTCAACTTCTGCGCGCGCCCTGGCGCGAGTCCTTATGCATATCCGCTGGCTGGAGGATTTTGTGTGCCTGGCCCAGGCCGGCAGCCTGGCGCGCGCGGCGGAGCTGCGTAACGTCACGCCGCCGGCATTCGGGCGCCGCATGCAGGCGCTGGAAGTCTGGGCGGGTGCGCCGCTGATCGATCGCAGCGTGTTCCCGGTGCGCCTCACCGATGAGGGGCGGCAGTTCCTGGAGGCCGCGCAGAGCGCGTTGCGCACGCTGGACGATACGCGCATGTCGCTGCGCGCGGCGCATCGGGCCGATGCCAGCACCGTGGTGATCGTCACCGGCAAGACGCTGGCGCGCTCGATGGTGCCGGCGTGGCTGGCCGGCCTGCGCCATGCGCTGCGCAACGACAAGGCGGCCGCGGGGTTTCGCACGCGGCTTTCCACCTTTCCCACGCACGACGCGCTGGCGATCTTCACCGAAGGCGACGCGGATTTCCTGCTTTGCTACAACTCGCCGGAGCAGCCGGTGACGCTGGACGGCGCGCGCTACCAATACCACCTTGTGGGCGAGGAGCGCCTCGTTTGCGTGAGCGCGGCGGCGGATGGTGGCGGGCCACAGTACAAGTTGCTCGCACGCGGCCAGCGCGCCCCGGTGCCGATGATCGCCTACGCGCAGACGCTGACCCTGGGCCGCATGGTCAACGGCGAGATCGCCCGGCGCGGGCTGGCCAGCCGGCTCGACGTGATCGCGGTCAGCGATTTCGCCGAATCCGTGCATGAAATGGTGCGCCAGCGCATGGGCCTGGCGTGGCTGCCCGCGCGGCTGATCGCCGATGACCTGCACGCCGGTCGCCTGGTGCGCGCCGGGCTGGAGGTGGGCGGCGAGACGGATCTCGTGATGCAGATCCTGCTGTATCGCCCGCGCGCGCCCATGCGGGCGCTGGGCGAGGCCTTCTGGCATGCGGCGGTGGCGGGCTAGTTGTCCAGCGCCACGCGCTGGGTCCGCCTTGGCGCGGCTGGCGCCTGATCCCAGCCCCCGATCCCCCACCCTTGCCAAAACGGCAAGCGCCATTGCCAAAGCCGCACGTTGCTGCGCCCGCACGCTCTCTAAGATCGCCGCATGCCTGCATACCTTGCCTGTCTGCATACGGCGCAAATCTAAAAACGGAGAGACCTGCCATGAACAAACTGCTGCGTGCGGCTGCTGCCGCATCCTTCTGCCTGCTTGCCGGCGGCGCTGCCGCCTCGGGCTGGCCGACCAAGCCGATTTCCCTGGTGGTGGGCTACACCGCGGGCGGCAGCGTCGACCTGGTGGCCCGCACCATCGCGCCGGAACTGGGCAAGCGCCTGGGCCAGAGCGTGGTGATCGAGAACCTGGGCGGCGCGGGCGGCACCATCGGCGCGTCCAAGGTGGTCAAGGCCGACGCCGACGGCTACACGCTGCTGATGGGCTCGGGCAGCGAGGTCTCGATCGCGCGCCTGACCAACCCCGCTGTGCGCTACGACGGCGAGCGCGACCTGGCGCCGATCACCTTTGTCGGCACCCAGCCGATGGTGCTGGTGGGCAAGTCCGCGCTGCCGGCCAAGAACGCCGACGAGCTGATCGCGCTGGCCAAGGCGCAGCCGGGCAAGCTGGCCTATGCGTCGTCCGGCGTGGGCACGCCGCTGAACCTGGCCGGCGAGCTGATCAAGCAGCAAGGCAAGGTCAACATCACCCATGTGCCCTATAAGGGTGCGTCCGCCATGTCCACCGACCTGCTCGGCGGCCAGATCGACCTCGCCGTGATGGTGCTGTCGTCGGCGCTGCCGCATATCCAGGCTGGCCGGGTCAAGGCCTACGGCGTGACCGAAGGGCACCGCGCCCAGGTGGCGCCCAACGTGCCCGCGCTGGCGGAAAGCAGCGCGCTCAAGGGCGTGGACATGGGCGTGTGGTTTGGCCTGATGGCGCCGGCCAATACGCCGCGCGCCGTGGTCGATCGCCTGAACACCGAGATGCAGGCCGTGCTGGCCATGCCCGACGTGAAGAAGAAGCTGGCGGAGGCCGGCGTGGAAGTGGCGCCGGGCGGCCCGGGCCAGTTCGCCAGCTTTATCAAGCGCGAGACGGTGAAGTACAAGAGCATCGTGCAGACTGCCGGCATTCACGAATAAGGGGACGGCGGCAGGCGTACCATTTGCTTGTCGCAAGTGGCGGTGTCGGCGGTTGCCGCCCGCCCGCCTTCCCTGCTTCTTTCGCTTCTTTCGCTGTTCAGTCGCTATCACTGGCAATCTTGCCGATCAAAAAACATGACGACCACTGCCCCCAGCTTCGACGCATACCCGGTTGAAGTCGAATTCCCCGATATCTCCGCCTACGCCACCGGCAACGCCGGCGTGCCCTATGTCCACACCTTCGACAGCGGCGTGCCCGGCCCGCACGTGATGGTCAATGCGCTGACCCACGGCAACGAGGTGTGCGGCGCCATCACCGTCAAGGCGCTGCTGGACCTGGGCCTGCGCCCACGCCGCGGCCGCCTGACGCTGGCCTTTGCCAACGTCGACGCGTACCTCAGCTTCGATGCCGCCCGCCCGGATGCGTCGCGCTATGTCGACCAGGATTTCAACCGCGTGTGGACGGCCGCCGTGCTCGACGACACCACCCGTGACTCGTCCGAGCTGCGCCGCGCACGCGCCATGCGCCCGGTCATCGATACCGTGGACCTGCTGCTCGACCTGCACTCCATGCACGAGAAGAGCTTGCCGCTGATCGTGTCCGGCCCGCTCGACAAGGGCATTGCCCTGTCGCGCGCCGTGGGCGCGCCCGCCAATGTGATCGTGGACGAGGGCCATCCGGAAGGACGGCGCATGCGCGACTACGAAGGCTTTGGCGACCCCGCCAGCGCCAGGAACGCGCTGTTGATCGAATGCGGCCAGCACTGGGAAACCGCGGCCGTGGGCGTGGCCCAGGACAGCACCGCGCGCTTCCTGCTCCATGCCGGCGTGATCGATGCGGGTGACGTGCCTGCCGGCTGGCTCCTGCCCGTGGCGCCGCAGCGGGTGGTACGCGTGACCGAGCCCGTGGTCGCCAGCAGCATGGATTTCCGCTTCGCCGGCCCATACACCGGGCTGGAAACCTTCGCCGAAGCCGGCACCGTGATCGGCTGGCGCGACGGCGAGCCGGTGGTCACACCGTATCCGGATTGCGTGCTGGTGATGCCGTCGCTGCGGCAACTGCGCCCGGGCGTGACCGTGGTGCGGCTGGGGCAGGTGGTAGGCTGACCGGCTGATTTAAGTGCGCAGGCGCGCACTTATCGCTGTAATGGGTACGCCGTCGTCAAGGCGGCGGAGGTGTTCAGGCTGGCGTAGCTGGCGATTGCGGGGCGGCCGGCGCACCTGGCGTGCCTGCCGTGGACGGCTTTGGCCGCATGCCGGGCAGCAATTGCTCGAACAGCTCGTCGATCTTCATCTCGGGCGGGACCAGGTTGCTCAGGTTGATGCCGCCGGCGCTGCGCAGGGCGTCGTAGTTCGCCTTGCCGGCACGCTCGCCGTTGATATAGACGATGATCTCTGCCGTACTCAGGAAATCGCGCCAGTAGGTCTGGCGTTGCATGTAGACCGTGGCGGTATAGGGGCACGACGCCACCGACGAGCCGGGTGACAGCATCTTGAACTCAAAGCCGCGCTGCTGCACCGCGTCGCGGATGAATTCCGCATAGGCATTGCCGCCGCTGCCCGGGTTGGCGATCACGCAAAACAGCGTGCCGTCGGCGGGCTGCATGGAGGCGATACGGTCGCCGCGGTCGACCGGGACGACGGCCTGGTACGTGGCGCAGCCGGTGACCAGCAAGCCTAGGCTGGCGGCTAGCAGTGCTTTTTTCATGATGTTCCTGGAAACGCTGGTGCAAGGGTGCCGAGCCATGTTGTCGGCAAGCGCGCCAGGCAACTTTAGGCCATTGCGGCGGCGGCAATCGTTGGAACAGAGCGGGTAAACCGGTCCTGTGCCGGTCCTGTGCCGGTCCAGCGCCGGTTCTGCTGCGGTTCTGTGGCTCGCCCGAGGTTAGCCTCAGAGCACAATGGCCTGCCGGCAGCGTAGCGCCATCACCTGCGCCTCGAAGGCGCGGGCCGCGCGCTGCGCGAGCTGGTCGCGGCGGCCGCCCGGGCGGCCATGATCCACGGCGAGGCGACCGAGCCCGGTCACCCGCCACTCGCGGCGCGTGATGGCGAGAATGTTGGCGAGCGCCTGGGCTTGCTGGACTTGCGGGGCAGGCAGCGTACCCCGGGAGAGATCTTCCATCATGATATTCAGCGCGGCCCTCGCTCCGGGGGAGCTTCGGGCCGCTTTGCCTTGTCCCGTCGTTGACGTTTGTTCGTATCGTGATGGAAAGATAGACAACGCCGGAACGCGCCATTATCGATAGCGCACCGATCCTGCTGTGGGATGTGTCCTACATGCCGCCGGAGTGGCGATTGGCGTACTGGTTAACCGAGGGGAGAGGGGGAGACAGCCGTCGTCATGGCGCGCGGTCTTGGCCCGGTTGGTGGCCTCAGGCCTTTGCCGCCCCCCCGCTGGCCATCGTGCCCACCACCATCAGGCAGATCGCGGCAAGGAACACCCCCACCAGCAGGATCTGCAGGCGCCCCACCGGGCGGCCCTTCAGGAAGGCGTTGCTGATGAACGGTGGCGAGACCAGGCCCACCACGGTGACGATCAGGATGGTCAGGGCGAGTACGGAAAGCAGGGTTTGCATGCTGGATGTCGATCTGGGTAAATCTGGCTAAGTCAGTGCTCGCGCTCAGTTGGCGCCGCCACGCACAAGGCAATCTTCAAGGACGGGCGAGCCTTCCACCTGGCCCGCGCCGGTGCATTCCACGGCCACCTTCTGTCCGCGCCGGACCATGGTGCCGCGCGCTTCCACCTCGCAGGTGCGCCCGGCGGGGCCGCAGATCTGGATCGGCAGGAGCTTGGCGCGCACCACCAGGGTCGGGCTATTGGAGCGGATATCCAGGAAGACCGTGTCGTTTCCCTCGCGCCGCACGCCGCTGGCCACGCCCTCCACGATGAAATACTTGCCCAGGTAGCGGTCGTTGGCCGCGCCGGCGTTCTCCTGGTAATCGTCGACAAGGGTGTCCGCCTGGTACTGCGGCAGGATGTCGGTGGAGCGGTTCGGGTCGATGCTGATCGGGTCCAGCGTGCCGTTCTTGGGCACGCCGCGCGCGCCGGCGTTGGGCTCTGGCACCGCCGCGGACGCTGCCGCGACCGGCTCGGGGGCCGGCTCTTCCTGCTGCTCTTCATGGTTGCCGGTGAGCCACAACATGCCAAGGACGGCAAGGGCGACAACGCCGATAAGGATTTGCTGGGTACGGTTCAACATCCGGGGTTTCCTGCGATAGAAATGGGCCATTGCGCTGTCAGGCACCGGCTGCGCGCATCGATCGCGCGCACTGTGCGCCGGCACGCTCGGCTCGGCTGCCAGCCCGCCTGTGGCAAGGCCTGGCGGTGCCAGGCCAGGTGTTCGGGCGGGGCTTGCCAAAAAAGTTGCCCACAGCTTTGCCCACAGGGTTGTTCGGTCTTTTCCACAGACTTGTCCACAGCCTGGGCGGGGTGCCGTGTGGGGATCCGGGCGGGCATGCGCATGCACTTCATGGCGATGGCGTGACGTAAGGCTGGCTTGCTACGGGGCTGCCTGGCTGCGCCGCATCAAGCCGCAACCGGCAAGCCGCGATCAATGAAGGTGCCGCAGCCCGGTTTCGTCGTCGTCTTCGTCCTCGTCTTCCCAGTCTTCATGTTCGACCGGGGTGTCAGGCGCCATGTCGAACACCATCGAGTGGTGCTGCACGGTGAACCAGTCACGGAACTGTTGCAGCGTCAGCGTTTGCGGCCACAGGCTTTCGTCGAACCACTCCCCCAGCATGAATTCGAACAAGGCGCGCCAGCGCTGTTCCACCCACTGCAGCGCTTCCGACGTGGTCGAGACATCGTCCGGCACCAGGAACACACTCTGGTCCTCGCGTACATGCTCAAGGGTCAGCGTGGCTACCGGGTCGATATCCACGGCCATGATCCATTCGAAGAAAGGCTGCTGCGGCACCAATACGACGAGCGAGCGATTGAGGGTAAAGCGGGGATGATCGGTCATGGCAGGGGCTCGTTCGCTGAAACGGCCCATTGTAGCGGTTGGCCGTGCCCGCATGCGATTCATCGGTGGGCCGGCGGCCCGGCATTGCCAGGCCGCCGCCCGCCGCGGATCAGCACGCCTAGATGATGGGCCGTTCGCGCCTGGCGGGGTCGGCGCCAAATGCGTCCCGCGTCGGCAAGGCGGCGGATGGCGGGGGCGGCGCTGGCGTGGGAGTCCGGTCGGGGAACAACATGTCCTTGAGCCCCAGGAAGCGTTTTTCGATCAGGTGCCAGCTCAGCAAGGCCGCTGCGATGGAGGCACACAGGCACGCCGCCGAAAAGCCCAGCTGCCACGGGATCTGGCTGCCGAACAACAGGCGCGGCTCGCCGAACGCCTTGACCGCCACCACGCGGATGATCGGGTGGAACACGTAAAGCGCGTAGCTGTATTTGCCCAGGAACACCAGGTACCGGTTGCTGAACACGACGTGCCGGTCCGTGGCGCAGGCCGCGTAGATCAGGCCCACCGCCACCATGGCAACCACCGAGAAGCCCACGGTGTAGATCAGCGGGCTGGATTCCAGCCGGGAACCCATGGCCGCCAGCCCGCCCGCCAGCACCAGCAGCGCCAATGGCGCCGCCTTCACCAGCCAGGGCTTGAAGTGCAATCCGCGCCGGACCGCCATCGCCAGCAACGCACCCGCTACCAGGCCATCCAGCCGGGCCGGCGTGAACACCGAAATGGCGTCCGCGCTATAGCCTTGCAACACCATGCCGACACGCACCGCCAGCGTTCCCGCCAGCAGCACCAGGCAGAGCCGGCGCATGGCGGCCAACGGCAGCAGCAGCACCAGCAAGGGCCACACGGCGTAGAACTGCTCCTCGATGGCAAGCGACCACAAATGCCCCGCACCCGCGCCGAAGAACGTGCCGGTCAGCGCCTGCTTGAGGTTGGACAGATACAGCACGAACCACGGCCAGCTGGCCTGCACCGCCTCCAGCTTGGCCTGCTCAAAGGCGCCGACGCGGTGCGAGATCAGCGGGAACAGCAGCAGAAACAGCACGGCCAGGTAGAAGTAGTACAGCGGAAAGATGCGCAGCACGCGGCGCCCGTAGAACGCGCGCAGGAAGTTGGGCGCGCCCTTGGTGCGCAGCAGGATGCCCGTGATCAGGAATCCCGACAGCGCAAAGAAGATATCCACGCCAATCCACCCCGTCATCGACAACTGGTAGAACAGGCGGTCGAGCGGCAGGTCCGACACCAGGCCCACATGGGCAAAGTGATAGAGCATGACAATCAGGACCGCCAGGCCCCGCACACCGTCGAGCGCGCAAACGTGCGTACCGTCTCGGTTCATGTTCACTCCCTGCCTGGGATGGCCACGCCCGGCGCGGGCGGGCCCACCGGGCTGCCGTGGTGCAATGTCAAAAGGTACCGCGCGGCCTGGCCTGCGTTGGTGTGGCAGCCAACACAGCCCAACCCAGGCCAACACACAGGTCAACACACAGGCCAGCAGTGCAACGCCGCTTACAAGGCCTGCTGCGGCAAGTCCTGGAGCGGTTCGGCCTCGACGCTGCGCGCGGGTGCGCCGCCCTCCTCGCTCCCCGCCTCCATGGCTGTTGCCCGCGCTCGTTTGCCAAGCCAGCTCCTGAGCCGCAGAAATGGCGCTTCGACCAGCACGTAGCTCAGCGCCGCGGCTGCTAGTGCCTCCAGGATGCAATAGGGGAAGCGCAGCGCCAGCGGCGACGCCGTGCTGGTAAACAGCTGCTGCCAGACGTACAAGCTGAACGAGATCGTGCCCACGAACACAAAGGCCTTGCTCCGGAGCAGGCGCGATATCCACAACTCGGGCCGCTCCACCACAGCGAGGATCAGCAGGCCCACCGCCGCCGCCAGCGCCACCGGGCCATAGGTCGCCGTCCAGATGCCGCCGGCCAGGGTGCCGATGACCGGCAGGCCAAGCAGCAGTACCAGGATCAGCGCCGGCAGCACGAATGCGCCGGCGAAGCGTGCGTTCAGCTGCGCCTTGAGCCGCTCGCGGTCCAGGGCGATGTAGCATCCCATCAGCACCGGGTCCACGCCCGTGTGCAGCATCAACCCCAGTTGACCGCGCAACGAAGGCGTTGTGAAATAGCAGAGCACCCGCACCAGCGGCATCAGCAAGATCACCAGCACCAGCCAGCGCGGGTCCTTGCCGCGCAGCAGCAGCAACAGCACCGGCGGCCACAGCCAATAAAACTGCTCGTCCAGCGCCAGCGTCCAGAAATGGCCGAGCAGCCACGCGCCGGTGGGATGCGCCATGTTGACGTTGCCCAGCCCGAGCAACTCGGAGTAATTCCAGAGGTGCGCGGCCGCAAACAGGAGCTGCCGCGCATCCACATCGATCAGCCCGACGATGCCGAACAGGCCAAGCGCGATCAGGTAGACATAGAAAGCCGGCCAGATGCGCAGCGCGCGGCGGCCATAGAAACGCATCAGCTTGATGGAGCCGCAGGCGCGCCACTCAGCCTGCAGCAGCTCCGTAATCAGGAAACCGCTCAACACGAACGAGATGAACACGCCGACGCCGCCATTCGCGAAATACCGCAGTGGCACAAGCAATCCCGTGTACCCCCCCTTGGCCATGTGCTCCGCATGGCTGATGACCACCAGCATGACCGCGACGCTGCGAAGCCCGGTCAGCTCTAGAACGCGACGGCTCATTTTTCCTACCCCTCAAGGTATCGGGGGGCGCGGTACTCTGCCATGCCCCCCTCGCTTGCCGCCGCGCCACAACGCTCTGCGGCGTCGCGGTGGCCGCGCGCGGCGCGCGCAACCGGTGAGCATGCGGAATGAATCTAGCTTGCCCCGCCGGCGCGCTCTGTGCGCCGGCATACCAAGTGCGTGCTAACGTGCAGGAATGACAAACGCGCGGCTACCGGTTCGGCGGCAAGGAGGCAGGCGCCATGGGATTCAAGGTCGGAATGGCGCTGGCGGCGGAGGGCCTGCTCTTTGCGGCCCTGCTGTTTGGCGCGGCGGGTACGCTGGCCTGGCCCGCCGCCTGGGCTTATCTCATCCTGTTTTTTGGCGGCGGCTATTGGCTCACGCAACGCCTGGCGCGGCACGATCCGGCACTGCTCGCCGAGCGCATGAAGATGCCGCTGCAACGCGGCCAGCCGTTCTGGGACAAGATCCTGCTGCCGTTCGTGCTCGTGGCGTGGATCGCCTGGATGGTGCTGATGGGCCTGGATGCGGTGCGCTTTCACTGGTCCGCGATGCCGCTGTGGCTGCAGTGCCTGGGCGCAGTACTGCTGGTGCTGTCATTTCTCCTGATCGACCGCGTGTTTCACGAAAACACCTTCCTCGCGGCCGTGGTCAGGATCCAGGCCGAGCGCGGGCACCGGGTGGTGTCGAGCGGCCCCTACGCCGTGGTTCGCCACCCGCTCTACGCCACCATGCTGGTGTTCCTGCCGGCCAATGCGCTGATGCTCGGCTCCTGGTACGGCGTGGCCGCATCGCTGGTGCTCATTGGCGCCATCGTGTTTCGCACGGCAATGGAAGACCGCGAGCTGCAGCGCGGCCTCAAGGGCTACGCGGCCTATGCGGCCCGGGTGCGATACCGGCTGGTCCCGTTCGTCTGGTAGCTCATCAGGCGTCAGGCAGGCAGCCGGTCTTTGCTACTGATCGCAGCGGATTGCCGACGATCAGCGCATCGCAGCCTCAATGAATCTGCATCCCGCGCATGGCGTGGATGCGATCGTGATGCCACTGTATGCCCTCGTACTGGCGCTGCACCACCGCGCGGATCTCGGGCGGCATGTCCTTCATCAGCGCCGACTGGTACTCGCGCTTTGCCGTTTCCTCATCGCGCTCGCAGAGTTGCAGCACCGCATCGTCGTTGTGCGGTGCGATCACGTGCAACACTTCCATCCAGCCGCGATGCAGCGTGCCGCCCATGCTGCCGCGATCCCGGGGCTCCGCGCCCAGCGATGTCACCAGTGCCTGCAACTCCATCACCGAGGCGCGGCACGATTCCGCCGTGCCCGTAAGGATCGCGCGTATCTCGGGGTTATGCACCTCGCGGGCGCCGGTCGTGCAGCTGAGCTCGCCGTCCTTGCCGACCTCGATCAGGTGGTTCAGGGTGCCGACGATTTGTCCTTGCGCGTTGGTCATGATGATCTCCTTGCCGGTCTTGCATGGACAGGAGCCCGTGCGAATTCTCGTGTGAACCCCCGCGTACATCCGCGCCGCACGCTACACGCCTGGCGTCGATGCCCGTCCGGGATTCAGGCCCCTGCTTCCTGTGCTTGCTTTGCCTGGTTGGCTTGCCGCGCGGCACTTCTGCTATTGGCTCGCGCGCTGGCAGCCGCGTGGACCAGCGGCGGGCGAGATGGGGTGGGATTTCAGTATAGGAGGGTGTGCGGACTCGTTGGGGGGGAGCGCTGACCGGTTTGTGCGCTGCAGCTTGCCGGAACCGGCCCGCAACCGATCCGCATGCGCTTGCCAGCACTTTGCGCTAGCCAAGCCACAAAAAAACCGCAAAATCTGCAAACCGGCTGCCGGTAGATTGCACGCCATGGAGACCACATGAAACCCGAGACCCGAATCCAGTACGCCCAACGCATGGAACCCGTCCTGCGGTGGCTGGCAAGCCACCCCGACGCAGACCCGGAGCTGTACCAACTGGCCGACCTGGCCTGCCTGTCGCCGTATCACTTCCATCGCGTCTATCGCGCCATGATGGGAGAAACGGTGAACGCCACGGTACAACGCATCCGCATGCACCGTGCGGCAATCGCGCTGGCGGGTACCGAAGCTTCATTGCGTGATGTGGCGCTGCGCGCCGGCTACGAGTCGGACGCAGCGTTCAACCGGGCATTTGGTGCGGCCTTCGGCATACCGCCGGGGCGTTATCGCGCAGCCCGCTCCGGTCCCTTCAACCCTCAGGAGCTAGGCATGTATCCCATCACGATCGAAACCTTTCCCGGCACCGTTCTGGCCACGCTGCCCCATCGTGGCAGCTATCAGGAAATCGGCCCGGTGTTCACCCGCGTCTTCATGCTGGCGGCCAGCCGGGGCCTTGCCAGTCCGGACGCCATCGGCTTTGGCGTGTACTTCAGCGATCCCGAGCAGGTGCCGGTAGCGCAATTGCGCTCGCTGGCCGGCATGCCGGTTGCGCCGGATGCCGACCTGGGCGAGGAACTGGAGCGATTCGACATCCCGGCGGGCCGCTGCGCGATACTGACTTACACAGGCCCCTACAACGAGATGAGCAAGGCGTACAACTGGATGTTCTCGGAATGGCTGCCGACCAGCGGGGTCGTGCCGGCGGACTTCCCCATGTTCGAGCAGTACGTGAACGATCCTCGCACCACGCCGCCCGCGCAGTTGCAGACGCGGATCTGCATGCCGGTGAAGCAGGGCTGACGCGCACCGCACAGGCACGCCCGCTTGCGCGCGCGGACATTCCCCCCGCGCCGGGGTAACGACGCCTGCCGGGGTGATCATGCGGATTTCAGAGTTTCCGCTATCGGCCACGTACAGGTAGCCGCTTGCATCGAGCGCCACGCCAAACGGGCTCTTGAACGAAGTGGCGGTCCCGGAGCCGTCGGCGGAGCCCGCCGTTGTGGAACCCGCCAGGGTGGACACCCGCGCTTGCACTGCGCCGCAGGAAATCGTCACGTTCGTCACCGCTGCTGTGGCGACGCCGTTGTTCAGCAGGTTCCATGCAAAAAATGGGAAATTTCGCAATGACAATGAGTGCGATTCGCATTTATTATCTGAGCGTTAGGTTATCCAACGATAAGCGCTTACCTCAGCAGGCCTAACACGCAGATCTATTGCTCGGTGTTGGATATGGTCTTTGCGAAGGAAGACGCTACGAATCTCACATTCAGGAGCAACGCTTCGGGCCGGGACGGAAGCGAAACCAGGTTCAATGGCTTGTGCATATTTCAAGCCATTGCTGCCGGTTCCTTGGTTTTCAACTATCGGAGGTTTCAAAATGATCCGCCATTCTTTCGGCTTGGTTCTGCTTCGTAAACTGCCAATCCAGTGTTTTAGTTTCCCCCGGTGGAAATCAGTGCTTGCTGTCACCTTTGTCGGATTGTTAACTGGATTGTCGCTCGCAGAGAACGGGACGGCCGACGCAGTAAACCTCCCTCTTCCAGTAGCTATTGCCGCAGGCATCGTTGCATCGTGGGCCGCTTTTATTCTTATCTACGCAATTCTCAATTGGTGGGTTCGGCGCGGTGCTCGCTGGGATGGCAAAGGGGACCTGTTTAATCTTCTGGCAGCCGCCACTTTGTTTTCTGGCATTATTTCAGGCGTACTTTTTTTGTTTATTGATTCGCCTGTCGTCATGCTTGTGGTTTGGTTGTACTCGATCTTGATTGCCGTGGAGGCTCTAAGTACGACCATGGAAAATGTGACTCGCATTTATTCACTCTGCGGAGTCTTGATGGCACAGGCCATTTCCATGTTGTTCTGCGCACTTATTCTTACGACCCTCTTCTCCATATTCCTCAGATTTATCAAGAACTGATCGATCTGAGGCAGATCAGCTATGTCAGCTTTGTCTGCCAAGGAAATGAAGGAAACCGATGGTGCGGTGTTCCCCGCCGCTGTATGGGGTGGGATGATGTTGGGGGAAGGTTAATCCCCACATTGTAGTCTCGCCGACTCTTTGGGAGATTCCCTTGGAAAAACTAAAGACCGTCATTGGATCCCTGATTTATTTCCTGTTTGAGGTTTGTGTGGGGATGATAGCCGGGTATCTTCCCGCTATCATAATCGGCCTTGCTTTGTATTTCCTGGGGATGGAAGCCAAGGATTGGATAGAGAGAATATTCTCGAGGTCATGATCAGGCGGTCTTGGAGAGATAGATTGAAGCGTTTGATGGTTATCCATCCTTGGGGTGATCAGGCTATCCGCTAGCGTAGTCGCGGTTTCTCACGATGCATAGCCTGGCCGGGCTACGCCCACTCGGCAGACTGCCGGAGCGCTCGACCAGTGAACTATCCAAGTACGTTCCTAAGTCCCCTCGCTTTGCCATCGCCTCTTCTTCTTTCTTGCCGGCTGTCCTTGCTGCCCGCCATCCATGTCAGTCCGCTCCGCCAGCACCTTCTTCGCCAGACTCATTCCCTCGATCATCGCCGACCTGCGCAGAATAGCGAGCCGTTCCCGCGGCGAAACGACGGTTGAGGACTTGCAGGCCGAGGCCTGGCTGGTGGCGAATGAACTGAGCAGGGATCGCGACCCACCTCCGGACGCGGGGGACACAGGATTTCATCAGCAGATCCTGGGCAGGCTCTACAACCGCTTCGTGAAGTTCGCCGACAAGCGATTTCGCTTTGCGGTGCGCCTGGACGAGCAGCGCGAGGACGACGACGGCGGGATGCGAGAGAACCCTATTGCAACCGCTCTGGCGGCGCCAGAAGCTTCGGACCCGTCCTTCGCTCTGGCCGCGCGAGAGGAGGAGCGCTCGCAGGAGCAGCAAGTACTGGGCCGGTTTGCCGAGGCCGTTGCCTACCTCCGGGTCTTCGCGAACATGGGGGACGACCGAGCAGCCATCGCAGACCACTTTGCGATTGCGGCCCGCACCCTTCGCCGACGACTACGGCGGGCAGAGTACATGGTGAAGCTGCAGACGTCCCTGTTCGACGGTATCGCATCCATTCCCGATGACTTCGTGCCGCCTCGGCGGGCGCGGAAGTACCCGCCGGGAATCCATGATGCCGAGGATCCGCCAACGGCTCGCGGGCAGGGCCGGTTGTTTATTCGCGCCTACATCCCGATACGCAGGTGTTGATGGCGCCCCCTCAAACCGCGGAAGGTTGTCGGGGAAACCTCATAGCGTTCGGCATTGTGTGCGCAAAGATCTGCCCGGGCCATGAGCCGGGCACCTTGCCGCACAAGGGTTTGGCGGCCCATCATTGGCGTCGCTTGGAACCCTTGCTATTCGATTACTTGCCAATACAAAACCGCGTAAAAATCGTTCCCAGCAGATCATCGCTGCTGAACTCGCCGGTGATGCTGTTGAGATGGTCCTGCGCCAGGCGCAGTTCTTCGGCGAACAGGTCCAGCGCCTGCGCTTCTTGCGCCGCGCGCTCTTCGGCCAGGTCCAGGTGCGATTGCGCGTTGCGCAGCGCGGTGAGGTGCCGCTCGCGCGCGAGGAAGGTGCCTTCGTTGCCGGATTGCCAGCCCACCAGCCGCAGCAATTGGCCGCGCAGCAGGTCGATGCCGGCGCCGGTGCGTGCTGATATCCATACCTCGGCCGGGTTCGGGCCGATGGCGGCCACCACGTGCGGGCGATCCGCGCCGAAGTGGCGCTCGCCTACCTTGGGCGCCAGGTCGATCTTGTTGACCACGCGCAGGATCGGCGAGCCCGGCGGCAGGTGGCCGCAGAGGCGGTCGTCGATGGCGTCGTCGATTTCCGACAAGCCGTGTTCGACGTAGTCGGCCGCGTCCACCAGGTGCAGCACCAGGTCGGCGCGGCCCACGGCTTCCCAGGTGCGCTCGATGCCAATGCGCTCGACTTCGTCGGTGGCGTCTTCGCGCAGGCCGGCGGTGTCGATGATATGCAGCGGGATGCCTTCGATCTGGATGGTCTCGCGCACGCGGTCGCGCGTGGTGCCGGGAATCGGCGTGACGATGGCGAGTTCCGCGCCGGCCAGCGCGTTGAGCAGCGACGACTTGCCCACATTGGGCTGGCCCGCCAGCACCACCGACAAGCCCTCGCGCAGCAGCGAGCCCTGCTTGGCCTGCGCCAGCACGCCGCCCAGCGCATCACGGATATTGGCCAGCTGGCCGCGCGCGTTGGACGCTTCCAGAAAGTCGATCTCTTCCTCGGGGAAATCCAGCGTGGCTTCCACCAGCATGCGCAGGTGGATCACCTGTTCCACCAGCGCGCGGATGGCGTCGGAGAACACGCCCTCCATGGAGCGCGCGGCCGAGCGCGCGGCGGCTTCGGTGCTGGCCTCGATCAGGTCGGCCACGGCTTCCGCCTGGGCCAGGTCGAGCTTGTCGTTCAGGAAGGCGCGGCGCGTGAACTCGCCGGGCTCGGCCACGCGCAGGCCCATCTCGCGGCCGGCATCCAGGCAGCGCGCCAGCAGCATCTGCATCACCACCGGGCCGCCGTGGCCCTGCAGCTCCAGCACTTCTTCGCCGGTGTACGAGTGCGGCGCGGGGAAGTACAGCGCCAGGCCATGGTCGATCGCCTTGCCGTGCGCATCCAGGAACGGCAGGTAGGTGGCGTGGCGGGCTTTCAGCGCCTGGCCACACACGGCCTGCGCAATCGCGCTCACGTCGGGGCCGGACACGCGCACCACGCCGATGCCGCCGCGCCCGGGCGCGGTAGCAATGGCGGCAATGGGCGTGGCGCGAGCGGAGCGAGGCTGGAGGGAGTGGGTTGCGGTCATGGCGGTCGTGGCAGTCATGGCGATATTGTCGCAGATCGATCCGGCGCAACCGTGGCACCCGGCGCATCCGGCACATCCTGCGCATCCTGCGCATCCGCTGCGGGCATGTCCAGGCACGCCATCATCAGGCGGCGAGCCACCGCGCCGTCGATCAGGCCGCCCAGGCTGCCCTGCCGCTTCACAAGCTTGCCGTGCAGGCGTTTGGCATAGCGCTTGGCTAGCACCGGCTTCAGGGCTTCGATCACATAGCGCAGCCGCTTGCTGCCAATGCGAAAGCGATGCACGCGCGCCAGGTCTTCCGAGCGCGCTGCGCGCGCCAGCGACTTCACGCGCTTGCGCGCGCGGCGCACCCGCCGGCGCGCGAACGCCGCCAGCCGCTCCTGCGCGGCGGGGCCCGCCCGCTGCGTGCCGCCATTACCCAGATGCGTGAGGTCGCGGTGCAGCACGGGCAGCGGCCAGTGCTGGTGTTCGGCGAGCTGCGCCAGCATGGTGGCGCGTGCGTAGTGGCGGCGCGTGATCGCGGTGTCATGCACCGCCAGCAGCACCGGATCCTCAGGCTGCAAGTCCAGCGCCGGGCGCAAGGTCTCGCTGATGAACACGTCCCAGTCGCGCACATCGCCGGCGGCCTGCGCCAGCTTGCGCAGGCAATCATCCCAGCGTGCGCGGATGGCCTTGGGCAGGGCTGGGGCAAATGCCCAGCACACCGCGCGCAGATGCCGCACCGCAACGCGCAACGCATGCACATCATCGGGATGGTCGCGCCGGTGCAAGGCATCCAGCTGATCGGCAACCGCCACCAGGCCCGCATCGCCGAGCGCGATGAAGGCATCGATGGCGCGCATGCGGGGTTGCAACTGCATGGGAAGGTTGGCGGCGCGCATAACGTATCGGCGTGGGCATAGCTACCGGAACAGCCTGGTCTTGCGGAGGCCAGCTTCAGGGCATGTTTCCGGGCACGTCTAATCAGTGTAGGCGATTGTGCCGGTTGCGCCGCACTCCATTGACAGCCTGCGCGCTTCGGGTTGCAATGCGTGCTGGCAACGCCAGCCGGCCAGCCATCACAAGGCCGTACCCGATCACCACCAGTGCGAGGAGCAGCGCCATGTCCACCGAACAAGAACGGCTTTTGCTGCGCGACACCATCGAGGCCGGCTTTCGCCAGGCTGCCTTTGTCGCGGACGTCGGCATCCGGCTGGTGGATTGCGGGCCGGGCTGGTGCGAGAGCGAACTGCTGGTCACGCCCCGCCACCTGCAGCACGGCGGCATCGTGCATGCCGGCGTGCAAGCCACCATCGCCGACCACACCGCCGGCGCGGCCGCCAGCACCATGCTCGACGCCGGGCGCCATGTGGTCACCGCCGAATTCAAGATCAACCTGCTGCGCGCCGCCCGCAGCGATCGCCTGACCTGCCGCGCCGACGTATTGAAATCCGGCCGCACCATCATCGTGGTGGAGGCCGATGTCTTCGCCAGCGTGCACGGCGAGGCGGTGCTGGTCAGCCGCTTCAACGCCACCATGAGCGTGCTCGACCTGGCCTGAGCCAATACTGAGCAAATACTGAGCCAACGCCGGGCTACAAAAAACACCCAAGGAGACACTGCAAGATGATCGACCACACAGGCGTTGTCGTCAGCGATTTCGCGAAGAGCCGGGCCTTTTACACCGCGGCGCTGGCCGCGCTCGGCTTCATCAAGAACATGGAGTTTCCCGCCAGCGTGACCGGCCACACCGACGTGGCCGGCTTCGGCCCGCCCGAGAAGCCCGAGTTCTGGATCAGCAACGGCACGCCCAACCAGCCACCGCTGCACATCGCCTTTCGTGCGGACTCGCGCTCACAGGTGGATGCCTACTACAAGGCCGCGCTGGCGGCCGGCGGCCGCGACAACGGCGCACCGGGTTTGCGCCCGCACTATCACCCGAATTATTACGGCGCCTTTGTGCTGGACCCGGACGGCCACAATATCGAAGCGGTGTGCCACGCGCCTGAGTGATATGGGGGCGCCTGCGCCAGCCACGTCGTGCTGCACTTCATGGCCAGCTACGCCGCAACGGTGCCAAGGCTGCCGCTGGCGGGACTGGCGATGGTGCGGGAGACGGCGGGCAATCGGCTGGATTGGCGAGACGGTCCGATGGTCGCTTGCGCCGAGCCGCGCCTGTGCAAGCGTTAACGAGGAACCTCGTCGCTGTCACGCAGCCAGGCGGGGATGTCTCGCATGCCATGCAGGACGCGCCAGACATCAATGTGGTCGTCGCGCTCAACGTAGAACACGATGTGCGGGTAGCGCGCCAGAGGCCAGGTGCGTAGGCCCGGAAGATCAAGCTCGTGTGCGTAGCGGGGTGAGCCGGAGGCTGGATACTTGCCAATGCGCACGTAGGCCTGCTCCAGCGCGTCAATGAATCCAAGTGCTGCCTGCTCAGCGTCTTCGTTCAGATAGTAGCTGACCGTTTCCTCGACATCACGCCTGGCAAGCGCTCTCGGGATGACAGGCTTGGCCCTCATCCCCGAGCGTTGCGCACCCGCGCTCGCAGGGCGTCGAAGTAGTCGCTATCCACCGGCGTAGTCGGCGCCGAACCGGCACCCGCCAAAAGCAGGCCGCGAAGGTGCTGGCGATCCTGATCCTTGCGGATCAGCTCGCGCACGTACTCGCTGCTGGTGCCGTAGCCGCGCTGGTTGACTTGCTCATCGACAAAGGCCTTGAGCGTGTCAGGCAGAGAGATATTCATTGTGCTCATGGTTTCATGCTAGCGAGTTTGGCAAAATTTGGCAAACTTTCTGCATGGCGTCTTGCTGCCACGGCAACGTCACCTGGCGAAGCACGCTCCGGAAAAGCAAAATCCCCCGCAAGCCGAAACTTGCGGGGGATTTCAGAGAGGCCGCCATTGACGCTTTGAGCGACCTCTTTGGTGCACGTGCCGGGCCGGCGCGGGTTTGCCACCCGCTGGCCCAACTTCAACTTCAGCCCTTGGCCACCACGGCGGTCTTCGCCTTGTTCTTGCCCAGCATCCGGTTGATCTGCCATTGCTGCGCGATCGACAAGACGTTGTTGGTGACCCAGTACATCACCAGGCCAGCCGGGAAGAAGAAGAACATGAACGAGAACACCAGCGGCATGATCATCATGACCTTGGCCTGCACGGGGTCCGGCGGGGTCGGGTTCAGCTTGGTCTGCACGAACATCGACACGGCCATCAGCACCGGCAGGATGTAGAACGGATCCGGCACCGACAGGTCATGGATCCAGCCCAGCCAAGGCGCACCGCGCATTTCCACCGACGACAGCAGCACCCAGTACAGCGCAATGAACACCGGGATCTGGATCACGATGGGCAGGCAGCCGCCGAGCGGGTTGACCTTCTCGGTGCGGTACAGCGCCATCATCTCCTGGTTCATCTTCTGCGGATCGCCCTTGTGGCGCTCGCGCATCGCGGTCATGCGGGGCTGCAGGTCCTTCATCTTGCCCATGGACTTGTAGCTAGCCGCGGACAGCGGGAAGAACACCAGCTTGATCAGCACGGTCAGGCCGATGATCGACCAGCCCCAGTTGCCCAGGAAGCCGTGGATCTTTTCCAGCAGCCAGAACAGCGGCTTGGCCAGGATGGTCAGCCATCCGTAGTCCTTCACCAGTTCCAGGCCCGGGGTGATCTTCTCGAGCATGCGCTCTTCCTGCGGGCCGGCGAACAGGCGCGCATCGGTGCTCACCGTGGCGCCCGGGGCGATGGCGCCCAGCGGCTGCTGCACGCCCACGCGGAACAGGTTGTTGTCGATCTTCTCGACGTAGAAGCTGTGCTCCTTGCCCGATTGCGGAATCCACGCCGAGGCAAAGTAATGCTGCACCATCGCCACCCAGCCGCTGGTACCGGCCGCGGGGACCGAAGCCTTGCCCTTGCCGATGTCGTCGAAGGTGATCTTGTGGTACTTGTCGGCGTCGGTGTAGATGGCCGGGCCGGTGAAGGTGCTATAGAACTGCGACTGCTCGACCTTGCTGCCGTCGCGCGTCAGTTCCATGTACAGCGTCGGCGAGATCGGCTTGCCGCTGTCGTTGGTCACGGCAAATTTCGTGTCGACAACGTAGCTGCCCTTGTGGAAGGTATAGGTCTTGTCCAGCTTGACCCCGTCCTTCTCCGCCGTCAGCGTCAACGACACCTTGTCCGAGCCAGCCAGGTCGCGCGGGCCCGCCGAAGCGGTAAACACCGTGGTGTGGTTGGGCAGGTCGCCACCGATCAGGCCGGAACGGGCCATGTAGGTGCGGGTCTGGTCACGCTCGAACAGCACGACCGGCTTGCCGTCATGCTCCTTGTGGTTCAGCAGTTCCAGGCGCGTCAGGATACCGCCGGCGGTATCGATCTGGGCACGCATCACGTCGGTGCTGACCACGATCTTCTCGCCGCTGGGCTGGGCCGCGGCTACCGGCACGGACGCCGGAGCGCCTGCGGCGGTGCCGGCCGTTGCATTGGCCTTGGGCACATCGCCTTGCGGGGCCGAAGCGCCGCCTGCGGTTGCCGGAGCCTGCTGCGTCGCGCTCGGGAAGAACATCGACTGGTGACCGTTGGCGCGCTGCCAGTTGTCGTAGAGCAGCACGAGGGCCATCGAGAAGATGACCCAGAGTATGGTGCGTTTGATATCCATGTCTCGCTGTGGTCGGGGGAAATCAGGGGCGGGGTAGCCGGATCGTGACTGGATGGCCAGTCGCGGGGCGAGCCCGGTCTTGCTTTGTTGCCGATGCCGGTGGCACCGGATCATACCCGCCATCCGTGAACGGATGGCAACGGCATAGCCGGCATGCGGCCAGCCAGCTGCCGCGCCCTGCGCCATG
Source organism: Cupriavidus sp. GW822-FHT03E04 (assembly GCF_058801495.1). NCBI lineage: Bacteria > Pseudomonadati > Pseudomonadota > Betaproteobacteria > Burkholderiales > Burkholderiaceae > Cupriavidus > Cupriavidus sp. GW822-FHT03E04. The sequence continues at coordinate 138,116 of NZ_JBXANI010000002.1, forward strand.
GCACAGGATCGCTTCGCGGGCGTAATCGGAACAGGTAGGCAGGAAGCGGCACTGCGAGCCAAAAAACGGGCTCAGGGCGATCTTGTAGATACGCAGCAGGGCAAGCAGGATTCGCTTCATGGCAGCGGGCCGGTCAGGCAGGAGCGCCCGAGGGCGGGACTTCCGTGGGCGCAGCCTCGGCGGACGTTGGCGGCGACACCCCGGAAGGGGCAGCAGGGCGCGGGGCAAGCGGCTTCACCGCTACCTCGAACAAGCCGGTCAGCTCGGCCAGGCACACCCGGCGTATGGCGGTGCGGCTGGCAAACTCCGCGCGCGGAAACTTGGCTTGCAGGCGCAGCAACACATCGCGGCCCGCGAGTTTGTCCTGCCGCTGGCGGAACAGTTCCCGCACCATGCGCTTGACCAGGTTGCGCTCGGCGGCACGCGCTGCGAACTTCTTGCCAACCACGACGCCCAGGCGGGCTTGCGGCAGGCCGTTCTCGCCCACGTACAGCACGAAATGCTGGCTGCGTCGGCGCGGACGCAATGCAAAAACGGATGAAAACTCATCCGTTTTTGTGAGCCTCGCGGCTTTAGGGTAGGCAAAGGTAGTCACGCTAGGCAAAGCGAGCGGAAAAGCTGTGCTTGGCTGCTGGCTACCGGCCGTCCAAAAGGCGAGGCGAGTGGCCAAGGCGGCGCAAGCTGCTGCACCGCCGTGGCCGGTCGCCAGGCCCTTAGACTGCCAGGCGCTTGCGGCCCTTGGCGCGACGCGCGTTGATGACGGCACGGCCGCCGCGGGTCTTCATGCGCACGCGGAAACCATGGGTACGCTTGCGGCGGGTAACGGAAGGTTGGTATGTACGTTTCATGTTGCACTCTCTGGTTGATCTGGGCTCGCCCGGCTTCCGGCGTTAAGCCGGGCGCCGCCGCGTATGGTTCGCATGGGGCTGCCGCGGTTTGCGGTGTTGCCGACTGCTATGGTGATCTTGCTGCCGGCCGTGTATCTCGCGAATCGATGGCACCGACGAATCGGACATCGACGCCGCGCGAAGCAGTTGTGGGAGGGAATCTTGCCGGAGCGGAAGCGTAAAACCAACCCATCCGTTCCAACCCCATCAGCCTGCCCGGCCCGCTGCCTGTTCCGGCCAATCCAGCTGTTTCCGGCGCGTCTCAGCTTAGTCAAACACCAAGGATTCGCACCAGTCTTGCACGGAACAGGTCAGACCCGGCGATGCGCATACGTGATCCCCTGCGGCATCGCAGAACCCGCCATTTAACTGAGTTTCGCGCGACGTGTCAAGACTACAGATGGATTAGAGCCTTGTGAGGCACCCCTGCCTCAAAAACACGCAACAGGCCGTTGTATTTCATTGTCCACAATCGCCAGTGGGTAAGTTTTTTTTCTTCGGGGGTGCCACCCGGGGTTGGCCAAGGTGAGCGAAGTCACTGTTTCGACTAGGTTTTCCCGTGTTTTGGCTACCCGGAAACCCGCGCCAGAACTAGGGTTGTGCACAACAATCCACTGCTTTTTCACAACTTATCCACAGACTTATCCTTTGTGGATAACTTGGGGCGGGGGGTACAATCCGGGTCCAAACACCACACGGGCTGCGTGGCGCAAGCGCAACCCGGGCAACACCCTGGCATGCCGGACAACGGACGCGCAACGGGCAAGCGACGATTTCGTCGCCTCGCTCGTCAGCGGCTCCCGCTTGTCGCGTCGATCACCATGGGGCCCGGGCTGCGGGGTCATTTGCGGATCGCTTAGCGATCGCGTTCTGGTTGCATGAACTCACGGCAGGGATGCCTCACCGATCCTTGCCTGTCGTCCATTCGGCCGGGCTGTCCATGCACCGTGGCGAACACCGAACAACAAAACAATGCAAGATTTCTGGCAGGCAGCAGCCGCGCAACTCGAGCGCGAACTGACGCCGCAACAGTTCAAGACCTGGATCAAGCCGTTGGCGCCTGTCGCCTTCGACGAGGACGCGCACGCGCTGCGGATCGCCGCGCCCAACCGCTTCAAGCTCGATTGGGTAAAAAGCCAGTTTTCCGGCCGCATCACCGCGCTCGCCTGCGAATACTGGGAAGCCAACGTCAGCGTTCACTTTGTCCTGGACCCCGCCGCCTCGGGCCGGGCTGCCGCTGGCTACCCGCAGCAGGCCGGCCAGCCGGGCCAGCCCGGCATGCCTGCCCAGCACGCCGGCCCCGGCTATCCGTCCGGCCAGCCGCTGTCGCAAAACTTCGGCCAGCCCGGCATGCAGCCGGGCCAGGGCGGCCAGGGCTACGGCCCCATGAACCAAGGCGGCCAGCGCGGCGGGCAAGCGCCCTACCCGGGCAATGGCGGCAACGGCAGCAACGGTAGCAATGGCGGCAACTATCCCGGCAACGCCAACCAAAGCAACATGGGCGGCATGGGTGGCGAGATCGTCGATATCGACGTGCCGCAGCTCGACCCGGCCGAAGCCAGCGCCCGCTCCTACCGCGTGCAGCCGTCGCAGCAGCCCATGCAGGGCGGCCACCCCGGTAACCAGGGCGGCCATCCAGGGCATCAGGGCAATCAAGGTCATCCGGGCCAACAAGGCCACCAAGGCCACCCCGGCAACCAGCATGGCGGCCAGCAGCAGAACGACTCGGTGCACGAGCGCTCGCGCCTGAACCACATCCTCACCTTCGACAACTTCGTCACCGGTAAGGCCAACCAGCTCGCGCGCGCCGCCGCCATCCAGGTGGCCAACAACCCAGGTAAATCCTACAACCCGCTTTATCTATATGGCGGCGTAGGTCTGGGCAAGACCCACTTGATCCACGCTATCGGCAACTTCATGTTGCTGGAGAACCCGCGCGCCCGCATCCGCTACATCCACGCCGAGCAATATGTCTCCGACGTGGTCAAGGCCTACCAGCGCAAAGCCTTCGACGAGTTCAAGCGCTACTACCACTCGCTCGACCTGCTGCTGATCGACGATATTCAATTCTTCTCCGGCAAGAACCGCACGCAGGAAGAGTTCTTCTACGCCTTCGAAGCCCTGATCGCCAACCGGGCGCAGGTGATCATCACCAGCGATACCTACCCCAAGGAAATCAGCGGCATCGACGATCGCCTGATCTCGCGCTTCGATTCCGGCCTCACGGTCGCCATCGAGCCGCCCGAGCTGGAGATGCGCGTCGCCATCCTGATGAAGAAAGCCGCCGCCGAGAACGTGAGCGTGCCCGAGGAAGTCGCCTTCTTCGTCGCCAAGCATTTGCGATCGAACGTGCGCGAGCTGGAAGGCGCGCTGCGCAAGATCCTCGCCTTCTCCAACTTCCACGGCAAGGACATCACCATCGATGTCACCCGTGAAGCGCTGAAGGACCTGCTGACGGTGCAGAACCGCCAGATCTCGGTTGAAAACATCCAGAAGACCTGCGCGGATTTCTACAACATCAAGGTCGCGGACATGTACAGCAAGAAGCGGCCCGCCAATATCGCGCGGCCCCGCCAGATTGCCATGTACCTGGCCAAGGAACTCACGCAGAAAAGCCTGCCGGAAATCGGCGAGCTGTTCGGCGGGCGCGATCACACCACCGTGCTGCACGCGGTGCGCAAGATCGCCGATGAGCGCAGCAAGGACGCGCAGCTCAACCACGAGCTGCACGTGCTGGAACAGACGCTCAAGGGCTGACCCCGAGCGTCGCATCGTAGTGAAACAGTAGTGAAGCAGCAATGAAGCAGCATTTGCCAGCCCGGTCACGCGGGGCTGGCATACTGTAGGGTACGCGCCGGGCAGGATCCGGCGCATGAATCAATCGGAAAGCAACACCGGGGCATTGCGGAACATTGCCATGAAAACGGCCTGGGCTAAGGCTTTGCGGTGAGTCGGGACGAGCGGGCGGAGGGGGCGGCCAGCGACAACAGTCGCCAGCCACCGAAGAAGTCTGAATTTGTGTCGCTTTGCGCACAATTTCATCCTCCGATCGCGCTTCTCCCGCTTCACCGCAGCGGCTTATCCTTGGTACAATGGCGAATTAACTTGTTGATTCCAAAGCGTTTTGGAAGCAGTTCTGGAAACTGCGCAGCAAGTTAGTGCCAGTCAGTGCGCACCCGCGGTCGCTTACTACAAACGACGAAGGATAAATTCAATGCAATTGGTCAAAACCTCGCGAGACAATCTGCTGCGTCCGCTGCAAATCGTGAGCGGCATCGTGGAGCGCCGCCACACACTCCCGATCCTGGCCAACCTGCTGATTCGCAAGTCCGGGTCCAACGTATCCTTCCTCTCGACCGACATCGAGATCCAGATCACCACGCACGCCGAATGCGGCGTAGGCAGCGACACCGTGGCCACCACCGTGGCCGCCCGCAAGCTGCTCGACATCCTGCGCGCCATGCCCGACGGCGAAGTCGCCCTGTCGCTCAACGACAAGCGCATGACCGTGCAGTCCGGCAAGAGCCGCTTCGCGCTGCAGACCCTGGCCGCCGAGGAATTCCCCACGGTCGCCGAAGCCAGCGAGTTCGGCGCCTCCGTCAGCCTGCCGCAAAAGACCTTCAAGCACCTGCTCGCCATGGTTCACTTCGCCATGGCCCAGCAAGACATCCGCTACTACCTCAACGGCATGCTGCTGGTGGTGGACGGCAAGAAGGTCATGGCAGTCGCCACCGACGGCCACCGCCTGGCCTACTGCGGCGTGGAGCTGGACACCGAAGCCACCAGTGGCGAAGGCGCCCCGTCGCGCCAGGAAGTGATCATCCCGCGCAAGACCATTCTTGAGCTGCAGCGCCTGCTGGAAGACAACGACGATCCCGTGCAAGTGCAACTGGCCGCCAACCAGGTCAAGTTCACCTTCGCCAATATCGAGCTGATCTCCAAGCTGGTCGAAGGCAAGTTCCCGGACTTCCAGCGCGTGATCCCCAAGGGCTACAAGAACGCCTTCGCCATCGACCGCGTCAAGCTGCAGCAAGCCCTGCAACGCACCGCCATCCTGACCACCGACAAGTTCAAGGGCGTGCGCTGCATCCTGGATACGCATGTACTCAAGATCAGCTCCACCAACGCGGATCAGGAAGAAGCGCAGGAAGAACTCGAACTTGATTATTCGGGCGACGCCCTCGATATCGGTTTTAACGTGACCTATTTGCTGGACGTGCTCGCCAACCTCAAGAGCGAGCAAGTCCAGGTCAGCCTCGGCGACTCCAATTCGAGCGCGCTGATCACCGTGCCGGAAGACGACAACTTCAAGTACGTCGTCATGCCGATGCGCATTTGATGAGCCGGTAACAAGGACCACAAGATACGCAAAACCGGAGCATCTAACGGCACACCACGGCTTGCGCAGCAGCCCCAGGGGCCCCGCGCAAGACCCGCCGCACCAGGGGCCGGATCGTCGAGATCCGCCCCTTTTGCCGTTTTTATGTAACCCGCTATGCGGCCCGATCCGGGCGCGCCCATCCGGGCGTGACGAGAGATCGCCGCATTCGCCGTGAGTAAGAGAACATGACCGAAGAGCAACAACCGCAATCGCAACCGCAACAGCAAGACAGCTACGGCGCAGGCTCGATCCAGATCCTGGAAGGCCTGGAGGCGGTGCGCAAGCGTCCGGGCATGTACATCGGCGACACGTCCGACGGCACCGGCCTGCACCACCTCGTATTTGAAGTGCTGGACAACTCCATCGACGAAGCCCTGGCCGGCTGGTGCACGGAAATCACCGTCACCATCCACAGCGACAACTCGATCTCCATCACCGACAACGGCCGCGGCATTCCCCCGCTCGTCAAGTTCGACGACAAGCACGAACCCAAGCGCAGCGCGGCAGAAATCGCCATGACCGAGCTGCACGCCGGCGGCAAGTTCAACCAGAACAGCTACAAGGTCTCCGGCGGCCTGCACGGCGTGGGCGTGTCCTGCGTCAACGCCCTCTCCAAGTGGCTGCGCCTGACCGTGCGCCGCGACGGCCAGGCCCACCTGCTCGAGTTCGCCCAAGGCGCCGTGCAGAACCGCGTGGTGGAAACCGTGCCCGGCCCCGACGGCGTGCCCGTGGAAGTCTCGCCGATGAAGGTGATCGGCCCCACCGACAAGCGCGGCACCGAAGTCCACTTCCTCGCCGACGAAGAAATCTTCACCAACGTCGAGTTCCACTACGAGATACTCGCCAAGCGCATCCGCGAGCTCTCGTTCCTGAACAACGGCGTGCACATCCGTCTGGCCGACCAACGCACCGGCAAGGAAGAAGACTTCGCCTTCTCCGGCGGCGTCAAAGGCTTCGTTGAGTACATCAACCGCGGCAAGAGCACCCTGCACCCCAACATCTTCTACGCCAACACCGAAAAAGACGGTATCGCCGTAGAAGTGTCCATGCAGTGGAACGACGGCTACAACGAACAAGTCCTCTGCTTCACCAACAACATCCCGCAGCGTGACGGCGGCACCCACCTCACCGGGTTGCGCGCCGCCATGACGCGCGTGATGAACAAGTACATCGAAGAAAACGAGATCGCCAAAAAGGCCAAGGTGGAAACCACCGGCGACGACATGCGCGAAGGCCTCGCCTGCGTGCTCTCCGTCAAGGTGCCCGAGCCCAAGTTCAGCTCGCAGACCAAGGACAAGCTCGTCTCCTCCGAAGTGCGCCTGCCCGTGGAAGAACTCGTCGCCAAGGCCTTGGGTGACTTCCTGCTCGAGACCCCGGTAGACGCCAAGATCATCTGCGGCAAGATCGTCGACGCCGCCCGCGCCCGCGAAGCCGCCCGCAAGGCCCGCGAAATGACCCGCCGCAAAGGCGTGCTCGACGGCATGGGCCTGCCCGGCAAGCTCGCCGACTGCCAGGAGAAAGACCCCGCCCAGTCCGAACTCTTCCTGGTGGAGGGTGACTCCGCAGGCGGCTCCGCCAAGCAAGGCCGCGACCGTAAGTTCCAGGCCATCCTGCCGCTCAAGGGCAAGATCCTGAACGTGGAACGCGCCCGCTTCGACAAAATGCTCTCCAGCCAGGAAGTGCTCACGCTGATCACCGCGCTGGGCACCGGCATCGGCAAGGACGACTACAACCTCGACAAGCTGCGCTACCACCGCATCATCATCATGACCGACGCGGACGTGGACGGCTCCCACATCCGCACGCTGCTGCTCACGTTCTTCTACCGCCAGATGCCCGACATCATCGAGCGCGGCCACGTGTATATCGCCCAACCGCCGCTGTACAAGATCAAGCACGGCAAGGAAGAGCGCTATATCAAGGACGACAACGAGCTCAACGCCTACCTGCTGCGCCTGGCCATGGAAAAGGCCGCCCTGGTCAACCCCGACGGCAGCGAAGTCGCCGGCGACGCCCTGACCGAGCTGGCCCGCCAGTACCAGCTGGCCGAAGCCGTGATCGGCCGCCTGGCCCGCATCGTGGACAGCGACGCCCTGCGCGCCATTGCCGACGGCATCGAGCTGGACCTGGACAGCGCCGCCGCCGCCGAAGCCTCAGCCACCGCGCTCAAGGCCAAGCTGTCGGAAATGCACGCCAAGACCCTGCTGGGCGCCGCCGTGAATGACGACGGCACGGCAGATGTCTATGCGCAGTTTGACGAGAAGACGGACAAGCACCGCCTGATGATCGCCCGCCGGCATCATGGCAATGTGCGCCTGTCTCACCTGGATGCAGATTTTGTGCACGGCGCCGATTACGCCGCGCTGTCGCTGGCCGCCAAGACCTTCCAGGGCCTGATTGCGGAAGGCACCAAGGTGCGCCGTGGCGAGGGTGAGAAGATGCGCGACCAGACGGTGAATGACTTCCATGCTGCGATGCAGTGGTTGTTGTCTGAGGCCGAGCGTGGGGTGTCTCGTCAGCGCTATAAGGGGCTGGGGGAGATGAATCCTGAGCAGTTGTTTGAGACTACTTTGGACGTTACCCAGCGCCGGTTGCTGAAGGTGCAGATCGAGGATGCTATTGCGGCGGATCAGATCTTTACTACGCTGATGGGGGATGAGGTTGAGCCGCGTAGGAATTTTATTGAGTCTAATGCGCTTGTTGCGCGGAATATTGATGTTTGAAGAAAGATGTTTTGTGCGAGATTGAGTGTTACGGGGCTAGGTCCAGGCTATGTGTGAAGTTGTTTTCACCACTCCACTTGCGACGTCGATCTCTTAATTCGTCGTAGATTAGTCTTAATGTTACCTCCCGCCGATTAAATAGCTTTTTAGCTCTGAATCAAGCACTTGCGTTTAGTCGCAAGTGCTTTTTTTTTGAAGATGTCACAGGTAGCAAGCACGTTCCAGCTACCACCGTCTAGAAATCCATTGCGCGCCTAGCAAGCGCTCAAAGACGACGGACGTGACTATGAGGTGCGGCGCGAAAACGGAGTTCATCGCTTTCTAGCGATAGGCCGGGACCAAAAAAAGACGCCTATACACGTTCGTTGTAGCAATAGCTCTGTGGCAAGACACAGTACGACCTCGTTATGTCCTCTCCACGTTGTATCGTTGATACCCTCCGCGTGACGGCTGTCAAATTAATCCCACGAAGCATAGGATCCGTTGGGCGCGCATCGGTAGCCGTTCCCACATCGCACACGCGGCAAGAGCCTTAGGCATGGGTAAAAACTCTGCGTCTCAAAGATACAGTTGCCGGGCTTGACTCGAGGAAGAGCGTGCGATGCTATGCATACCACGGTAAGATACCCGAGATACAGGGGCTGGGGTCGCTTCACCGAGCTAAATAATAGACATCTAAACTGCGCCGGAACGGTTCTCGTACCTCTTCGCCGGCATCTACGAAAAATGAATACTATGTCGAATCCATTTCAAGTGGTTGAAGAGCGAGGGGAAAAAGAGAAATTGAGTGTGCTAGATACCGCGCGCCGAAGAGACGAAGCTCGCGCTGAGGACATTCTTGGAAGGTTGGTCCAGAAGGAGCAGTACCTTGGTGAGACAGTCCGCATGGACTTCCGAAATGTCACTGTGCAAGTCCACGACCATCACAGGAAACTCGTCGGTGGCATTCCTCATTTGAGCTACCTGGTTGCATCACGCATCCAGCATTGGAAGGAGCCGATCAGCTGGTTGAAGGATGACTCGAATGTGCTGCTGTTACGCGTATTGGGTGCAGCGCCGACGCCTACCGATATGATGGATACCGTTGTTCGAGCAGAAGCTGCAAGGCGCGCGACTGGCACGGAAACTGCGCATTGGGACGCAACGGAGTTTATGGATGGCTACACAAGATATCAGCTGTCGTTCGCAGGCTTAATGTGCGAGGTAGTTGGAACCTTCTATCTGGGGCGACTAAGCGATGAACCTAATGGGGATCTTGAGCTACGGTTTGGTACGGACATTAACAATTTCTACCCGAACCGTGGTCTGAAAGTATACAAGCCTATCGGCGACGCGCTTCTTGCGATCGTAAACTACCGCGACCCGTCGCTTACGCCGAGCCATCCGTTGAGAGACTATTCTGTCCCTATCGGGCACGTGCGGTACGCCAGCACAAGCCGCCCAATGCAGGGAATTGATGAAGTCGCTGTACAGATCGCCCCGGCCGATATGATCGCTCAACGCACCGCTCTTTTCGGCATGAGTAGAACTGGAAAATCGAACACTACCAAGATCATCGCAAGAGCGATCTACGATCTCCGTCGAGCGGAGGAAAAATCAACACGCGTTGGGCAAATCATATTCGATTACAACGGCGAATATGCAAATGAAAATACGCAAGGAAGTGAAGATATCGCCGCCAATGCATTAAAAAATGTCTGGAAGGAAAAGGCAGGTTCCGAAAATGACGTAGTAACATATGGCCTGAGCAGGCCAAAAACTGACCCTGACAGATGCCTGCTACAGATCAATGCATTCGGAAATCCCCCTTCGAATTGGAGCGAAAACGTCCTGGCGTCGGAGGACCTTGATATGCTCATCGTCGGTAAAAATATTCTCGACGACCTCCTTGCCGATGACACTGCAAAGTACATCCGAAATTTCTGCGAGGTTGATATATCGGTTCCGGATAATCTTAAAGACTCTTCAAAGCAGGTGCGATATCGCCGTGCGGTACTCATCTATCGCGCGCTGCTTGCTAAAGCTGGTCTCGAGGTGCCAAGCAAATTGGCAAAGCCCGACATTCGCGGCCTGGGGAGAGGCGGTCTTTTCAGCAGCGAACTGCTGGAAGCGATGCGAAATTGTGAAGAGTCGGACGAGAGCGCGCGATATGCCGTGGCAGCTGACGCGCTAGATCTTGCAAATGCTTCTAGCCTCACTTGGGAAAAGCTAGCTAATGCACTGGAGGTGCTCGCGACTTTCGTTTCGAGCAAGGATAGCGGCTATGCGGATTTCAACACTCGCTATATTCAAAGGAACAGCTCCGGCGAAGCATGGGCTGATCAAAATGTCGCCCGACTATTGGAAATGTTTCGATATCCAAACGGAGCACGGTCTGTCGCGCGTCTTCAGTCGTATCATGGAGCTCACAATTCGCGTGATTTCGCTCAGCAAATCTATGATGATCTGCTGCGCGGCAAACTGGTCATTATTGACCAGGCGGGTGGCGACCCGGCATTGAATGAGGCGGCCGCACGCCGCATTATGTGGTCTATCTTCAAGGGAAATCAGCGAACATTCATCGCTGGCGAAACCCCGAGGGATATCTTGGTCTATGTAGAGGAGGCGCACAACCTATTGCCACCTAGCAAGGCAGATGACCTAAAAGACGTGTGGGTGCGGACGGCAAAGGAGGGGAGCAAGTATCGAATTGGCCTCGTGTACGCTACTCAGGAAGTCTCGAGCATACAAAAAAATATTCTAAAAAATACCGCGAATTGGTTCATTTCACATCTGAATAACACTGACGAGACACGTGAGCTTCGGAAATTTTACGATTTTGCAAATTTTGAAGACTCGATTTTGCGGGCTCAAAACCGTGGATTCCTTCGCGTTAAGATGCTGAGTAATCCGTATATCAACCCCGTGCAGATTGAGCGTTTTGAGTTGCAGCTTCCTTCAGTTGAAATGCTAGGGCAAGATTCCCACCAGGAACATTCTGATGCCGTACGCTAACGAGTTCGCCCAGCACAAGATCCTCGGGCGCTTTGTGGAAAATCCAAGCGTTAAAGAGCTTCTTAAAACGTGCAGAGAACCAGAGTTCCCTGAAGATAGCCGCGCTTGCGGCGAAAAAATTGCGCGCAGAGATTGGCGACCGAAATACGTGGTCGCCATAGACGGAAGTCATAAGGAAATTCCCTACGAGAAGGGCTTTCCGGGCGCGGAATTTAGCTTTATTAGCATTGCCACGGTGCTGATCAATGTAGATACATTAATTGCTGAGTCAGAGAAGCCTACGATAGACCCTGTAGCCTTTAACCAAGTGCAATCGGCCTACACTCTGCCCATCGTGTTGCCCAGTGCAAACATGGTGCGCCACGGTTTCCCTGATGCACGCAGTTCATTTAGGGCATCATGGTACGAGCTACTCGTAAATACGCGTCCTGCAGCAAAATCCGAGACATTGCTGGAAACGTATCACATACTCCTTTCGCATAAAGCTAAACAAAGCGATCAAAAATGTCCATTGCTTGACGGCTGTGGTGATGATAATTTACCTACACCCGATTACGAAAGCAAACAATGCGCATGCGGTAAATACCCGGTGTATACGACGGATATTTTGCGCATACATGAGCGTTTCACCGATAGCAATACAAATGGAGAGAGCTTCGGGGAAGTAATGCGCGTATTGGAACATTTGCTTCTCGTGGCCTATCTGCGGCACATGGAGCGCATTTGTACCGAAAGCGGCGACTGGGCAATGTTTACCGATACGGCCGTCGTAATGGATGGTAGTTTAGCAATCTTCGGCCATCCGGCATGGCTAAGCCAAGCCATAAAAAGGGAACTGGCACGAATTAACAATATAGTTCGAGCAAAAACGGGGGATGATATTCTCGTTTTTGGGATTGAGAAAAGTGGCCGATTTTTCGACCATTGGTGCCGCCTCGACGTCAAGAGTCGGGCAGACCATAATCGGGAAAGTATAGAGAGCGATGAAGGCGAGGATGCGGCTTTTCAATCGATTACAGGAGGACGATTGGAAACGCAATCTGCGCTACTTCCCGATAATTCATACATAAAACGATTCGTTGTTCCTACTGAGAGCGATAAGCCACACGGGAAGGACACTTATTATGGTAGGCCCTTTCTCTACAAGACAAAGACTGGCGCGATGATTGTAGGTATTAGTGCAATTCTGACGCCGGAGCATGATAATCGCTCACTAGCGACTGTGAGCGAATTTCCACGCCTTGGTGACACACTTGATTTGCTTGATCTGCTGGTATCGATGCGATATCCGAATGCAATCATTCCTCTGATCGCAGCGCACGCCGAGGCAGCTATTCCGCTGCAAATGGGTGAAAAAGTCCTTGACAAGCTGGCTAGAGAACACGTCGGCAGAGGGGCAAGGTAGCCAATGAGTGGATCCAACACAGCGCCAAATCTCCTAACGACAATTCCAGCAGCAGCCAAAAGATGGATGCGAATGGGACCATGGTACGCCATGTTTCCAGCGGAATTCGCGCTATCTGCTATTGAAGAACATTCGGCACCCGGCGACGCGGTACTAGACCCCTTCATGGGCCGTGGTACAACTTTGGCAGCGGCCTCTGTGCTAGGACGCGACGCCGCGGGGATAGAAATCAATCCTATCGCGTGGCTATATGCGCGTACGAAAACGGATCCGGCATCACAGAGCCATGTACTCCGTCGCCTGGGCGAACTGGAGATAGTAGCGAGAGAGACCGATGTGCCCGAATTGCCAGAATTCTTTTCGTGGGCGTTTTGCAAGAGTGTGCTCCAATTCTTGATCGCCGCACGTACCCATCTTCGATGGAAGGACAGCAAAGTCGACCGCACCCTGATGGCCTTTATTCTTGTGGACCTCCACGGTAAGGTCAATGATTCGCTTAGTAACCAAATGCGCCAGACTAAGTCTATGGCGCCGGACTACGCGGTCCGGTGGTGGAAGGAGCGAGATATGACGCCGGCGCCCCTGGATGGATGTGACCTTATACGTAGCAAGCTAAATTGGAGATATCGACACGGGATTTTTAAGCATGGTAAAAATATCAAGGCAATTTTTGGCGATAGTACACGCGACCTGGGCAAAGCAAGGGCAGTCGGTCCTTTTAACTTACTCCTGACATCACCACCATACTTTGGCATTGTGAATTACAACTACGACCAGTGGATTCGGCGATGGATGCTGGGCGGGCCAGATCATCCGACGTATTCGAGTGGCGAATGGCAAAATAAATTCCAAGGCAGAAATAATTATAAGAGATTAATCGAAACGACCTTTTCTCGTGCGGCCCCCCTGCTTGCAAAGGATGCGCGTATTTTGGTTAGGGTGGATGCGCGTGACTTTACGCTTAGCACAATAGCCGAAGTTCTAGAGGCCACATTCCCTCACAAAAGGCTACAGCGACTTGCCCGTCCATTTGAGGGGAAAACCCAAACTCACTTATTTGGCGATACTAGCGAAAAACCCGGAGAGGTCGATTTGTTAATGGAGGCATAAAATTCAGCCCATTATTTTTCCCATTACGGTATCGACAATTAGCGTCGAGAGGCCTTTGATAGCGGGCCAGCGCTAGCTCCTAAAGGCAGCCGGCATCCCTGATGGCGATGATCGTATGGCGAATGTCTATGGGTGCTTCGACGAAGAGATAGGTAAGCGGCGGCCAGTCTCAGCTTCTGTAGCTGAGCACTTCGCCAGCTACAGGCCGACCAAGGTGGAACCAGTGGCTCAGGTGCATTTCGCGTAGCCGATTAAGCGGACAATCATGGAGAGAAATTCCGGGGCTAGCCGGAATATGGCGTTGTCCGCTTCGCAGCGTTGAATGTGATCCGGATCGTAACTCTCTGCAATCTATACATCGGTTTGAAACCCGCATCTGCGGTAAGTTTGGTCGGAAGGTAGCGGCTGGCGATTCCGGGGAATGGCTTTTCTGTGGCGTTCGGGAACCACGACTCTGTGCGGGCTTCATGGCGTATGGCAAGAGCCCCGGTGTGTGCGGGATAAATCGCCCCGTTGGCCGCCTGTTGGGGCTAGCATTGCGACAAAAACAATTCCCAGACTTGACACTACTCTGTGGGGGTGGCTCTCGAATGCGCACAACGTTATGATTGTGTGAAGTGCGTGATCCTACACGCATCGTACTATCTGGGGGGGGGGCGGGTGAGCACTAACGTGGCGGGCGCAAAAAAGAAGATTTTTGTCATAATGCCTTTCGTGGAGGCCAACGGACGAGGGCAGGCAGATCTGACCACTTTCTTTAATGACTATATTAGGCTGCCAATCGAGGAAAGTAAGATTTTACACGACGAATATGAGGTTGTTCGATCGGGTAATTCGTTTCTTATCCTGGATCGCATAATTGAAGATTTGGCGAGGGCGGATGTTGTGATATGTGACCTCTCCGGGAGTCATGCTAATCCTAATGTGATGTTCGAATTAGGGGTTCGATTATCTGTGTCGGCGAAGCCGACAATCTTGATTCGGGAGGAGCACCCCGATAATAAGCGGATATTCGATGTTAGTGGTCTATACACCGAGCCCTATCTTCTGACGGCAACTCGCAAGCTTGAGACTTTTTTAGTAAATAAAATAGCAGAATATGAGCGATTGGATAGCTACGAATCGCCAATCCTGAAAATTCTAAATCAGAATTCTGCATTTTGGATGCAGCTTCCCATTAGGAAGGCGAGCGCCTTTCTTGGCGGAATTGCGAGTGCGGCAGAGGCGGCGTTGCGTACGCTAACAAGAGCACTTGGGGCGCATCTACGTGAGAGAAGTCAGTTCCTGTTGGGGGCTGACTCCGACTTGATTTATCAAAAGATAAGTGAGTGCTGCTCGGTCGATGATTTATCAGGATTTGATTATCACATCACATCAATTCCGTCCTTGGATTCATACCTCTCCTCGGTTTATCTTCTGGGTTTAGTCGAAGATGACGTAGAAAAGTGTTTTAGGTCTTACGCTATGGCCTATGCACTAAATTTCAACGTCAGAAATTCTGCACTATTCTTCTCGACTCGACATGAGGAGATGTTAAGTTATGCGTACGAGACATTAATTCTAATGAATTTGTCGAGGGGTCTCATACAGATTCTTGGGGAGCGCCCAGGAAGCGATGCTCGCCGCGAGAAAATTGAGGCATTTAGAGATAATTATTCAAAATCTAGAATTATCTAATCGTAGATATGGCAGATTACGTGCGAGAAACAATCCTTTCTCAGGGCTATGCAAGGATTGAAAAAATAAGCTTGAGTGCTTCTGAAAAGGCCGCCTACGAGGTGGAGGTTAAGCACTATCAAGAGGCTCGAGGGAAGTTGCTACTTTGTTCGGATATTAAACCGGAGGTAAAGACGAAGGACGGATCGCTCATTGTATATGCGACTGTCTATGGGTCCCTGGCAGATGTGATTGGTGAATATCAGGACTTCGAGGAGTCCCTATCAGCCGTCTTCGCTTCGTCAAAAATGCTTGCCGATGCCTGCGTTCTGGAGAGTCTGTTCTTGTCGAAGGCGACACGAAAGCAGCTGGTTCGCTCCGAGGCTCGTACTGGTGTTGTTGGTACGACAAAAGACCTTTTCGACCGGGTGAAGCTATTTGCAAATAATTCGGAGGAATATTCTTATAAAAAAATTAACAATTTCCTGGATTATCTGGATGCGCGAATCTTGTTTTTGAATGATCAGCTTGGTCACGCGAAAGATCGTGTTCTAGTGTGGAAAAACTTTGGCCCGTTGTTGTCTGGTCTGCCGAGTCGTCCATCGATCCTTTCGCTGAATCAAATTCGAGTAGAGGCATATCAAAAACGCGTTTCCGATATAAAGAAGCTAGTTGCAGTGCAGCTCAAGGCCGCTCTATCTGAGGTGAAGGCCCAGACCTGATTGAGTGATACTTCGGTCCTAAGGGATGCGATATTACTGCACGGGTTCATGCGAAACGAGTTTCAGGTTGCCCATTTTTAGGGGGGGGTAACTTGAGATAGCACAGATTGAAAGAATAAATCGGGATACGCAGTCATGCAGCTATACGCGGGGAGCTCTCAGGAGTTTATCGATCAGACAACAAGGAATGCAATCGCCGGCGAGCTTCAGGACAAGTTTTTCCAGGCATTTCGATATCGCCCCTCAAAGCAAGAGGTGACGTCGTGGCAGAACTCGCTGCTGCAGATGGCGGTTTCCCTTCAACATGCGCGTCTAACAGATCATGGCGTTGTGCTCGAATACCAGCTCCCGTTGAGCGCCAAAAGATTGGATTTCATGATTACCGGCCACGATGAGAGCGGTAATCCTCACGCTGTGGTGGTGGAATTGAAGCAATGGGCTGAGGTCGGTCCCAGTGAGACGGAGGATTGCGTCTCCACATGGCTTGCTGGATGTCAGCGGGACGTCCTTCACCCTTCTCGCCAGGTTGGTCAGTACGAGCAGTATTTGAAGGATGTACACTCAGCATTCAGTTCCGGCGAAGTCGAACTTTCCTCATGCGTCTTCTTACACAACCTACAGCACGATCCCGAGAGCGAAATCTACCAGACTCGCCATGAGGCGCTGCTGAAGGCCTATCCGGTCTTCGGAGGTGATCAGGTCGACGCCTTCAGGGGATATCTACGAGCGCGACTAGCGAGGGCCAAGGGCCTGCCGGTTATGGAAAAAGTGCTCTCCAGCAAGTTTGCTCAGAGCAAAAAGCTCCTCGAGCATACTGCGAGTGTAGTCAGGAGGCAGACGAGCTACGTATTGCTGGACGACCAGAAGGTTGTCTTCAACAAGGTGCTATCTCGAGTTCGAGCAACAGCTCGTCTTCAAAAAAAACGAACGATGGTGCTGGTTCAGGGCGGCCCGGGTACTGGCAAGTCTGTGATCGCTCTTCACTTGCTTGGGGAGCTGTCCGCGGAAGGATTTAGTGTGCTTCATGCGACCGGATCAAAGGCGTTTACCGAGAATATCAAGAAGGTTGTGGGGACACGTGCTTCAGCCCAATTTGGATACACGCATTTCAATATGAGAGGCGATATCCAACCGGGATTTTTCGACGCGCTAATAGTGGACGAAGCGCATCGGATCAGGGCCGTCAGTGCAACCCGATTCACGAAGGCCGAGCATAGGTCTGGAAGGACTCAGATTGAGGAACTGATAGAAGCATCCAAGGTGTCAGTCTTCTTTATTGATGATCTCCAGGTTGTCCGCCCGGGTGAAGTCGGCAGCGCTGAACTCGTACGCGAGACCGCAGCGAAGCTGAATGCCGAGCTCTTCGAGTTCACGCTTGAAACCCAATTTCGATGCGGCGGGTCAGATGGTTTCATTAACTGGGTCGACAACACGCTTGATGTGAGACGAACGCCCAATGTCCTTTGGCCAGTGACCGAGGCCTATGAGTTCGGGATCTGCCGCTCCATTGAAGAACTTGAGCAGAGGGTAAGAGCCAAAAACACATCCGGAAGCACAGCGCGTTTAGTGGCGGGATTTTGTTGGCCCTGGAGCGATCCGCGCCCCGAGGGGACCTTGGTCAATGACGTGCAAATTGGTGCGTGGGAAATGCCCTGGAATGCAAAACCCGATGCGGGCAGGCTATCAGCGGGGATCCCGAAATCGAACTTTTGGGCATCCGACCCAGGCGGCATTGAACAAGTGGGATGCATCTATACAGCTCAGGGTTTCGAATTTGACTACGTTGGGGTGATTTTCGGTCCAGACCTACGTTACGACGCGGATGCCGGAGAATGGATCGGGGATGTTGGAAGATCTGCCGACTCAACTGTCAAGCGCTCGAAAGACCGGTTCTTGGAGCTAGTCAAGAACACATATCGGGTTTTGCTCACGCGTGGTATCAAAGGATGCTATGTGTACTTCATGGATGAAGGAACGCGGCGCTTCTTCCAAAGTCGACTCGAGTAAGCTCACTGGGCATCATCTAATGCGTTTTAGATGCTTCTTCGAGCCCTCCTATTGGGTGCGATCAGTGTCCGTAGGAAATCGGGCCAGCCAGAGATCCCAATGTAACGGGCTCTATGGTTGACCCGTGATTAGACTATCGCAGGGCTTTATGGGGAGCCGTGTAGCTTGTTGGCTCGAAGGCTAGTTAGTAGCCAAATCAGGCCGGATAATAGACAGCTTCGGAGACGTGGCGTGCTCAACTTCCCGAGAGCGCAAAAACGTATCACTAATCTCTTCCGAAAATTCCTTTTCTACCCTGCTGATAAGGAAACGAGACATTGGTCCGCCATTCGTTGCCATGCTTCAGTGAAGTGAAAAGCAGCCGGAATACGAGTGAAGCCTTCGGATCCGTCTCTTCATGGCGTTGCCGGCGGCGGCCACGGTGGATGATCGCTGCGGCTGTCGATCCTATAGCTCTGACTCTTTAACGGCAATGGCTTCTATTAGTTCCACATTCTTTTGATGCCCCCCAAGCCCGTGATGAATGTGCCGATGGCATGTCGGGCATATCGCCGCCACATGACGCGGATGGTCGAGACCACCGTCCGAAACGCGCGTCGTGTGATGTGGCTCCAAGTACGGGGACCCATCCTTCCTCTGAAACGCTGCCAACTGGTGGCACGACTCACACTTTCCCTCGGCACGCAGCAACACATAGTCTCTCACCTGCTTGCTGCGTTGATAGAGCCGCCTGAGCGCGGTCTTCCCGGTTTCCCCTTTTGAATCGCGAAACGCTTCCATAGCTCGTCGCCGTGCTTCTTCCAAATCGGAGGGCGCTGCCACAGTGGCTTCGTCTTCGAATGACGCACCGCTTTCGTCGTCCAGCAATGCAACAGGGACAAGTTGGAAGACGATCACATTGCGCTGGTTCCCATTCTTATCGGGGCCGAGGCGAATCAAGTATCCGGCATAGGCATGCTCGCCGAGGTATTCCTGACCCTTGCCTTTGCCGAGCGACTTGAACAAATGCAGTGCTCGCCCATTCTCCGCGTGATCGCGGATGGCTAGATTGCCACGGGTGAACGTCATATCGCCAACTTGGCCCTCACCGGTGTAGGAGAACACCCCAAGCTCATCTCGGCCGTCCACGTAGCCATACTGCTCTCCGCTATCGCCCGTGAAGATGAATATGGCCTGGGCTGTGCTCGACGGAGCTATGCCACTCTGCCAGCTGCCACCGAAGGGTAGATGTATGTCAGCTCGTCTATCGTAAATCTTCCCGAGCGAGAAGCTCGGTGGTTCGCTGTGCTCCGACGCTTGATGCTCGTTCGCGAGCCGTACAATCCTGAATCCCCGCTCCTCAAGATAGGAATTTGTAGGGCGGCCGCCGTAAAAGCCTCTGACCGAGAGGCCGGTGGCCATGGAAATAATCTGTTTTGGCGGATATAGCGCCCCACCCTCAGAGATCGCATAAAGCTGCGACCTCTTGCTATCCCATCCCTTCCAATCCTTGGTCGCTCGGAGTTTCCGATCGAACTCCTTCATCGCTAAGGCGATGGCCGACCTTTCAACCGTTGGAATGCTCAACCTCTTTCCCCTTTTCGCCCGATTATTTGGCACGCGTACGCATGCTCCTTTTCTTGCTCATTAGTATGTCGATAGGAATCGTCCTATGCAACATTCAGTCGGGGGATTAGTGATTGCTCTGCACGGCCCCCTCCTTGAGTGGGGAGCGATTGCAACAGACGACTCGGCGGAGTCGATACGCGATGGAAATGGCTGTGTAAAATCTGCGAATACCATCTCAACTGCTGCAAAGCGGAAAATCAAGCGCCCGCGTGAACGTGGCCTGGGTTGACCGTTAGCTGTGACGCCCGGTTGAACAAACGGAACGGAGGTATCTGTGGCAGGAGCACTTGGCAAAAAGAGAATCGCACTGAATGTGTATCTTCTCAAGGTAAACCCTGATCCCGCATCGAATGGTCTTTGGTCGCAGAAAGAGTTTTTAGCTCGGCCGATTGGGAGTTCGGGCAAGGCTGTACAGATAAATACCCAAGATCATCCGCTCGGACCAACGGGCGAGTTCGGTACGCTGTATATCAGAAAGCCCATCACAGAAACAGAACCTGAGTGGCTCGACTTCGTTCGAAAAGGGCTCGCAGACGCCTCCCCGCTCGCCAAATTGAAGAACCGGAGTGTCTCGGCGATCTTGCTGATCGAGCAGGATGGGCGACAGTTTGCTCTTGCGTTTGGACATGGGCGGTTTATGGTGGAACCGCGGCTAATCGAGGACCGCTTCGGCATTCGAGTGGTTTTGAACAGCATCTCGCCCGATAAGGTTGCCTCTATTGACCGTCAGACCTTCGACGCGTCGCCGAAGATCAGCAGGGTTCAGACGGTCAAAGCATCCTCAGTTTCTGACTTCATGATAAGTCCCGAGCAAGACGTTTTGCGAGGGCTCGTGGGTTTCACCAAACCGGAGTACAGGAAGACCCTGGGAGGCCTAATCGCTGGCATTGACTCACTCAAAGCCTCGGTGCCTATTGAGCTTTCTGATCTGTCAGCACTCCTCAGGGTTGCACTCGAACGTTCTGAGTCGAAGGACTATCTAGCGCGCGACGCGCAGGGCCACAATAGCCAATTTGCATGGGTCGAGAATCTATTGCCCGTAAAGGACAAGGCGCTCATCGACGAACTGGATCAAGAGGTCTGGAATCGGTTAAGTGCGCGAAATCTAGAGAATATGTGGCTCGCGGTACCTGACATTGTTGACTGGAGTCAGGTAACCGGCTTTCGGTATGCGTCGAATACAGACGAGGCGGACACCGAGGCGAATCTCGACCTAGCAAGATTTCTGGCGACGTTGCGCAAGGACGCCACACTTGAGACAGTCAAGAGGAGAGAGATCCTCATGCTCACGGCCAGTGGTTTGCCGGCGCAGCGGTTCAGCGCCTTCAAATGCATCTATGCAGAGATAAAGAAGAACCTGGATCTCTTCATCCTGCATGTCGGAACTTGGTTCAGGGTTGAGGGAACCTTCCAGAGTGCCGTCGAGAAATACTTCAACTCGTTGCCGCGCAAGACGTTTGCGCCTCCGTTTATGCAATACGAGCACGCTGGCGAGGGGCCCTACAATGAAGCAGTCTGTGCAGCAAGCCCTCGCACCTATGGAATGCTCGACCGTCGGCTCGTCCAGTTCGGGGGAACGTATGACAAGATTGAGGTATGTGACATCCTCAAAGTCCCACCGGCGGGAACCTCTAGAGGCATCGAATTCATCCATGTGAAGCGTGGGCGCAGCTCTGCCACTTTGAGCCACCTCTTCTCGCAGGGCCTCGTGGCGTCCACCCTCCTTGTCAGGGAAAGTAACTTCGTGGCCGAAGTCAACAAACAACTGGCGACTTTAGCGTTGCCGCAGTTGCCAAATCGGTTTTCGGCGCGCGGTAACGAGGTTGTCTACGCAATTATCGACGGTCCGGCTGGCACTCCGCTTGACATCCCGTTCTTTAGCAAGGTGACATTGCAGCACTGTGGTAAGTCGATTTCAGCTTTTGGGTATTCGGTCAGTCTGATGCATATCCCGGAGTCTGTTGTCCATCTTGCAGCGGTCGCGGCGAAGGTCGCAAAGAAAAGGGCTGCAAAGAAGGCGGCGGGGAAAACGGGAAAGCCGCGTTCAGCCGGACCGGCCACCCCGGGTACGATTTCACCGTAGGTCTATGCAGGACAGGCCTAACTTTCATTGATGGAGGCTTTTTCGCTATCCGGCTCTCTGAAGTTGAGGTCCGCTTTCGGCCATTCAGAGAGACGGCTTTGGGGCGATCAGCGCCATCTGGCCTTGACCGCAACTACTCCTCCCGACCGGCTTCTGGTCCCCAGCCAATGGCCTCTGGCCGCTAACCATGATCCAAGGCTTTGGGGTACCGGGGTCACTCTTACTACTTCTTCCTGACGATCCGCGCGGGCCTTCCCCGGAAATCTGAGATTGAAGCCCGACGAGGGTCCTTAGCGGCCCCCTATCCCTCTTCCGCTCTAACCCTCTCCAAATCCCGCGCAATCCGATCCCGAATTGGCGAAGTGTGACCATGCTCCTCATCCGTCTTCCCAGTGACGAGCCAGTACCCATACTGCGGCCAAACCTTCCCGATGGCCTCGACCATCTCCTGAACGACACGCTGATCCTGGTGGTAGGTATTCTTCCAGCTGGCGGCCTTGATGCCAGTCAGGTCTTCCATGTGCTTGAACCGACGATGGCTATCCGTCACAAAATCTATCAACTCGACAACGCGATGGCGCATATCTATTGGCATAAATTATTCTCATCGTCTACATTCATGTTCGTGAGGGGTTCCGTAGGCAGCGCCCGTAGGCCGCACCGAGCTTGAACTCATCCGTACAAGCCCTTGGCAGCGATTGCAGTTGCCGAGGACCGGGCTGTTACTCAAGTACCTGGCTACCGCGAGCGGGACTCGCGTAACCAAACTGACGGCTCGACAAAAAATTTGTCGAGGTGAGGGCCTTTTGCGTTCTCAAAAAGCAACCAAGCCCGCCGGCGCGAGCGTGCGCGGGCGGGTGTCAGAGGCATGGCCAGTCGCATTATCGCCCATGCGGTGATCCTATTCGCTTGGCGCACGCTCGTCGGCACCTGATGACGCACTGCATTTCCGGACTACTCGACTACCCCAATGGAACAGGAGAAGCCTTTGACCGCCCGCAAACGCCACCCACGCACCGCTGCCGAAGCAAGAGAAGCAGCCACCGAAGCCAAGCTGATCGCTGAGCCCCTCGCCCGAGCAGGCGAAACCACCCCAACCCACGAAACCATCCACCAAACCTGCCACGACCTCCTGCGCGTCAGCGCAGGCCTGGAATCCCTTCTGCTCCTGCTGGAGCTACAGGCCGACGAGCAAGCCGCCAACAACGGCCTGCATGCCCTGCTGGCGCCGCTAAAGCAGCAGCTAGACCAGGCAGTGAACCGCGTGCAAGCGCTGTACTGAGCCACACCCGTTCCCCACACCTGCACCGCAGCCCGCAAGGCCGCAGGCGGTGGGGTGTCACACGCCTATCGAGGCAACCACCCGCCGCCGCCGCGTGCCGGGACGATGGTCGCCAACGCCGCCCATCGCCATACCGATGTCCGCGATTGCACCCTGACCGCACCCCGATCACAAAACAGGAGGTACCCATGACCGCCCGCCAACGTCGCCCGCGCACCGCTGCCGAAGCACGGGAAGCTGCCGTGGATGCCAGGCTGATCGCCGAGCCCTTGCTGCCCGACCACGAAGCGGATCCGAGCCACGAGGCTACCCACCAAGGCTGCCACGAACTGCTGCGCATCAGCGCGCATCTGGAATCCGTCATCACGCTGCTGAACCTGCACGCGGGCGATAGCCGCCTGCATGCCTTGCTGATGCCACTGAAGCAGCAGCTGGACCAGGCAGTGAACCGGTGCAGGCGCTGTACCCGGGCCTGCGGGGTTCGTTCGCGATCCGCGCCTGCGTTGCGGCCCGCTTCTACCCCGACGTAGGCAGGGTCTTCGGCCACACGGCGTAGCCACGTAAATCATGCCGTTGGCCCACTTGGCCAACATCACGACCATCGAATCAAAATCGGGATCCCTGTAGCAGTCCCTCACAAGAGGGGACCTGCAGGACATGACCGGGGTAACCGCAGTACCCAGCCCCCGCCAGTACCTTGGCGGGGAACTGGGTTGTTGAGCATCTGGGGCGCGAGGCAATCGCTGCCCCCTCGCCCGGCCGGCCTAACCCAGCAAGCCGGCATGGGCGCGACGACCAATCAACACACCCTGTCATTCGCCAAAGAGGTGATCCCATGGCCGCACGCATGAAAACACTCGCTCCCACCGCCGATGCATCCACGCTCAGCATGATTGCCCAAGCGCTCTTGCCGGAGGAAACGACACCCCCGCCGGATGACCCCAGGCGCGAAGCCATCATGCAGAGCTTCGACGAACTCCTGCGCGTCAGCGCAGGCCTGGGCGCCATCCTGACGCTGCTCGATCTGCAAGCCGACGCGGCAATCGATTGCATTGGCCTGCATAGCCTGCTGGCGCCGTTGCGGCAGCAGCTTGACGCCAGCGTGAATCGTATCGATGCGTTGTTCTGAGAGCCGATGGCTGGGCGGCATCCGCTCAGCCGTCAACGTCGCGTACTGTTCATGGCGGAACAATCGTGCGTGCTGACCTCAGCCTGAGCCGGTGCACAAAGGGACAGGCCCGCAGAGGATGCGGGGAGGATCGGGCAGCCGGCAAGCCGAGCCAACACCACCGCCGCTTTGCGCGGCGTCCGGATGAGAACCCGCCTCCCAACTTCATGTCGCATTCCCGCTCACTCAGGGAATTTTCTTCACGTTCTTGCAGAAATTTCCCAATGCCGATCAGGCGATCCGCGGGCATATTGGCGAGGTGTCCGACCACTTAGCGTGTCGGCGACCTGACAACGGAGGATGGCATGGACGATATGCGGGAGGCCCTGAAACATGGCGACAAGACCGGCACAGGCGGGGTGCTGATTTCCACGGGGATCGGTTTTACGCATCGCGATGTCGCCGTTGCGGCGGAGGGCGACCACGCTACCTGGCCAGATTGCAAGGTGGGTGACCCGGCGATGAACGACGGCAATCCGGACTTTGCGCTCATGGATGAACGACCGAGATGGGTTGATCAGAGCCATCTGGCTTTGACCTCGACTACCCTAGCGGCCCGGTTTTCTGGTCCGCAGCCAATGGCCTGTCGGCGCCAACCATGATCCAAGGCCTATGGGGTACCGGGGTCACCCATTGCGGCGTCCATTACGCACATCAGCGGGAACCTCATCACAAGGAGGCAACGGCATGCCCGAACACGAAATCGCCCGTCCCATGCCCGGCACGTTCCACTGCCGTCCGAGTCCGTCCGATGCGCCGTTTGCCGGGGTGAGCGCCAGCGTGCAGTCCGACACTGTGGTGACGACTTGGTGGAGGACCGCGGCGCCGTTGATGGGGGGCAGTCACCGTTAAAAATCGTACTCAGAGCGACCCTGCTGCTCATGTGCGGCATTCCTCTGGTAACTCAGGGCAGGTGAATGCTGAGACTCTTCCGACGACATCTCCGCTACGTTGTTTTGTATAGCGCCGTGAGCAACCTGCTACAGCTTGCGCCGTCGCTATATATGCTGCAGGTCTACGACCGGGTGCTCGCTAGCCGGAGCCTAGAGACACTGGGCATGCTCGCCGCAGTGACAACGATCGCCCTGGTGATGAGCATGGAGCTCGAGCGTACTCGCGGACACCTGCTGACAAAATCCAGTGAACAGTTCGACAGAGAGGCCTCGCCGCCGTTGCTAAGAGCGCTGGTTGAAGCCTCTGCGAGCGGGCCGGCCCCAGAGCTCCAGCAAGCAACCCGGGATGCTGAAACCATCCGTCAATTTGTAGCTGGACACGCGCTTGTTGTTGCTGTCGATGCACCGTGGGCTTTGGTCTATTTGATCGTCATCTTTCTCTTTCATCCTCTGCTCGGTGGCCTCACCGTTCTAGGGGGTGTCGTCCTGCTTGCGCTGGCATGGATCAATCACATGCGAAGCAAAGCGCCGCAGGAAAGTCATGCCGTCGCAAATCAAAAGGCAAACGATGACATGCGACAGATGATGCGCAACGCGGAATCGATAGTAGCGCTCGGCAGCTTGAATTCGATGATGGGCCGCTATCAGGCGACTCGTTCACTTGCCACACATAGTGCGTCGGAAATTGCCACGATCAATTCCGATTTCAAGACGTTGACTAAGGCATTCCGACAGTTCCTCCAGATTGTCATGCTTGGAACGGGTGCTTGGCTTGTCATCGAGCATATGGCGACGCCGGGCGTGATGCTTGCGACCACCATTCTGCTCAGCAAGGCTCTGCAACCCATTGAACAGATAGTCGGATCATGGAAAGCGTTCATGGACGTTGCGCACGCATACCCCACATTGCAAAGCGCCTTGCGCAAACTTAGGGACATACAATGCGTGCAGACTATAGAGCTTCCTGCGCCAGTTGGCCGCCTACAGGTTGAAGACATCTCATGGTCCCCCCCGGGGGTGGAGTGGCCAGTGCTCCAACAAGTGAGCTTTGCAATTGGGCCGGGCGATTTCCTGGTTGTCACAGGCGCGAGCGGATCCGGGAAGTCATCACTCGCTCGCTTGCTGACGGGGTTGAACGCGCCGAAGAATGGTGTCGTTCGACTCGACGGCGCCGATATATCGCGGTGGCCCAGCCATTCTCTTGGCGCGTATCTAGGATATCTCCCGCAACATGTCGAGCTTCTCAGCGGCACCGTCGCCGAGAACATCGCCAGGATGGGGAATGGCCATGGCGGGGAGATCGATTCCGAGCTTGTTGTAGAGGCGGCCAAGCTTGCCGGCGCTCACGACCTGATCCTTAGACTTCCTGGCGGCTATCAGACCAGGCTCGCTGAAAACCAATATCAACTATCGGGAGGCCAACGGCAACGAATTGCTCTGGCGCGCGCCGTATATGGGCAGCCTTGCCTAATCATTCTCGACGAACCAAATTCCAGCCTGGATCAACTCGGCGAAGCGGCATTGCGTGCAACAGTGCAAACGCTAACGCAACGTGGAAGCACTGTCGTCGCCATCACCCACCGGCCTGACCTGCTCAGTATTGCTACCAAGGCTCTGAAATTGGACGGTGGTCGGGTCGTCTACTTCGGAGAGCCAGAGCACGTGCGCGAAATCGCGGCGGAGCGGCACGCCCCGAAAGGCGTCTATCCGTCAATGAATCGAGTCGCGTAAATGAAAGACGCCACCTCATTGCCTACCGTGCGCAGCTTTCCAGCATCCCCCGGTGCCGCGCTTTCGTTACCTCATGGCATCGCGCGTAGGGGGAGCCTGGTTATGACCGCGGGCACGCTTGCGTTGATCCTCTGGGGTAGCCTCGCGCCGCTCGGCGGAGCCGTTGTTGTTGAAGGCGTGGTAAAGCCGGAAGGAGAGCGGAAGGTAGTGCAGCACCGCGAGGGCGGGATTGTCAGCAAGATCCTCGTTCACGAGGGCGAGCTCGTGGAAGCTGGGCAGGTTCTGGTCCTCCTCGACGACATCCGCGGTGGCGCAGACCTTGACGCCAAACAGGTCGGCTTGCTCACGCTCACCTTAAAGACGGCTAGGCTGACGGCAGAACATAACCTTCGGGCCGCCATTGACTGGCCTGCCATCGACTTGCCATCGGCCATGGAAGCCGGGAAGCAGGAGCTGATGGCCAAGGAGAAGGCTGCTTTCGACACCAGACGCAATGATCTGCAAGCACAGCTTGCGCTATTGCAGCAGCAAATCCGGCACGTCTCCGAGGAACTGAAGATCGCAACAGTGAGCGCGGAAGTCTCCCACTCCAGTTGGCAAAGCGCCAAGCAAGAGGTTGATCTCAATGAGCGCTTGAGGGCCCAAGGTTTCATTTCCACAGCCAGGTTACTGCAGCTCAATCGCGATCAGATGGACTATCAGAGCAAGTACCAGTCGCAGCTAGCCGAGATCAATCGCGCGCGCCAGCGCAGGATTGACCTGGAACTTCGCCAGCGTACCGTCAAAAGCGACTACATGAAGCAGGCGGCGGACGAGCTAAAGGAGGCGACGCGGCAACTCCTTACCTTAAGGGAGGAGATCAAGCCACTCGCGGACACCGTGTCAAGGTTGCAAATTCGCGCGCCATCGCAAGGGGTTGTGATGGATCTGAAGGTTCATGCGGCCGGTGGCGTGATCGCGGCGGGAGAACCCGTCATGGACATCATGCCGGCGAACGCCCCACTAGTTGTCGAAGCCAGGGTGAGGCCCGAGAACATCGCGCACGTGCGTGTCGGCAGCCTCGCCGATGTTCGCTTGACGGCGTACAAGCAGCGGATGACTCCGACCGTGGATGGAAGGGTCTACTACGTCGGCGCAGATCGGCTGGAGGATCCTTCCACGCGGCTCCCCTATTATCCCGTCCGCATTTCGCTCCAACATGACTCCATTGCGAAGGCCTCCGCGCTTGCGGGCAAGAGTCTTGAGGTAGCTGCGGGAATGCCTTCGGAGATTTTCATTCGCACCGAAAGGAGGACTGCCATCGATTATTTGATAGAGCCTATCTACAGCGGAATACTGAGATCGATGAGGGAGTAAAAATGAATCGGAAATCAATTTTATTTGCGATTCTCGGCCTGAGCATTGTGGCAGCAATTGCCGGGTGTGGGAGGAGCCCGTCAGGTGCGCCAACCCCGCCTCGCGAGATCGGGCGCTCATTCCCGGACGACGTTGTGGGCGCCTTGAATGGCGTGAATGTTCGTATTCCGGGTGAATACGTTTTCTTTCCGCCGCAATACAAAGGGGATGATCCATGGACTCCCGTCAAGAGCAAGCCAGCTCGGACACAGGATTCTCCGCTTGAGAGCTTCTCCATTCTCGTCCTGCCACCGGAAATGCGGCCCCGTCGAGTTGACGAGGCCCAGCAGGTCGCCAAGGCGCTTAGCGGCCCCCCTTCGGAAAATCCATGGATTGGCGTTGGAGTATCCGTTCAATTGATAAACGCCCCCCCCGAGCAATGGATGAAGGGGCTAATCGGCCGAATAGCCAAAGCCGGGGTAAACCAATGGACATATGCTGATAGCGGTCAGCGTATCTACGGTCTGAAGCAGCTACTTTTAGTTGGTCCAGATTATTCGAGGAGCGACTTCAGTAATGTTTCCCTCATCTTCGATGATGAAGCATGGCAGACGGTTATCAGGTGTGGTGAGGGCGCGAGCCCTGTTCCTACGGGAAAAAAACAATGTAGGCAAAAGTTCATTCTTCCCGAGATCAACGCAATGGTTTCATTTTCCTATTTGAAAAGTGAGTTGAAGGACTGGCGGAGGATGCAGGAAACGTTGAGAGAAGTCATTGTTAGCTTTGTGATGAGATAATTCTTATATCTGGAGGTAATAATATGAAATTGAAAATTGATAAAAAGGATTTTCGGTCAATCGAGAAGTTGGTGATCGACGGGAAATTTCGTGAGTTCTATGGCTATCTGGAGAGTCAAGGGTTCAAATATGCCGGCCTCGCAGCCGGCGTACTGTCCGCGAGCAATTCCAGCGGGATTGTTGCCATTGCATTCTTGGAGCAAACCGCAGCGAAATCTGGCCGGACACTCACGGAAGCAGATGTTTCCTCAATTAAAGAGGATATGGCTAAAGGCTATCTCGCCATCTTGAAGGAGCAAATTGAGGAAAACGGAGAGATAACTCGCGACATCACCGCTGAAGAAGCGTGGGGTCTTCATAACGCGGTGTTCATTGATCATCAATTGCCTCACGATGCGTGGACATTGAACACTCCTTTTGCTCTATTCGGCGACAACGCGGAAGGTCGTGAGGCTTTCTGGCAGGGGTTGCTCAATGGTCAGACGAACCCCTTCTATGAGTTCTATGTGGGCAACTCCAGCTACGCGGCTGTTTGGGGGATCAGCCAGTTCAGCGCGGATGCCCAAATCCGCGCGCAGGCTGACGCCTGGCTGGAGCGAGTGAACTCCGTTTCCGCATTCTCTAAACAAAGCGAGATCCTGCTGAACTCCGTTCGTAGCCATATCTACGACTATGTCAAGGAACTCAATGTCCCCACCGTAGCTGCCGGTGCGCTACATACCGTTGATATTGCGATATCCAGTGGCGCGGAGAAATTCTTCAGCACCGTGGCTGACGCAGCGAAGTACTTTGTCAGTCTTGTTTATCCTACTGGCGGTGCCCCAGCATCCCTCGAAAATGCCTGGTCCATGTATCTCTCGAATTATAGCGGCCGGGTGGACGTCGCACAGATCAATCAAGATGGTACTGTCGCCGTCAATTTCGGCGGTGCGATGTTCGCGGTGAATAAAGACGGTACGGGGACTCGACTAGCCGTGGACTCTACGGGGAGCGAGTACACCAAGACGACGTTCAACGGCCCGGCGCCGAAGATTGAGGTTACTAAAATTGCGGACGACGGATCGATGGTGACCAGAATTTCGGGACAATACATGATGTCTCGTGAGGATCATATTTCCAAAAACGGCCTGCTAGTTTCCAGTAAATGCTTCAATGAAGACGGCACCGCCTACGATACGACAACGTTCGCGTACTCGGAGGATGGGCTCTCCACAGTGTTAAGGGAGAGTGGATATGGTAGGGATCTCGTCCTTCGTAGCGCTGATGGGAAGACCTTGGAGACAACACAGCACAACAAAGCTGGAAAGTTAGTTTCACATAGTAAATATACTTATCTTCCTGACGGCGAATACACGGTGAAGACAGAAACCACCGGACATGGGATTAATTTCAACATTCCAAGTGGAGATCCCAGAAAATTTCTTTCCAAGTACGACGCACGGGGAGAAACAATTTTGCAGGAATCCTACACCCTGGATGGACATCTTTTCAAGGCATCCACATTCGACGTGGCTCACCGCCATCCATTAAAGGATACTTACTATGACAAGTCCGGCGCGGTGGTGATGACGACAGTTTATTCGATGGTTGAATGGAGTCGGGTGGCCGATCGGTACGATGGTGAAGGAACAAAATTTGCCCACTACACCGAAAGCAATTTCGAGGGGTGGAAGTTCTTGGACTCGAACGGCAATGTAGTTTCTAATATATCGCAATCCGCTGCAAATGGGGCTGCTCGTGATTTCGATCCCCATACGGGGGGATCACTTTCTACGCACAGTGAAAAATCGATACTTAATCCATCGAGGATGCCGGATATTGAATCGGTGATTAGGGACAGCATGGCCATGGCGGATAAGCTTTTGAAAGAGGCTCATGACAAGTTCGCTGGCTATATGAAACAACCCGGATTTGACCTGAGCAAGTTGCCGCCCGATTTCGTCCATAACGCACCCGGAAAGGTTGATTTTGTTGACAATGATCTTCCGGCAGGTCATGTCGTTGTGTATCCGATTGAGGACCTTCGTCCTGTGTATGAGGAAGCGCATCTATAAGAATGGGCGGTTTCAAGTCCCAAGTGCAACACCCGCGTCAGTGAATTGAAGTTGGGGGGGGGGGCGCGGGGTGCCGATTTCCAATGCAATGGCGGCAGAGGATTTCTTCTATCTGCTATATACCTGCCGAGCGAGAGGCTGCGGCAAAGAACCCGCAGTGCATTCAGAATGCCGACAACGTGGCCACCTATGTCACTGTCCAAGTACTTCCGTACGGTTGCTGCAGCAGCAGCGATCTTGGCGCAGCCCGCCCTGGCTTGCAGCTTCGACATTTCCTTCAACAGCAATTTCGAGCCCGGCTCGGATTGCTTGCCGGCTTCGGAAGTTCGCAGATTGGCGGAGTGGATGATCGACGATCCGGCAGCCTTTGAGAACAAGAAGGAGTTTTACATTCTCGTCTACGAGGCCCCCACCAATGGAGTCAGTCATGCTCTCGCGCGCAAGCGCGTATCGCACCTGGAGCATTGGCTGACGACTTTTGGTGTGCCGGTGAGCATGATTTCCATGGAAATCCCTCGCTACAAACCTGGCAAGTCGGCGGAGCCGCCGAATTTTGCGCATATCAATTTCATGCCGGGGTGTCCGCACCCTTGTTGCCCGGGTCCGGAACCAACCTCGCAGATTCGCTAGGCGTGCGCTGGATGACTTCTCCCCGCCCGGCAGCCTGTTTGTCAAACGGCATCGAACTGGAGGCGCTGCGCGCCGCAATTGCGGCGGGCATGGCAAGTGGCACCCCTAAGCCTGCTGAAGATGTGCTTGCGAGGCTGGAGAGCAAGTACCGCGCTGCGGACAAGTGCAAGCACCGCTGACGCGGCACACGATCGCGCCACTCGCCGGGCAGGATCTGGCGTCCACACTCTTCATCTGCCCCCCTTCCTGCACCTCTCGATGTGAATCTTCCTCAGTTTCGCCGGCGATATCTGCGGCATGTCGTACGCAATGTTGGTCGCCTCGGTGGCGGTGGAGAGAAAGAGCGGGTCGTCCCCGCCAACCTGACTCAGCTTTGTGAGTACATCTTGCCTGGGCACCCCTGTATCGCGCTGTTGCGCGGCCATGAAAAGGAGGTCGGCTACGCACTGGCAGACCGACATCCTTTGCGCCTTGCTGACGTCGCTTTGCCGCGCTGGCGTTTGCGCACAGGCTGCGGCAGCGGCAAACAGGGCCGCGACGGACAGGGCAACGGCCGCCATCCTTGCGGCTAGCACAGCTTGGTGATGCATATTGTTTTGCCCCCTCTTCTGTTGAGGTGGTCGGGTCCTGCCACGCTGGCTCTGCGCTTGTGAAGATTATTCTCTTGTGTGGGAGGTGATCTGTGTGGCACCGAACCTTCGGCGCAGCTTTCCACGCGCAAGTCCCGCGCAGGAATGGGCTTCCCGAATGCGGCCCGCTGGCCTTCGTTCTGGCGGAGAATACGCGGTAGCACCACTACCGCGAGCCTTCTGATGGACAGCGAAACCGCCGTAAAAGCCCTGGCCGCGCTGGCGCAGCAATCTCGCCTGGCGATCTTCCGCCTGCTGGTCCAGGCCGGCCCGGCCGGCATGCATGCCGGGCGGATTGGCGAGGCGTTGGGCCTGCCGCCGGCAACCTTGTCTTTTCATCTCAAGGAGCTGGCCAATGCCGGGCTGGTCGCGAGCCGGCAGGAGGGCCGGAACGTCATCTACCAGGCGCGCTACGAGCGGATGAACGAGCTGCTTGGATTCCTGATGGCGCACTGCTGTGAAGGGGATCCGAAGGGCTGCGATGTCCCTTCCTTTGCGTGCAAGCCCAAGCGTGCGGCACGGACAAAGGCGCCGGCCGGGTCGGAGTGAGTTGCGCGGCGAACCGTGCGGACTGTCGAGCCCGCCACGATGGATCTGGCCGGGCAGGTGTCACGTATCGACGCCTGTCCTCAGATGGGCTCACCCGTTCCGCGCTCGTCTTCCTGTTGGCCTGAGGCCTCGATCACGTTTGGGTGGCCCTGTTCCTGCACGCGCGGCAGCAATGCGGTATGCAGCAGCAGGCCGATACAGGCGCCGAGCAGTTCGGCGAGCATGAAGCCGGGCACGCTCGCGGGCGCAATGCCGGCGAAGCTATTGCTGAACATCCGCCCGAAAACGGCGGCGGGGTTGGCGAAGGAGGTGGAGGCGGTAAACCAGTAGGCCGCGCCGATGTAGCTTGCCACCATGGCGGGGGCGCGTCCGTTGGGGGCGCGGAGGATGACCAGGATCAGGCCGGCCGTTGCCACGGTCTCTGCGATCCATTGGCCTGGCCCGCTGCGGATCTTGGCCGAGACCTGCAGGAGGCTCATATCGAACATGGCATGCGCCAGCCAGGCGCCTAGCACCGCGCCGGCCAGCTGGGCGACGATGTAAGGGGCCAGGGCGGACCGGGGCAGTTCGCCCTTCACGGCCATCACCAGGCTCACGGCGGGATTGAAATGCGCGCCGCTGATCGGGCCGAAGACCTCGATGAGCACGTACAGGCCGCCTACCGTAGCTAGCGTGTTGGCCAGCAGGGCGACGGCAACATTGCCGCCGGCCAGGCGCTCCGCCATGATGCCCGAGCCGATCACCACGGCAAGCAGCAACGCGGTACCGATCACTTCCCCTGCAACCTGGCGCGGCAGACCGATCATGGCAGTTAGCTCCGCGCGATCTTGGTCAGGGCTTGCTGCCGTTGCGCAGGATCCATGGTTTCAAGCGGCAGCATGAGCAGTTGCAGCATGCGGTAGCCGATGGCTTGACGCGTGAGCTCGAACGCAAGGCGTTTTGCGTCGTCGCCGCCCTGCGCGTGCGAGGGATCGGCATAGCCCCAGTGCACCTTGACCGGGCTGCCCGGCCAGTATGGGCAGGCCTCGGCCGCGGCGCTATCGCACACGGTGATCACGATGTCCATCTTGGGGGCATCGTCACCGACGAACTCGTCCCAGCTCTTGCTGCGAACGCCTTCCACGCTGACGCCGGCCTGGCTCAGCGCGTCGAGTGCAAACGGGTTGATGCGCCCGCTTGGCGCGCTGCCGGCGCTATAGGCCCGGACATCCTTGCCGAGCTGCCTTGCCAGATGGTTGAGCATGCCTTCGCTCAACACGCTGCGGGCCGAGTTGTGGGTACAAAGGATCAGGACGTTGGTTGTCATGGGAACCGCCTGGTTGTGGTCAGTTTGATGTGTCGTGGACCTATCACGTGCTTCGGGTTGGCTCGGCCGCGAACCGCTTCGCGTAGAAGGCAATGTGCTTGTCGAGGTCCTGGACATTGAGGTGGACAGGAAAGCGCTGCATTGGGGTTTCCCTTCAACACGCTCAACACGCACAAACGGTAGTGGCGGCATTGTCGAGGCAAGCCTCGCCTTGGCAGCAGTTGGCTGTCAGGAAGCCAAGCAGGTCATTCATGTGCGCAAACGCGGCGCGATAGATCAGGTGCCTGCCTTCACGCTCTTGCGTGATCAGGCGGGCATGCATCAATTCCTTCAGGTGGAAGGACAGCGTCGCACCGGGCACTCCGATCTGCTCGGTCATCGCGCCGGGCGTCAACCCGGATGGCCCGGCCACCACCAGCAGGCGGAACACCTGTAGCCGCAGGCCATGGGCCAGGGCGGCGAGAGCGCGGAGAGCATCGTTTTCTTCCATATTTCCATAATATTGGAAGTGTTGGCCAAAAACAAGGGCGACGAATGCGGGAGACGAAGGCGGGCGGCGTGGGCGCCAGGTCGACGATAGGCGACGCCGGCTGCACGGTGGGCCGTGCCCGCCGGCGCGTTGGTTTGACGCTTGTCATCCAGGGTCGCTAGCATGGCAGGATTATCGATCTTCGATCGCGAAAATCGATTGTTTGCCAACCGAAGCGGAGTTGAATGGATGCTAGCCACCGAGAATGAGGTCAAGAGGGACAGGGATGCCACTGGCAATGCCTGGGCGGTGTTTCTCGCGTTCCTCCGGCTGGGCCTGACTTCCTTTGGGGGGCCAATTGCCCACCTGGGCTACTTCCGGGCGGAATTTGTCACGCGTCGGCGCTGGCTGAGCGAGCGCAGCTACGCGGATCTGGTTGCCCTCTGCCAGTTTTTGCCCGGTCCCGCCAGCAGCCAGGTTGGCATGGCGATAGGCCTGTCGCGCGCCGGCTTCATGGGCGCGGTGGCGGCCTGGGT
Organism: Cupriavidus sp. GW822-FHT03E04; assembly: GCF_058801495.1. Lineage (NCBI taxonomy): Bacteria > Pseudomonadati > Pseudomonadota > Betaproteobacteria > Burkholderiales > Burkholderiaceae > Cupriavidus > Cupriavidus sp. GW822-FHT03E04. The sequence continues at coordinate 173,071 of NZ_JBXANI010000002.1, forward strand.
AGGGTTCACGCTGCCGTCCGCAGTGGCCCTGGTGCTGTTTGCGCTCAGCATTTCCACGTGGGGCGATGTGATACCGGCCGGCGCGTTGCACGGCCTGAAGGTGGTGGCCGTGGCCGTGGTCGCGCAGGCCGTCTGGGGCATGGCCCGCAGTCTGTGCACGGACACGACCCGCATCACCATTGCGGCGTTCTCCGCCTGCGTCGCCCTGCTTTGGCCGAATGCGTGGGGACAGGTCGGCGTGATCGCTGCGTCCGCCGTGGTGGGCCTGGCGATGTTCAAGCCAGCCCGCGATGTAACCCACGACCCGCTGCCGATCTCGATCAGCCGGCGTGTCGGGGGCTTGCTGCTGGGCGTTTTCTTCATCCTGCTGGCGGGCCTGCCTCTCGCTGTGCAAGCGTGGCCCAATCAGACGCTGGCGGTAGCGGGTGCGTTCTATCGTGCGGGATCGCTGGTCTTTGGCGGGGGGCACGTGGTGCTGCCCCTCTTGCAAGCCGCGGTTGTGCCCAGCGGCTGGGTCACGAATGACACCTTCCTGGCGGGCTACGGCGCAGCGCAGGCGGTGCCGGGGCCGCTCTTCACGTTTGCGGCGTTTCTTGGCGCGTCCATGACGGTTGCGCCGAGCGGGTGGGTCGGCGCGCTGGTGTGCCTGGTGGCTATTTTTGTCCCGTCGTTTTTGTTGGTGGCCGGCACGTTGCCGTTCTGGGAGCAGCTGCGCCGCAACGTGCGCACGCAGGCGGCGCTTGCCGGCGTGAATGCGGGTGTGGTGGGGCTGTTGCTGGCCGCGCTCTATCATCCCGTGTGGACCAGCGCCGTGCACGGGCCCGCCGACTTCGGGCTCGCGGTGATCGCGTTTGTGGCGCTCATGTTCTGGAAGCTTCCGCCGTGGCTGGTTGTCATCTGCAGCGGAGCGGCCGGGTGGCTGCTGAGCGTCGCGCTTTAACACGCGCGCCGCCAACCGGGTTTGCGCTAGGTGCGGTCGATCCGTCGCCGCTTGAAGCTGATGGTGTCCTTGAAGTCCTGCATGCTGCCAACGCGGCGCAGGTCCGCCCAGGTGCCCTTGTAGTACGGCACCACATTGCGGTCGGTCCACGGCGTGGTCACGTTGCCCATGACCCCGTTGAAATGACCAAACTGCATGAACGTCTGGTTGCGTTTGATGTCTGGCTCCAGGTAGGCAAGGGCATAGGTGGAGCCGTAGTCGTTATAGACCTCGACCACGTCGCCGGAGGCCACGCCCAGCGCTTGCGCGTCCGCGGGATGGATCTCGAGATAGGCCATGGGCACCCGCGCACGCACGAACTCGTTGAACTGGTCGTGGTACATCGTCTGCCATACCTCGTTGACCCGGCCGTTGTTGATCCAGAAGTGATACTTGGCCTTCTGCTCGGCGACCGGCTTTGGTAGCCCGGGCCAGGTCGCCGGCTTGAACTCGGCCTTGCCGTCGGGCGTATCGAACTTGCCGTCCATGTAGAGCATTTCGGTCCCGACCAGCTGGCCGTTGCGATATGCCTTTGTGGGTAGCTGCACGCCATTGTTGCCCATCGCACGCAGGCGCTCGTATGTGACCAGGTTACCGGTCGTGCCGCCCTGGCTGTCGATCGGGACGGCGCCGGGCTGGCCCGCCTGGCGGAAGCCGTCATTGAAGGCGTCCTCTTCGGTTCGCCAGTCGAAGCCGCCAAAGCGCGCGGCCATCTCGCCCTTGCCCTCGGCCTCGTACAAGCGCTTGAGCGTACTGGCGATATCGGCGGCGATCAGGCAGTCGGGGCGCGCGGTGCCCGGTGGATCCATGAACTTGTCCGACAAGCGCATCCGGCGCTCGCCGTTCATCGAGGTCAGGTGCATCTCGCCCGGATGCGCGGCCGGCAGCATCAGGTGGGCGGCGTCAGCCAGGCTGGTGGGATACAGGTTGATGTTGGTCAGGAACAGCCCGCCCTTGCTCTTCACGGCGTCGTAGATCGCATCGGCCATCTGCGCCACGGTGGCCCCGCGCTGGCGTGCCATCGCCTCTCGCACAACCGCGGTGCGCCGCAGGATCACGGCGCGGTGCTCCTGCGCATTGAGTGTGGTCTGGAATGGGTTGGCGCCCCACGCCGTGTACATCAGCCCCTTGCCATGGATGATCTCCTGGTCCACGTAGATCTTTGTGCTGCCAGGATAGGGTGGCCTGGCATAACCCTCCTGGTGCCCGCCCATGCGCACCACGCCCGTGCCGCGCCGGCCAACGTTGTGCGTGGCCAGGACCAGGTCCACCAGCGCGGACTGGATGAGGTAGTTGTCGTTGCCCCAGATGATGCCTTTCTCATAGGCATGCATCGTATGCGGCCGGTGGCCGGACGCCTTTGGCTTGTAGGCCCACTGCGCCGCGAGCCTGAGCTTGTCGACTGGCACGCCGGTGATGCGGCTGGTGTCTTCCAGCGACAACCGGTTCGCGCGCAGCGCCGCATCGAACCCCTTGGTATAGCCCGCTATGAATGCCTTGTCGTGCCAGCCCTGGTCGACCACATGGGTCAGCAACCCATCGAACAGGGCAATGTCGGTGCCGGGCTCGATATCGAGGTGCAGCACGTTGTCCTTGCCGGCCGCCTGCTCCGCCACCGCGATCGTGGTGGTGCGGCGCGGGTCCACGAAGATCACCTTGGCCGCGGCGATGCTCTCGCCCGGGAAGCGCGTCTTGCGCTTGTCCATGGTCTGGCCCTGCAGATTCGGCAGCCAGTGCGCCAGGAAGTAATTGGTCTGGGTCTCGTAGGAGTTGCAGCCGATGGCCATGATCACATCGGCGAGTTCGGCATCCTCATAGCTGTTGTTGAGCTCGCCGATGCCCATCTCGCGGGTGGCATGGCATTCGGAGTTGTAGGCCGGCCGATTGTGGATCCGGACCAGCGGCGTCTTGAGCGCCGTGAACATCAGCTTGCCGGTGCCCCAGGTGTTCTCGAAGCCACCGCCCGCGCCACCGTGGTCAAAGCAATCGAACGCCAGCGCAGCGGGCCCGTCGCGATCCAGGATCCGCTTGGTCACGCCGGCGTACAGGGCCAGTGCGTCGTCCCAGCTGGTATCGACCCATTGGTCGGCCATATAGACGCGCGGGCTGCGCAAGCGGGCCCTGGCCACGCCGTCCGGGTTGTACATCACCTTGGCCAACTGGCCGCCCCGCGTCGACGACAAGCCCTGGTTCACGCTGCATTGCTTGTCGGGCACGATGAGGATGTTGTGGCGCTGGCCGTCCCGGTCGGTGACGGTGTTCTGCATGTTTGGCGTCATCACCACCGCCAGCGCAGGCAGCTGCTTGCGAAAATCCAGCCCCAGCGCGTTCTGGCCGGGTGCTCGGCCTCCCTCGATGTTCTCCGGCCATTTGTAGACGTGATAGCCGCACCCGACGATGCAGAAATGGCAGGTCAAGTTGGTCCGCTGCGCATTCACGGGTGGCAGTGCCATCCGGTCCTTTTTGGTTGCCATGGCAGTACGCCCCCTTCACAGCAGGTTGGCTTGACGCCCGTAGATCAGCCCCTCGACACCGACGGCTCTCACCGTGCCATCGCTGGCGTTGTACTGCAGCTGGACCATCGGCAGGTTCTCGGTTGCCTGTCCCGACACCATCTGGCCGCTTTTCTCGGGGTCGAAGATGCTGAAATGGCAGGGGCATTTGAAGGTGCGTGCGCCAGCGTCGTAGGCAACCGGGCAACCCATGTGCGTGCAGAGCGTGCTGTAGGCCACCACGTCGCGGTCGGGGCCGACCCCGCCCGGCACCGGCATCCCCATCTTGATGGCGACGCAGGGCGACGCCGCGTCCGGGTAGAGGAAACTGACCGGCGTATTGACCCGCAGCTGTTCGACGTGCGCAACCACCTTAGAGGTAAAAGGCAGCGTCGTCCGGCCCGGATTGGCGGGGGGTGGCGCGGCTTGCGCCGGGGTGGGCAAGCTTGCCGAAACACCAATGCCGGCGGCCGCGCCGCCGGTGGCCTTCAGGAACTCTCTGCGCGTGATGGACATGATCACCCCCTCCTGCGGAATGCGATCGCGATGCCCGTCGCGGGTCGCCGGCACTCCGTGGTCGTTGGCATGGGGGCATGCTTGCGGCCGCAGCCCCGGTGGGGCCACGCGGCTATGACTACCGCCGATATTTTTGGAAATGTTTAATTATTTCTAGGGCAACGGCGCGGCGAATGCAAGCTGCACCGCGGTAGCCGCGGGAGTGTCCGTCGTAAAGCACTGGGCGCCTTGCTCGCAGTCCACGGCCCGAGGGCCATTGGACTGAAAGTGCACTATGCGGTCCGCGTTTCTCTTCGAGATGGTTACGCGCAGTTCAACCGGGTGCGCTGCGCGAGTTATCTCGCTTCATCGCGATTGGCATGCGCCTGCGGCCCGCTCCCCTTCACCAGTTCCGCACCCACGCCAAGCATGACGCCGCCGGTTCCAACCGTCGTGGAGATTGCCGTCTCGGTGATGGTCTTCGAGACGGCTCGCGTGTAAGCGTCAACCTGCACGCCAGCGCGGACGTGCGCCTGGACGGTCTGAGGCATCTGGATCGCCCGCGACGTTGACGTGAGCGTTTGCCTGAACAGATTTTGCAGCCCCGAGCGGATCGATGCGATCAGCAGCGCCAGCAGCGGGACGGAGAGCAGCATGATGGATAGCTTGAACAGTCCCAGCTTCATAGGGTACCGAGCGGCCTTCGCGGCGTAGAGGATGCTGAACGCCGCATAGGCGATCAGCACCGGCTGGCCGAGGAACCCTTGCAGCCCTACCGCGCGCAGGACTGGCGCGGGGAATAGCAGTACGTACAACAGCACACTGGCGATGGCCAGCGGCAGTAGCTGGACGATGGACGCAAGCGTCTTGGCGATATTGAAGAGGACCCAGAGCACAACCAGGATGCCTAGCGGCGGAAACAGGGCCGCGGCAACGGTGAGCACCAGCGAGATCACGATGCTGCCGGCAATCTCCCGCCAGTGCCCTTCGGACACGATGTAATACAGCATGCAGAGTATCGCGGCTGCGGCAACCGTCAGGAGAAAGAGCACCGGCTCGTCATAACTGTGAGGGACGAGCGCGTTGCGCAGCATGAGGAGCCCCGCGAATATCGACAGGTACACGAAGAATCTCAGGATTTGGCTGGCTGCCGACATGAACTTGGTTTCCTCTACTTTTTTATCTGGCAATGCGGCGCCGCTATCGCGCGAGGCGCTTGTTTTTTGGGTTCTTGCGACTTCTGCATCAACGCTGGTTTGCTCCCCTCTCCCGCCATGCGGGAGAGGGGAGCTACGGCAGTGCTGGATTTAGCCCAGTGATGCATCGACGCGCACAAACGTCGGAGGAACCGCTTTCTGCAACCGGGGTACGCGCCGCCCGATCCGGTACCCCACTATCCGTGACTTACCTGGCGCCGAAGTGCAGCGCCAGCTGCAGCGCAATCGATAGCACGCTCAGGCTCAGCGCGGCCGCGATGGCATAGCGGGTGCGCTTTGTGCTCTGCAGTTGCTCCGCACGAAGCTTGGCGAGTTGTGTCTGCGCGGCCTGGGCGAGATGGGTTTCCATGCCTTGGAGCAGTGCCTGGTTCGCCAATTCCATCTTGGCTTCGGCGGCTTCCACGCGTTGCACGCAGCCGATGAGCTTGAGGGCTTGCTCCTGGGACACGCCCTTGGCTTGCAGCAGGCCTTCGTTTGCAGCGTTGATCGCGGTTTGCTGCTGCGCCAGTTCGTCCTGCTGGGCGCGGATCTGCTTGTTCTGCTCGGCAAGCGCGGTGGCTTGCTGGCGCAGTTGTGATTGCTGCTCGAGCAGCACCTGCTGCTGGTCGCTGAGGACCTTAGAGATGGCGGTGTTGACGGCCAGCAGTTCCGCGGATCGCTGGGTCAGGCTGCCAATGGATTGGCTAAGGTCAAGGCTGGCATCCTGGATCTTGTCGTCGAGGTCGTTCCACCAGTTGCTGACAAAATTGCTGCTGGATTTCTCGCGGCGCAGGCGGGCCAGGCGATTGCCGTCGCCTTCGGTGGCGTTCTTGGCGTCTGCCATGCGGGAGACCAGTTCCTGGATCTTGCCGGAGCTAAAAATATGCTCTGGCAGCTCCACCGAGGAGAATGCGTGAACGATCTGTAGATCCTGCTTGCCTGCGTAACTCATGCTGCTGTCCGTGTTAGAGATGGTTCAGGAATGCGTCGATTTGCTGTTGACGGTGTTCGATGCTGGCAACGCCTTCGTGGCTGCGGCGAACCTGCTCGCGCGTCTGGGCATTGGTGTGTTCCAGGCTGGCGAGGGTGAGGGCGCTCGTCTGTCCTGCCTGGCCATAGGCCGCGCCGATGTCGGCGTAGCCCTGCATGGCTTGGGCGTACTGTTCGACATTGCGCAGGGAGGCGTCACACAGGGCGCGCAGTTCTTCCGCGAACCCGGCGCGGCGTTGTGCGTCGGCCATCAGTTCGTCCAGCAGTTTCTCGTCGCGTGCCTGCCGGTCAAACGCGCTGTCGATCTGATAGGCGAGGTAGGCGGACAGCAGGCCGCTGACAATGCCCACCAGCACGGGGGACACCACATCGGCAAACGGCTTGAGCAAGGGAATGGTGAGCATGAAGGCTGCCACGCTCTCTTCAAGCAGCACGCCGACCGTGGTGGCGACGACGGTGGCAAGGATCTTCAGCGCGGCCTGCATGGCCTCGCGCGGCGTCATGTGTGCGGGCCGCATGGCGATGAGCTTGAACGCGCGATAGAGGCCGAGCAGTACCTCGCGCAAGGCGGTGACGATGCGTTTGGCCGTGGTGATGAACGAGTTGATCAGGAACGTGAGCAGATTGCTCATGAAGCCGCTGACGCCGCCGCCAAGCAGCTGCCCCATGGCATCTGGCAGCTTTGCCGCCACGGTTTGGATGACGCGGCCAAGGCGCTCGCGAATGTCCTGGAAGAGCGTTTTTCCTGCCTCCACGCCCCGTTTGATCAGGACCTTGAACTCATTGAACAGGCCGTTGACCAGTTCGGTGAGCAGCAGCCCTAGCGCCTGGCGCACGGCCATGCGCGCGGCCTGGTCCAGGCCGGTGGTCAGGAGCTCGCCGGTTTGTTTCTTGAGCAGGCTGGTGTCGATGGTGGCGTTGATCTTGTCGGAGGCGGTGCGGTAGGCCTCGTCCATGCGCTTGGGATCCACCTCGTAGTGCTCGGCGTTGGTTTTATCGTCCTGGCCGGCCTTATTGGCACGGGCCCATTCCTGGGCATCCCTGTCGCTCTTCGAGCGGTTCAGGCTGGCGTCGGTGCCGACAAGGTTGGCCTCGTCGTTCAGGAGCGTCTTGATCTTGTCGACGCTGGCAGTGCCGTCCTTGACTTCGCCAAGCGCAAGGTGCGCGCGGGGATCGGTGGCAACGGCCTTGAGCGGAACGACATGGTCCAGGTCGAAGTCTTCACTGAGCGGCTTGCCGGTGTAGCCATCGATGCCGCTTTGCGCCGCGCTGTCGCGCTTGCGTTGCCAGTCGGTGGTGCTTGCCGCGTAGCTGGCGCGGTCGAATTCGTCGGCGCTTTGCCGGAAGCGCGCGTATCGCGCCTTGTCGTCGTCCGTTGCGGTGGTGCCTTGGGCGAAGTTGTGGGCGGTGGTGACGTTGCCGCCGGTCTTGTCCTGGAACATCGCCGTGGACAAGCCAAAGGGGCCGATGATCTGGGCAAGCACATGCTGCTGGCAATCGTCGAATAGGGTTTGAAGCCGTTGCTCGCGCAGCTGCGTTGCGGATTCTCTCATTGCTTGCTCTTGCTTCTCTTGGTTGGGCTTGGCTGGACTTGGCTGTCGTTCGCTTGCTTAGCGCTGGCGCTCGGTGAATTGCGAGAACCATTGCCCGAAGCTGTCCGCAATGCGCTCTCTCTTGGGGGCGTCGTGCCACAGGGCGATGACCTGGCCGTACTGGCCGCCGGTATCCGGGTCCAGGTCCAGGCAGAGGTGATCGCCGGCGCCGTTGTAGGTGAAGGGGATCCATTTTGGCGACCACCACAGTGGCTTCACCCCGGGATCCGGCCTTGCTGTCATTTGCGCGAACTCGCCGCTGGCCCAGAGTTCGTGCCACACCTTCCATTCGCGCAGCACGCGCGCGGTGGATAGGAATTCGGCGCCGTCAAAGAGCCATTCGGCGTGGCGATCCTGGCCGTCGTGCACCAGCAGGCATTGCACGTAGTCATCGGGCAAGGACACGCCGAGCTCGCGCTCAAGGTCTGCCACCCGTTCGGCAGATGCGGGTGGGTTGAGTCCTGCCAGACGGTCCGGGTGGTGTGCTGTCAGCCGGACTATCAGGCTTTGCCATTGCGTGTTCATCTTGGATTCCAGTGATGCGCGTTGCCGTGTGATGCGTTCGCCAATTCCAGATCGGCCATTCCTCGGATAACTTTAGGGAAATCTTGGATCTTTTTCTTGAGCAGCCGGTTGAGGTTGCATGGCATTCCACTGCATGACAGGGGTGCATATTGGGGGCGATACCGGACAGTGAATTGTCCGGTGCGGGCAGCAGACTTGCGGCTACCGATACACAGGAGCCTGCAAATGCATCAGAACGACCCCCTCGACATGACCATCGTGACCATCGGCCACGACGTGCTGACCCCGATCAAGCCGCTGCGGGTTGCGATTCAGCGGTGGGGTTTCTCGGCGGAGGAGGTGCAGGGCGTGATCATGGATTGCCCGACGTTTGCGGGTGCCCTGGAATGGATGCAGGCCGGGCATGCCGGCGCGCGCGCCGACGTGGTTGTCCACCTGGTTGACGCTGCGCGCCTGACCGGCGCTAACGGGGGCGCGATGTGGAATGCCATGGGGCCGGTGCAGGCGATGAGGAAGGCGCGCAACACCGGCAGCCTTGAGATTGCGCTTGTGCTCGGTGCTGCCAGCCAGCTGCCGGCCGTTCGTGCGGGCAGCTGGATCCTCGCTGGCTCGCGCAGCCTGGCGAGTGCGCTGGGCATTCTCTTGCGCTCGACGCTGGATCCGGCCGCGCTGCTGGCGGCGGGCAGCGAGCCGCTCAGGTGGCTGCGGGAGCTGGCATCGCTGGATACCACCTGCTTGCTGCTGCAGCAAACCGACCCCGCGCCCGAGCGCCTGGCCGGCAAGATCGAGGAGGATCTGGTCGCCTTGATCGGTGGGGGCTACGCGGCGCCCTCCTGGATCTCCATTGCGGGCCCGAGCGCGGCCATTGCCGCGCTGCGCCAGCGCACCGGGGTCATCGCCCGGCGCTTGATGTACTCCGCGCGCCCTTTCGAAAAGGCGAGCGCGGATCTGGTGGCTGCGTTTCCCTGGCCGGATCTGATGCGCTAGGGCCTCCCGTACGTGACTGACCCCAGGGACGATGGCTGCGTGGACGCTGGCCCGGCGGTGTTGTCATCGCCATCGCCATCGTTGCAGCCGTCGTCGGCGTACAGGGAAGCCGCTTCCCTGAGGAGCCTGCCGATCTCGCGCCGGACACTTGCCGGGGCAATGACCTCCACAAACGGCGAGCGCTCCAGCAGCAGGTTGTTCAGCGCGATCGACGGCGCTACGGTGGCGGTCAGGACAAAGCCGCCCTCCTCCTCGGTGATGCACTGATCGTCGGAGAGCCGCACGGATCGGAACTGGCTTGGGACGGACCCACGCTCGCGCACGCGCAGAACGAGCGGCTCGGGCGTGCTGGCGAACCATTCCAGCGCCTTCTCCTCCTTGATGAAGGCCTGCAGGTCGAACCCGTGCTCACGCTTGAGCACGAAGCCGCGGTTCTCTACCGCAAGCATGCGGTCGAGCCGCATCAACCATGGCGAGCCCTGCTTGCCGCTGGAGCGCCGGTGCTTGACCACCAGGTACCAGAACGAGCCTTTCTCGACGATGGCATAGGGCAGCACCTCGTATTCCTTGGGCTGCGTGATCTCCCTGGCTGCCACCTGGTAGCGCACGAATAGCGTCTGGTCCAGGTACAGCGCCGCCCAGATGGTCTCGAAGATCTGTTCGTCGACTGTTGGCGGGATCAAGGGGTAGCCGGCGTCCAGGCGCGCGGTCTTGCCCATCCAAGCCAGCGCGCTTTCCGAGCGGCTGTCGATGGGGTTCGCGCGGAGCACGCGCGCAGCACCTTCAAAGTACCCTTCGAGGTCGCCGATGACGCTATTGGGAAGGTGGTGCCGTGCAAGCTGACGCAGCTTGAGCAGCGCCAGCGAAAGATCGATTGATGGCCGCACGGCAGCTGCCGGCCCGTTCGCCAGCAGTCTCCACTGTCTTGCGGAACCATTGCCCTCACCCGCCAGGTAGTTCTGTTCTTCCAGTGCGGCGAAGGCACGGCGAACGTCCTTTTCCTGGTCCCCTGACATCCCCAGCTTTGCCATGACTGCGCGCTTGAGTTCGGGAGACTTCCATGCATCGCGACGCTGCGAAGCCATGATGTCCAGGACGGCGCGTTGCACTTCGGCGGGAGTCGGCATTTGGGTGAGGCATGAGTTTTGTTATCGCCGGTATCGTATTCGGACTGGACAAGCGTTGTCCAGTTGCAAGCCCGCAGGCTGATCGAGCCCAGCCTATGCCGGCTACGGCATAAACCTGTAAACTCGGCGCGGATCGATCCCGAAGCCTGCCTGCGGGATGTGCCGGGTTGGATTGGTTAGAGACGGCGGATGCAAACACGCTGACAAAGGAAATGCAATGCCACGATCTACGTCCGACCCGGTCACCACGGGCCGTGCTCTGCTTGGCGTCGGATCGCTACTGATCTTGATGGTAGGTGTGCTGCTCCTGGTGTTGCGGATCGCACAGCAGAACTACATCATGGCCCTTGGCGTGGTCTGGGTGGCCAACGGCCTGACCATGATTCTGCATGCGCTGTACTGGTGGCGCTATGGCTTGTCCAGGCGCTGGAAGGTGGCGGTGGTCCTCCAGGGCTTGCTGACGATCGCGCCGCTGCTGCTCGGAGAGTACGGGCTGGTCTTGATCTTCTTCATGCTGGGCGGGGCGCTCCGCTTCTGGTAGCGCCAGCTTTTACCGAGACGTCAGAATGGGTATTGAATACAAGATCGTCGTTGACCTGCCGTCAGAAGACATCGCCGAGAAAATTCTCGGCCGCGCGGGCGGCGGGGCAGGCCAGAAGGGTTCCTCCGGTTTTGATTTCCGGTCGCCGGGGAATTCGGGCCAAATGCCCGATGCCATCGCCAGTGTGGAGCCCTATGGATTCTACTTTTGCAGCTTCACGGGAATCAATGGCCTGAGCGCTGAAGTGCTTGGCTTCATTGTTGCCGCCGCCGCCGCATACGGAAAGGTGTTTGTGGAGGATCTTGAGTAACGCGGTTGCTGGAAGCAATACGCTGTTTTGCTCCCCTCTCCCATGAAATGGGAGAGGGGCCGGGGGAGAGGGCGGGCGCACGCTCAACGTGATGCGCCTCGCTTTTGCGCAGGCCCGCCCTCTCCCCCAACCCCTCTCCCGCCATGCGGGAGAGGGGAGCCACGGCGGCGCTGGATTTAGCCCCGCGATGCATCGGCCCACACGAAAAGGTGTATTGATCCGTTAGAAAGTTTGGAGCTTCGGACTTTGTGTGAGTACGGCATGCGGGTGCGAGTGGCCAGCAGCAATACGCTGGTTTGCTCCCCTCTCCCATGAAATGGGAGGGGGGCGTTACGGTAGCGCCGGATTTGCCCTATTTTGCGTCCACCGCCGAGCCAAGCTCGCCTAGCCGGCGTACAAATTCCACAGGCTCCACGGGCCGGCAGAATAGAAAGCCCTGTTGTCTCTCGCAGCCGAGGGAGCGCAGATAGGCCGCCTGTTCCGGGGTTTCCACGCCCTCCGCCGTTACGCTCATGCCGAGCGAGTGCGCCATCGCGACGACAGCGTGGGTAATCGCGGTGGAGTCGCGATTGTCTGGCAGCCCGGCGACGAATGATCGATCGATCTTGAGGTTATGAAGCGGGAAGCGCTTCAGATAGGATAGCGACGAGTATCCCGTGCCGAAGTCGTCGACGGAAATCCTCACGCCGGTACGGGTCAGCGATATCAGCGCCGGCATCACCGTTTCGCTATCCATCATCAAGAGCCCCTCGGTGATTTCCAGCTCCAGTGCACTGGGATCGAGCCCCGCGCGCGTGAGGCAGCCCTGGACCATCTGCGCCAACCCTGCGTTGATCTGGCGCGGGGACAGGTTCACCGCCATTGAAAGATCCGGTGCGATGGTGCGTCGCCATTCTGCTGCTTGCGCGCATGCCCGCTCCAGCACCCACTGGCCGATGGCTACGATCATGCCTGTCTCTTCCGCGACCGGAATGAACTCCTCCGGCGAGACGTGACCGAGTTCGGCGCTGTGCCATCGCAGGAGGGCTTCCGCGCCAACCGCGCTTGCGCTCTGGCCGTCCACGATGGGCTGGTAGACGACACTGAGCTCGCCCGCGGTCAGCGCGCGCCGCAAGGATTGCTCCACGGCAAAGCGGCGCTGCATGCGTAAGTTAAGCGACGCCGTAAAGAACTGGAAGCTGTTGCGCCCCAGTTGCTTGGCGTAGTACATGGCGGAATCCGCATTGCGCAGCAGCGTTGCGGCGTCACGGCCGTCTTCTGGAAACAGGCTGATGCCAATCGAAGCGCCAATAAAATAGGCGTTCTCGCCGACCGTGAACGGCAGTGCAATGGACTCGAGAAGCTGCGTGGCCAGCGCGGCGATCTCTTCGGTGCTGCGATAGCCGCGTATCACGATCACAAATTCATCGCCGCCCACGCGTGCGAGCGTGTCGTCCTCTCGTACACATCCGCTCAGCCGCTGGGCGACGCTGCGCAACAGGGCGTCGCCGGTTTCATGCCCGGCCGAGTCGTTGACCAGCTTGAAGCCGTCCAGGTCGACGTAGACGATGGCAACGCGCAGCGGGTCTTGTCCGTCGTTGTCGCCGGGCGCGAGTATTTCGGTCATCCGGTCGGCAAGATAACTGCGATTGAATAGTCCCGTCAGGGAGTCTCGCGTCGCGAGATACTTCAAGCGCTGGGTGGCGTCGCGTACCGGCCCGATATCCACAAAGGAGACCAGCAGGGAACCCGGTGCCGTCTCGCCGGGTTTGATGATCGGGACCACATTCTCGCTGATCCAGATGATCTCGCCATTGGTCAGTTCGTGCCCGATCACCTCGCCAAGAACCGGTTGCCCCGTCGCTATCACGCGGGACGTTGGCCGGTCCGAGAACGCGATCGGCGATCCGTCGTCATGAAACGACCGCGCCACGTTGCCGTAGATATTGCTGCCAACCAGCGACGTCGCCGAGCGTAGCATGCGCTGCGCACTTGGGTTGCATGCCAACACGATACCGCTTGGCGTTAGCACGAGGATGCCTTCGCTCAGGAGATCGACAACGAAGCGGTGATGTTCTTCGCTCTGCGCAAGCCGTTGCGCAATCGCATCCTGATGCACGGCAAGGCCCACGCTCTGCCCGATGTTGCGCAGGATCGTCTCTTCCTTGGCGGTCGGTCGCCGCGGGACGCGATAGTAGACCGCAAACGCCCCGAGCACCTTCCCCGCATCGTCCAGGAACGGAATCGACCAGCAGGCGCGCAGCCCGATCGGCAACGCAAGCTGCCGATAATCGTCCCACAAGGGATCTGTCGCGATATCCTCCACCACCACCATGCGCCGCTCGAACATGGCCGTGCCACATGAGCCGGCACCGGGGCCGATCTGGAGCCCGTCGATCGCCGCGCTGAACGCGTCGGGCAACGAGGGCGCCGCGCCGAATTTCGCGTGCGTGCCATCGCCATCGAGCAGGAGGATGGAACATGACGGCCCTTCGCCAAGCATCGCCTCGGCGCGGCGGCATACCTCGGCGAGCAGCGCCGGAAGCGGCATATTGCGCGTGATCAGCCGCAGTACCGTTTGCTCGAATGCCAGCATCTCGTCGGCCAGGTCGGAGGGAGGGCGACTGGTTGGGAGCGATGCGGCATCGCCGGAATCGGCTGGCACCGGGCTTTCTTTCATGTCTGCGCTCCCTGTTTGAGCCTAGCGGGTGGCAACATTCTACGAACATTGGCGCGTTCTTGCGACCAAAACTGCTGCCTCGGTGAAGTCGTTGTCATCGGCTGGCGCTAGCCTCAATACGCGAGCTGTCTTCCTTCGCCCGCATCCCTCTCGTCATCGTCATCGGTCCACACGCTTCGCCCTCCCTACGTAGGGTGATGCCTCGCGGTCGGGGCGCCGTTATAAAAAGATGCCCTTCTTCCTTTTGCCTCTTCAGGAGCGATCACCGCCCCTGCGGAAAGCGCGGTTGAGACCATGAGTTCAGTTTCACTAACACCTGATTAAAGCATGGCCGTTGTTGCGGACACAATTGTTGAATTTTTGTTAAATCCTTTGACTGATGCGTTCGCCGAGCCATCGGAAGCGAATAAACGCCGGAAGATTGGGAAATTTCCCAAATTTTTTACGATGGCACTCTGCTAATGTCGCGTCAAAATTCAGCGCGACAGAATCGGCAGCATCGTGGCGGCGTTTCCTTGTTGAGCATGGGAATCGCCTTACGCATCGTCTTATCCAATTTCGTTCGCGCGCACTTTGAGAATGGGAGAGGTCCTGTGCGGCGTGGCGAGACTGGGATGGAGCAGCAAAAGACGACGGTCACCGCAATGGCGGCGCACGGCCTGCGGCTTTCCGCTCTGGCCTGGGGGGCGCTCCTGCTCATGGGCACTTGCCTTGCCGCTGGCGTGGTGCCCGATGGCGGCAACAGCGCGCCCACGGTCACGGTGGGGGCCAATGGCCGCATCACCGTTGGCATCACCAATGCGGTTGGCGGCGTTTCCACCAACACCTACCGGGACTTCAACGTCCCGCGCGCCGGCGTCGATCTCGATAACCGCGCGGTGCTCGCCCGCACCATCCTGAATCAGGTCACGAGTACCAATCCGTCATTGCTTGAAGGGCCGTTGAATGTGCTGGGAAACCGCGCCAATGTCATTGTGGCCAATCCCAACGGGATCACCGTAAATGGCATGACGGTGCACAACATTGGCAATCTTGCGCTGACTACCGGGCAGGTGTCGTTCAACAATCTCACCGTCGCCAACGGCCAGCTACAGCGCAATGTTGTCCTCACTACCAGCCAGGGCACCATCGATATCGGCCCCGACGGCCTGTCAGGCACTTTGCTGAACCTGGAACTCGTAGCCAAGCAAATCCGGGTGGGCGGTAGGGTCGAGAATCTTTATGGGGATGCCAACGCAAGCATCCGTGCCGTGGCGGGGACCGGCAGCGCCGAGATCGATACAAGCCTGTCTCCGACGGACAACGATCCGGAAAGAAAGCACCCGTGGGTGAAATACACCGCGCCCGCGGTGAACCCAGGCCAGGGCATCGCGCTGGACATCACGGCCGCGGGTAGCCTGAGTTCAGGGCGGATCGCACTGTTGGTGACCGACCAAGGCGCCGGGGTGCGCCATGCCGGCTCGGCCTACGCCACCGCCGGCGATTTCGCGGTCTCCGGCACCGGCGATCTGCAACTCGCCTCCGGCAAGATCCATGCGCTGCAGGATGTGGTGATTGGCACTGGCGGCATGCTTGGCACAGGCAACCTGGATGCCGGCCGCCATCTGCAAGTCACCTCCGACCGCATTGACCTGCATGCCACCACGCTGGCAGCCGGCACCCACGCAACGGGGGATCTGGTGATGGGCGCGGCAGGCCAGGCACACAGCGAACCCATCAGGCTGACCGGCTCGGTGCTGAGCGCCAGCGGCGGTATCGGGCTTCTGGACGCTGGCGCGGGCATTGCGCTTGCCGGCACGCAGGCCTCGGCCGCGGGCAACCTCGTCATTGCGACATCGCGGCTCCAGACCACGCAGGCTGACACGCGCACGGCACTGACTTCGCGCAATGGCTCGCTGAGCATCCAGGCAGATACGGCGGCGCTGTCCGGTACCGATGTCGACGGCGTCGCCGGCACTGGTATCCAGGTGCGCGATCTTGCGTTGCAGGGCACCGCCATACGCGCCTCCGGCGCCGCCGTGGCCATCGATGCCACCGGCAGCTATGTCCAGCGTGACAGCAGCGTGCTGGCCGCGACCGATGTGCGGCTGCATGCGGGGTCGGTGCTGCTTGACTCGGCCGCCGCGCAATCGACGCTGGTGGCCACGCAGGGTGGCGTGCTGCTGCAGTCCGACCGCGAGCTGACCAGCCAGGGCGCGCTGATCCAGGGGCAATCGCGCATCGTGGGGCAAGCGCAGTCCGCCGGCGCCGTGACCGTGCTGACGGGCGGCACCGTGCTCAATACCTCCACCCCGGACTATCTTGGGATCTTCTTCGGTGCGGGCGACGATGTCACGGTCCGGGCCGGGGGCGATGTCATCAACCGCTATGGCCGCATGCTGTCGAACGGCTACCTTGCCGTGACGGCCGGCGGCGACCTGCGCAACGAGATCACCAAGCAGGCCGGTGCCAATGGCGAGCAGCCAAGCTACCAGACCGGCAGCGGCCAGCGCTGGCTGGTGCTGACCAAGACCAGCGCGCGCTTTGACGTGGACTATGGCCAGGTTGACCGGCCGGCGCAGATTGCCTATCTGCTCTCGGACAAGGGCACCACGCTCACCGGGCGCAACGTCATCAACACCGGCGGGGAAATCTATGCCAACAACGGCGACATCAAGGTGCGCGCGGCTGACACGTTCCGCACCGAAGGGATCACCAGCGGCGCCGCGCATTATTCCCGCAGCTGCATGATCATCTGCCGCACCTCGGCGTCATCGACCACCACCGTGACGGGTGGCCTGTTGTCCGCCGGTGGCCATATCGACATTCAGGCGGGCAAGCTGGCCGCGAACGTAGGTGGGCGCGTGCTGGCGCTGGGTGACTTGACGGTCAATGCGCCGCTGACCTACGCCGCTGGTGTGACCGGCTACTCGGCGATCGCGCGCGACCGGGGCTTCAAGGCCTTCTTTGGCGACACCTGGGCCAGGCTCTACGCCACGGACATCGGCGGCAGCTGGATGGCGGCGGGCCGCACGCGCATCAGCGGCGACACCGTAGCGGATGGGGGCAGTTTCGAGGGTGACGTGGCCATTGCGGGCACCACCATGGTGAAGCGGCCGCGCCAGCGCGTTCCCGTCACCGTCGAGAACCATCTCGGTTTCACTTCCTGGGTGTGGCAATGATGCGGCGCGCTACCCCACTCCGATTCCGGCTCCGGCTCCGGCTGTCCTTGTTGGCCCTGGCGATCCTGTCTGCCGGTTCCGTGCAGGCTCAGGTACCGCCAATGCCGTTGCCATCGGCGGCGCCATTGCCCCAACTCACACCGGAAGATCCGGCACAGCGCCTGTTGCGCGAGCAGCGCCAGCGCGACCTGGAGCGTGAGGCCACCCAGCCACCGGCCCGGATCGAGAGCCAGCAGGTTCTGCCACCCGACACACCCATCGAGGCGGTGCCCGAGACATCGGCCACGTTCGAGATCCAACGTATCCAGGTGATCGGCAATACCGTGCTGTCGGATGCCGAGATCAGCGCCATCACGGCCCCCTTCGTTGGCAAGTCGTTGGGGACCAATCGCATCAACCTGTTGCTGCGGCGCTTTACCGAAGCCTTTGTGGCGCGGGGGTTTATCACCACGCGTGCTTATCTGGGCGAGCAGAATCTTGCCTCCGGCGTGCTGATGGTCACGGTTGTGCCGGGCACGGTCGAATCGATCCGCCTCAACGGGCGCGCCATCCGCCTGCGCGGCGGCGATGGTAGCGTCGATGGCAAAGATAGCGGATGGCTCGATACCGTAGGCGGCGGGCTGCTGACAGACGCTGGCACGGGCTGGCAATTCCCCGCGCCGGGCGACACCTTGCGCCTGCAGGATCTGGAGCAAGGGGTTGACCAGGTCAACCGCCTGCGCCGCAACCGGGCCGAGCTGCAGATACTGCCGGGGCAGACGCCGGGCAGCTCGGTGGTGGCGCTGGCTAACCAGCCCGGTGACCGTTTTCGCTTCAATGCCGGCGTCGACAACTATGGCAGCCGGACCACGGGCATCTCGCGCACGCGGTTGGGCATCGATGCCGACAACGCACTGGGCTTGCAGGAGGCGGTCTCCGCCAGCTATGTGGGCACGCGCGATACCAATGCGGCCGTGCTCTCGGCGGCGGCGCCGTTCGGCTACAACACCTTCAGCTATACCGGCTCGATATCCGAGTACCAGACCGCCATTGGCGATACCGCGCTGCTGTACGGCCGCACCTTTGGCCACACGCTGGGCTGGAACCGGGTCCTTACCCGCGACCGGAGCGGGCGGCAGGCTTTCGACCTGACCCTCACCTATCGCAAGAGCGAGCGCGAGATCAACAACCTGGAGCTGGATCCCCAGCGGCTCACCGTGCTGCGCGCGGCCTGGAGCGGATTGCGGCGCTTTGCCGCCAACGACCAGCAGGGCTATGCCACGGCCGAGGCGGGCGTCTCGCGCGGGTTGCGGCTGATCAATGCCACCCGCGACCCCGCCGACATCCGCTCTGACGAAGCGCATGCGCAGTTCACCAAGCTCGATGCCAATGCAAGCCTGCAACTGCCGTTGCCGCGGGCCTTCGACGCCCTGCTGGCCTGGCGTGCGCAGCTCGTCGCGCAGTGGGCCAATGTGGCGCTGTTCGGCTCCGAGCAGATCTACGCGGGCGGCGTCAGCACCGTGCGCGGCTTCCGCGAAGGCGCCATCGCTGGCGACCGTGGCGCGTATCTGCGCAACGAGATGGTGTGGGCCAACGCGCCGGCGCTGGCCGGCATCCGCATGGAGCCGTACCTGTTCCTGGACGGCGGCCAGACCCAATCGGTCGCAACCCGCGACTGGCAATCCGTGGCTGGCACCGGCGCCGGCATCCGTCTTTCGGCCCAGTGGGCCAAGCAAACATTCACCAGTGAGCTGCTGGTTGGCGTGCCGCTCGCGCAGCCCGGCTACCTGGGCACAAAGGCGCCGCTTTTTTTGGCCACGCTCAACTGGACCTATTGAGCTGTGCCTGTTGAGTTGGGCTGGAAGCGGCCTGCCTGAACACAGAACGCAGAACACAGAACTCCGATACCCGATGTCAAAGGAAACCAACATGCAATCGCAGATCTTTCGCCTTATCGCCACCACCGCATTGGCTTTCAGCCTGCAGCCTGTCCTTGCCGCTTCGGTCAACGGCGTGGCAATCCCCGATGACCAGATCACCCGTGCCATGCAGCAGGCACAACTCCCCGACAACGACGCAACGCGCAACGCCATCAAGCAGCAGCTGATCGCGCGCGAGCTGTTCCGCCAGGAGGCGGCCAAGGCCAAGGGGCTGGAAGCGCGGCCCGATCTGCAGCAGGCCCTGCGCGAGGCGAAGGACGCCATCCTGACCCAGGCCTGGCTCAAGGACCATATCAAGCCCGCGCCGGTCACCGAGGAACAGGTGCGCTCGCGCTACAACGCCATCGTGGCAAGCCTGGGCGACAAGGAATACAAGGGCCGCCTGATTGAGCTCGCCGACGATGCCGCGGCCGCCGCCGCGCTCGCACGCATCCAGGGCGGCGAGGACTTCGCCAAGGTGGCGCAGCAGGTGAGCCTCGCGCCGTCCAAGGCCAGCGGTGGCGCGATGGACTGGCTCAGCTTCAAGGTGCCGGCGCAGGAAGGCCAGACCCAGAACCTGCCCTTGCCGCTTGCGCAAGCGCTGTCCACCCTGCCCGCTGGCGCGGTGAGCGCCACCCCCGTGGCCTGGAACAACCGCCGCTTCCTGGTCAAGGTTGACGAAGTGCGCGCGACCCGTGTCCCGGCCTATGACACCGTCAAGCCCGGCATCCAGCAAGCGTTGCAGGCGCAGGAACTTGAGCGGGCCACGACCACGCTGGTCACGCAGTTGCTGGGCAAGGCAAAGATCACGCAGTAAGGCGGCACGCAAAGGCCGCCCGCCCTCCTACGCGACCCGCCCTAAGACATCCAGTTCGACGCACTGCCAGGAAGCACCATGTACCGCGTGAAGCAAGCCGCTCTGCCTCAGGACAACGCACAACCCGATCCATCGCTCGGCCTCTCCATGGCCGAGCGTGGCCGTCGCCGCTTGTGGGTGCGGGCGCTGGCTGGCGTGGTGGCCATCACGACCTGGATTGCGCCGCTGCAGATGTCCTTGCAGCAAGCCCGGCAGGCGGCAGGGGCGTTGGCGGCGGGCGCCTCGGATCCGGCTAGTCTTGCGATACAGTCCGGCGCCGCGCGGCAAAGCCTGATGCGCTGGGCGGTCGCGCACCTGCCGGTGACGGTCAGCTTTGGTCCTGCGGCGGCCCATGCCGCGCCGGTCACCGACCCGAACGCGCCGGTGCGTTTTACCCCGTCGATTGGCACCACCAGCGGACCGGGTGCGCCGGCGGGCGGCGTGCCCGTGGTGGGCATCACCACGCCCAACGCGGCGGGTATCTCGCTCAACCAGTACCGCGCATTCGTGGTCGATCCGATCGGCCTGATCCTCAATAACAGCACCACCGGCGGCGGCACGTTCCTCGGCGGCCAGGTGGGCGCCAACGCCAACCTGGCCACCTCTGGCCCGGCTGGCCTGATCATCAACCAGGTCACCAGCCAGACGCCCGCCCAGGTCAACGGCACCATCGAAGTGTTCGGCGCCCCGGCCGGGGTTGTGATCGCCGCGCCCGGCGGGGTCTATACCCGTGGTGCGAGCTTCACCAACACCACGCAGGTCACGCTCACCACCGGCGTGCCGCAGTTCCTGTCGGGCACCGGGGCAGCCACCAGCTTCGATGCCGCCACGGCCGCCGGCTTCCTCGTGCAGGGCGGGCGCGTACAGATCGCCAACCCGTCGCCGGGGAACCCCAACGGCGTGGGCATCGAGGGCACGGTCGGCAATATCAACCTGATCGCCGAGTCGATCGGTGTCGATGCGGCGCTCTACGCCGGCAACCAGATCAACCTGGTGGCCGGGCGCCAGTTGGTCACGTCCGCCGCTGCGTCCACCGCTACACCATCCGGCGGCGCCTTTGCCACCACGGCCACGGGCGCGAACAACGCGGCCAGCAACACCAGTGCCGCCAGCGGCCTGGCGATCGACGCCACCGCGTTCGGCGCCATGACTGCCGGCCAGATCCATATCGTGAGCACCGCCGCGGGCCTGGGCGTGCGCGCCGATGGCAATCTCGCCGCGTCGGCCAGCAACCTGACGCTGGACTCCGCCGGCAACCTGAAGGTTGGCAGCACCTACGCCAAGCAGGCGGTCGCGCTCAATGCCGCCGGCGCCGTGGTGGCGTCGGGCAATGGCCACAGCGAGGCCGGATACACCCTCAACGCCGGGCAGGACGCCACACTGGGTGGCACGCTGAACGCGGGCAAGGCCGCGGCGGTGTCGGCAGGTGGCTCGATCCACGGTGCCGGTGGCATCCAGGCGCAGAACGCCGTGACCCTGGCCGCCGGCGGCAGCGTGGATGTGGGCGGCGCGGTCCGTGGATCGCAGGTCGCCATCTCGGCGGCGGGCAACGATGGCCGTGGCGATATCCATTTGCGCGGCGATGTCAGCGCGCCGGGCACGATCCAGCTCAACGCGGCGCGCGACACCACCATCGACGGCAGCGCGGTCTCGGCGGCCGATCTGGACCTGTCCACCCAACGCCATCTCACCATCAACGGCATGGCGGGCAGCACCGGCGGCAATGTGTCGCTCACCGGCGTCACCGGCAACGTCACCACCACCGGCAACGTCGTGTCGCCCGGCACGCTTGCCGTCACCGCGGGCACCGATGCCAATCTTGGCGGCCAGGTGCTCGCCACCGGCCCGGTTGGCGTCACCGTCCGCAGCGGGAGTATCACCACCAGCGGGCAGATCGGCAGCAATGCCAGCCTCTCGCTCACCGCCGCGCAGAACGTCACGGTGGGCGGCCAGGCCCAGAGCGCGGGCAAGGCCACCATTACCGCCACCGCCGGCAGCGCCGCGATCAACGGCGCGCTGACCAGCGATGGCGACGCCGCTATCGCGGCGGGGCAGAACGCCAACGTGGCCGGCAGCGTGGCCAGCGGCGGCAACGCCACGATCCAGGCTGCGGCGGGATCGGCCACGGTGAGCGGCACACTCTCCAGCGTGGGCAGCGCCACCGTGAATGCGGGACAAAACCTCACCCTGGGCGGCAGCGTGCTGACCGGCCGCGATCTGGCGGCCACGGCCGGGCAGACGCTCAAGGCGGGTCAGCTCACCTGGGTGGGCGGCAACGCCACCCTGCGCGGCACGGATATCCAGGTCGGCTCGGTGGCGGGTTCAGGCACAACCGGGGGCAATGCCGTCACCGGCACGCTCGATGCGGCCGCCACGCGCAGCCTCGCCCTGACCGGCGACACCACGGCCGCCAACATGACGCTGGGCGGCCAGTCCATTGCCAACAGCGGGGCGACGATCGCCACGCAGCAGCTCACGGTCAACGGCGGCGCCGTGAGCAACGCCGGGACGCTCGCAGGCAACCAGGTCAGCCTGACGGCCTCCACCCTGACCAACCGCGGCACTGTCGGCGGCCAGACCGTCAACGTCACGGTGGCGAATGCCCTGGACAATGCCCAGGGCCTGATCGCAGGCGCCAAGCATCTCGCCGTCACCAGCGGCGCGCTCGCCAGCAACCAGGGCGGCACCCTCTTCGCCGGCGACCTCACCGGACACGCGCCCACGACAGGCGACCTGACGCTGAGCATCACCGGCGGCAGCGGGAGCTTCAACAACGCGGCAGGCCAGATCCTGGCGGGCAACAACCTGAGCGTGAATACGCCGAACCAGGTGTTCGACCCATCGGCGGCCACCGCCGGCACGCTGAACGCCAACGCCACCCTGACCCTCGCCGCGCTGGCCATCAACAACACCGGCACGTGGAACGTGCCGGGCGGCAACGTGGTGCTCAATGCCAGCCAGGGCATCACCAACACCGGCACGATCCAGAAATCCGGCGACCTGACCCTGGCCACCGGCGGCACGCTCACCAATGCCGGGCAGATCGTCAGCGGCAGCCATCTCTCGCTGTTCGCTGGCGCCTTGACGAACACCGGCACCCTGCACGCCAACGGCAATCTGGCGCTGGGCGGCAACGTGGCCAACCAGGGCACCGCCGAGGCCCTGGGCAACCTGACCGTCACCGGCGGCGACTACGACAACCGTGGCGGCACCACCCAGGCCGGCGGCGACATCAAGGTCGATATCTCCGGCACCCTCAACAACATCGGCAGCGTGATCGGCGCCAACGGCAACTTGCATATCGCCGCGGGCGCGGTCATCAATGACCGCACCGCGCCGGTGGATGCGGGCAGTTCCTTCACCAAGGTGGTCAACGACAGTCTGCTCAACGCGACCATCATCGGCAGCTATTCGCCGTGGTTGCCAGGGGGATCCTGCGACAGCTGCCCTGCCTATGCACCAGGCGCAATATCCAACATCACGCTGGCCGACGTCAGGCGCAATCCCGATGGTTCCGTACTGCTGGTTCGCGGTGCGGAGATCATTCCCTCGAACGGGGACCAGCAGTACGGACAAGACCTGTGGCACCTGATCCCGGCCGCCCCGGGTGCGGCTAGGGTGCCGCCCTTCCTGCTGACGCCCGAAAGCACCCTCAATATTGGCGTACCCACCGTCGACCATACGGTGGTGCGCCAGGCCGACGGGACCGCCGGCCAGATCATCAGCGGCGGGAACCTCGACATCGGCACGGCCTCGCTCTCGAACAAGGGCGGCATTATTTCGGCGGGCAGGAACGTAACGCTCAGCGTTGGCAGCCTGGACAACAGCCGTTCTGCAACGCTGGTCAACAGTACCGGGGATGCGGTGAACCAGGGCGAGCTCTCGGCCTTCATGGCGCAGCTCGCGGCACTCACAACGGGCAATACCGACGCCCACGGACCGGGGCCGCTGGTCTACGGCGTGCCGCCGAGCATGAGTGCCTGCGACAGCTGCTTCGCGCCGCCGCCATGGTCGCCGGTCGCGCAAGGCAAGACTGCCACTGGCGCGGCTGCGGCCGCGCCCAGCCAGGTAACCACCAGCTACCAGCTCGGCAAAGCCGGCCAGATCACCGCCGGCGGCAACCTGAATCTCACCGGCACCGGCGACCTGACCAATGCCGGCGACCTGGCTGCGGCGGGCAAGGTCGCCATCAAGACGCCGGGCACGTTCACCAACAAGGGCGTCTACGACAGCAAGATCACCACAACGCCCGGCTGCGTGGCGGGCGCACCGGACTGCCCGGACGACAGCAATCCCCGCGTGGATTCCCTTGCCTGGCAGCAGACGCCCAGCACGGTGGCCGCTGGCCAGACGCTCACGATCAGCGCGGCCGACATCCAGAACCTGAACGCAACGCTGGCCGCGCAGGGCGATATCACCCTGAACGCCACCAGCAGCGTGACCAACCGGTCCGGCGCCATTCAGTCACTGACCGGCGATGTATCGATCACCGCGCCGACGCTGGTCAACACCACCATGGATACCGCGCGGCTGTACAAGAGCTACGGCGGCCAGAACCCACCTTACGCCGGTGGCTGCAATCCCGGTGGCACCTACGGCAACAGCCAGTGCGCGGCGAATGAGGACGCCGCCGCCGGCCCGGCCGGCGTCATCTCCGCCGCGCGCGACGTCCAGCTGTCGGGCACGAACCTGACCAACAAGGGCGCCCTCATCACCGGCGGGCGCAACGTGACGGTCGGCATGGCCGGCAGCATCGACAACAGCAGCATCCCGCTCAACGCCGACTGGGTCGGGCGCTGGCAGGAAGACCACAGCGGTGGCGACCGCTGGCACGACACCGGCGGGCGCGCCACGCTCGGCAGCCTGGAATCCGGCATCCAGGCCAGCAACGCGCTGTCGGTGACGGCCGGCGGCCAGGTGCTCAACACCGGCAACCTGATGGGCAGCCAGGTCGACGTCACCGGCGCCGCCCTGGTGAACGGCTACACCAGCCCCACGCAACCCACGCCGCCCGCAACCGGCGCGCAGCAAGTCATCCCGCTGGGCCCCGTGGCGGCACCCGGCGGCGCGGTACCGGCCGCCACGCCGGTGAACAATCCGACCACTCCCTGGCAGTTCAACCCGGTCATCGTGGCCACACCGGCAGCGCCCACCACCGGCAGCAGCCAGACCATCGACTGGCACTTCAACGCCAACCTCGCCGGCAACCCGGTCACCGCGCCCAGCGGCACCACAGACCGCGCGCAGTACCTGAACAACAGCCCGGCCACCGCCGTGCTGGCCGGCGTCACGCCCGACAGCCTGCTCGCGCAGCTGCCCGCCGAACTGCGCCCGGGCAAGGTCAGCTTCTATTACGACCCCTACACCGAAGGACAACGGCTCCAGCAAGCCGCGCTGCAACAGACCGGCCAAGCCAGCTTCGTGAGTGGCCTGGCCTGGGACAGCCAGAACCAGCTCTCGGTCACCGACCAGGAAAAGCTCAGCCTCTACAAGAACGCGGCGGACTACGCCAAGGCGCACAACATCGCGCTGGGCACGGCGCTGACGCAGACGCAGGTCAACGAACTCGACAAGCCCCTGCTCTGGTACGCGCAGCAAGCCGTACCCGACCCGAGCTGCAATACGGTCGCCAGCACCGCGTGCCCCACGGTGAACGCGCTGGTGCCGCAGGTGTACCTGCCCGAGGGCTACGCACAGGCGCTGACCAAGCCGACCGGCGGCACCATCGCCGGCGACAAGGTGAGCCTGGACATCGCCGGCCAGCTGCGCAACAGCGGCGCCATCACGGCCGCCGACACGCTCAACGTGAAAGCCGGCAGCATCGACGCCGGCCCCAACGTGGTGGACATCGGCACCTCGGCCTACAAGGCCCAAGGCGGCTGGAACGTGATCACCGGCACCGTGGTGCAGCCCGGCGGGTTCATGAGCGCCATGCGCATGAACATCGAGGCCGACAGCATCCACGCGGTCAACAACGCGTTCCTGATCCGCAACGCCGACGGCACGGTCGACGAGGCCGCAACCGTTGCGCTGGTGAATCAGCTGAAGGCCAACCTGGGGTTGAGCTACACCGAGGGCACGGTCGCCGACGATATTCATACGCGGTTTATTCAGGAGAAGAAGGGCGGGTTCGGCCCCATCGGCATGGTGGTGGCGATGGTGGCGGCGGTCGCGATTTCTATCGTGACGGCCGGGGCTGGGACGGCAATCGTGGGCGCGGCATATTCCGCCGTCATGGGCGCCACGGTCGCCGCTGGCGCGGCATTCGCGGCTGCGGGCATCGGCTTGGCGATGTCGGTAGCGGTGTCGGGGCTGATCGCCGGCACGCTCTCCAGCATGGTGAGCCAGTTGATCCTGACAGGCTCGCTGAACATGGGCGCAGCGCTCAAGGCCGGCGTTGTCTCGGGGGTAACGGCGGGCCTCACGCAGGGTGCGCTGGGTGCACTAAACCTGGGGAACGCGGGCGTTACCAGTATTGGCGACAACATTGCCAAGGGCAGTTGGGATGCCGTTCAGTCCAACCTTGGCAACTACGTCCAGGCGAGCGTGGTGCGCTCTGCCATCAGCGCCGGGGTCAATACGGTGGCCTACGGCGGCAGCTTCGGGCAAGCCTTTGCGAACGGGCTGGTGCGGGATGCGGCGGCGGTTGGGGCCAATGCCATTGGCGTGACGTTGCCGGGCATCGGCGCGGTCGGTGCGGATACCGGCACGATCCTGGCAAACGCGGCTGGTCACGCGCTTCTTGGGTGTGCTGCGCAGAGCCTGACGGGCGGGGATTGCGCGGGTGGTGCTGTTGGAGGGGCGGCAAGTGCCTTGGCCGCTCCGCTGATCCGCGACCAGATCTATGCCGATAGCCCGGTCATCAACTACAGCGACGACAAGATCCGTCAGGCAGTGACCGTTGGGCTGGCGACGCTGGTCGGCGGGGTGACCGGTGTAATGCTGGGCACCGATGCGACGTCGGCCGCGCTGGCGGCACAGAATGAGTCTCTGAACAATGCCACTTCGCAGGGGCCGGCACGCGGGATCGTCGCCCGTGAAAATGCGCGGTTGATGGCGCAGTGCGGGGCGGCGTGTACGCAGGAGGACTTCCAGCGCATCGATACCCAGGTACGGCAGGTGGAGGCGGCGGCGATGCTGGCGCGGATGAATAATCTGACACCAGAGCAGGCGCTGAAGCTGGGTGACATGTTGACCAGCCTGCTGCCGCTGTACGGCACGCCGGCAGCGCTTTACCAGGCGGTCACCGGTCAAGGTCTGAGCGGCCAGCCGCTGGGCACGGCCGAGCGCTGGCTGATGGGTATAGCCGGCGTACTGCCCGCGGCCGGGGTAGCCTATCGCAAGTTGAGTGAGTTTGTTGCCGCTAGAGGCGTCGGTGCTGATATCGCACTGCGAACCGGAACGGCAACGGAAGTAAAGGCAGTAGGAAATCTCGAGCCCGGAAATTCGGCAAGTGTCAGTCTCCCACGAAATGGTGATCGATTGACTCTTAATCAAGGGGCGTTGCCCACTTGTGGGCCGACCTCCTGTGCAATGGTATTGGATACAGCAGGGAAACAATTTGATCTCGGAGTGTTGATTTCCGAGTCGGGCGTAACTGCAAGCGGTACGACTATGCGGAGGTTGGCCTCGACTTTGAATAATAATGGCCTGTCCGCTCAGCGAGTGTTAGGGGCAACGTTGGAGGACCTCGCTGCGGCAACAGCAAATGGAAATCCTGCTATTGTTAGAATGAGTTTGGATCGCGGCGGACATGCCATTGTTGTCGATGGAGTTACCGTGCGGAATGGGGTGGCAGTTGTGGCGATTCGAGATCCGGCGCTAGGTCGGCAGTACTTCACGCCAGTGGCAGAGTTTATGCAGAAATTTTCTGGAGAGGCGATTTTTACAAAGAGATGAATATACTAGATGAAAAACTACTATTCTGTGGCTCACAGAGGCGACTGCAAGCTCTATATGGGAAATTGGTGAGTGTCAGTGCTACGTTGGCTATCAGAGGGGGGGAGTGTTTTCTTATTCCTGAAAATAGCTCCATAGATTCGTTATTTAGGGTGGAAATATACGCACCGGGGTTGGAAAAAAAACTCGACCTCATGGTTGGAGGCTGGGTGGGTGGACCCGCTGTCTATTTTGATAGGGTTGAGTTAACAGGGGTTATTCGCGAAGGAACAACTCGAAGGAATTATGTTTCCATATCTGATATAGAGTCTTTGATATTGAATAGGGATGGTGA
The DNA here is from genome assembly GCF_058801495.1 of Cupriavidus sp. GW822-FHT03E04. Classification (NCBI taxonomy): domain Bacteria; kingdom Pseudomonadati; phylum Pseudomonadota; class Betaproteobacteria; order Burkholderiales; family Burkholderiaceae; genus Cupriavidus; species Cupriavidus sp. GW822-FHT03E04. The sequence goes on from NZ_JBXANI010000002.1 coordinate 201,112, forward strand.
GAGGTTTGTGCTCTCGATGTGAAAATTTGGAGATGGGGGGTGATCCGAATATTGACGGAGCTATACAAGGGGGGTGATGTGGATGCCACTCCTTACATGCGGCGAATAGTCGGGATGATGGTGATGTATGCAATCCTCTGGCTCGCTATTTCTATCTATCGAGTTCTCCGCGAGGGTTGGCACGCGTTTCATCTAAGCTATTTGATCAGCGGTGAAAAATTCATTCTATCTGGATTAATTTTGCTCCATCTGTACGTCATAAATCGATATGGATGGCGCAAGTTCTTTCGCTTGGTGCGGGACACGCGATAACCTTGTGTTGAGACCGATGGTTGGGGCCGCCAGATTCGATGCTTCCACGATGGCTGATGGCTTTCAGAAACTAAATCAGAACATACGATTTTATGAACACCTTAGCTCTGACACGTTTGCCCCGCCTCTGGGTGCTATTCGCCAGCGGTGTGGCTTTGTCCGGCTGTGCCCCGATGATCGCAACGACGCCATCTTCCGTCGAACTTGCACAGGATGGGACCACGGCGCGATCCATCACGATCCAGGCACCAGTAGTGATCCGGCTCGATACGGGGTACTCACGAACATTGGCTGCCAAATCCGTATGGAAGCCGGTGGGACGCGTGCCGCAAGGGGCCGTCTACCGGCCGGTCGGAACGATCTTCACGATCGAGGGCCGTCAGGTCCACGAAGCCTACCTTGTCCTCAAAGACAAAAAGCTGGTGGGCTTCTATTTGCCGGGGGAGCAGAACTACTCCCCGCTTTCAACCGCAGTACCTCTGACCTTTGGAGAAACCGAATGAAACGAGTTGTACGTATGGCAATGGGTGGGATGGCGATGTCGTTGCTGATGGCGGGTTGCGCATCGGGTGTGAAGCATTCCGATATGGCGGCCTCGATCCCGACGATCAAGCCGGGCGAGGGGCGTATCTACTTCCTGCGCTCGGCCTCCATGTTCGGCGCCGCGATCCAACCGGACCTTCGCCTAAACGGCCAGGTTGTGGGGGAATCCAAGCCAGGCGGCTTCTTCTTCGTGGACCGGCCTGCTGGCAAATATGTGGCCTCGGCGGCGACGGAAACGGAGAAGACGCTCAGCTTCGCCCTGGACGGTGGGGAAACGAAGTATGTGCGCAGTTCGCCGTCAATGGGCCTGATGGTGGGCCGCGTGGTGCTGGAGCTGGAAACGCCCGACAAAGCCAAGGAGGAGCTGTCGTCCTTGAGCTATACCGGGGACGTGGTGAAGGCGTCGGCAAAGTGAGCTGGAAACTCAGGCTGGGCGGCGTCATGCTGGCATCGCTCGATTGATCGAGGAACAAGGGTGGGCGAACAGTTTTTTTAGCGCCGTCCACTTCCCTCCGCTTTACGGGTGACCTTCCGCCGCGTCCTTCGTCGCGATCGCCCGGTGGCTGGAGGCTGCAATCCCGGTGGCACCTACGGCGACAGCCAGTGCGCGGCGGATGAGGATGCCGCCGCCGGCCCAACGGGCGTCGTCTCGCGCTGCACGCGACGTCCAAATTCCCAATTGTTCAAAGTTCTCCCATGACGTCTTTCTTGCCCCGCCGGTCATTGTTGGGTGCGCTGATAGCGCTACCGCTTTTGCTCACCGGATGTGCCGTAATGCCCGAATACGCGCCAAAAGGCGCCCCTGACACGCAGGCACGCCTGCGCATCAAAGCGATGGATATGTACGCGTATCCCGCCATCATTCTTGGGACCGTCGAGCAGGACAACGAACCCAAGCGGCAGTTGCTTGCCGTCTTTTCGAAGGGATGGGCAGGGATCGGCAAGACCCCGAAGGAAAGCGAGCGCATCGGCATGCCGGCCTCGACAGATCAGGATACCAACATGCCCGTGCTCGAGCGCTACGTGAGCGCGGGACAGCCGCTCTCGCTAATGTTTACGGCCACGCTTGACGGCAGTCTTGTGTGTCGCGCGGCGGCAGTGATGACACCTGAAGCAGGGCACGATTACGAGCTCGTCGTTCTGCTGCAAGGGACGTCGATTGGCGGCAATGGACGATGCGGACTGCTCGCTTATGAGCTCAAGCCTGGCGCAGGCCCGGACAACCGCGTGCCGTTCATGCTGCGGCCCCGGGCGGTGGCCGAGCGCTAACGTCGCGGGCATGTAGCGCAGTACGCAGGAACCATCGTATGCCTTATAAATTTCTTCATGTCGTGAATATGAGAACCACAACGCTTGTACTGACTTTGTGCGCCTGCGCGTTTGCGCTGGCCGGTTGCGCGGCCAAGTATCAGGAGCCGACGTCCGGAGAACGTGCAAGATTGCGCGTGGTCAACACCGGGCCGCGGGTCAACACGAACGTTTTCCTCTACCCGAATGCGCCGGCTGCCGCCACCTGCTTCGATTCGAAGGATACTATCGGGCGCATCAACATTGCTTTGCTCGATTGGGACAATGCGCTGCATAAGCACAAGCAGGGCGTCAGCATCGGTATTCCAGGCAACGAGGCGGAAAGGAGCGAACGTTTTGCGGAGACCTATATTCCTGCCAACCAGTCGTTCACCTTCGGCTTTGCCGGCGGCGGTACGCTGGTAGGTGTCGGCGGTTCTCTATCTGTGCGCGGAGGCTGTTCCAGTGAGGCATCGTGGGTCCCGCAGGCAGGAGTGGACTACGAAGCCAGCTACGACTGGAAATCCTGTCGCATGACGGTTTCAACGATTTCGACGCCAGGCGCCACCAACCAGGTGGTGCGCGAACCGGCAAACGTGAAGTACCTGAGTTCGTGCAACCGGCTTCCCAAGCCAGCCAAGTGATTCGCCGTGCTGAACAATGCGGGCGGCGGCTGCGCCCGCGTCTTTTCAGTTGATGTGAGGATACAACGCGGCACCTGGTCATCACCGAGGTGGAGAACCGGTTGGCACGTGACCGCAACTCAGCGCCTTGGTCGCGCAGCACTCGCGATTGGATGCCCATCGGCGCCGTGAGCCGGGCGGCTTGACTTGCCCTGATGAGCCTGCTGCAATCACTGTTGTTTCGTGTTGGGAAGACCAAGACGCCTGCCGGGGGAGCCCCTCCGCTGGCGTTTGGAAGGCTCCAGTCGTGAGTAGCAAAGCACTCGGTTGGAACCTGGGATGTTGCGTGTGGAGATCCTGGCGGGCAGATCCGGCGGTGCACAAAAGCCCGCTATAGTTGTGTTCGCCAGGCTCGAGGGCAAGTACCGCCCTGTGGGCAGGAACAAGCCGTGCTGAGGCGGCGACGATCGAGCCGTTGGCTGACGGCGAAGCCGCCCAAGAAGGAGGATCGAACATGAATCCCGATCAACTCAATACCGAAGCAATCGACAATGCTGTCCTGGGTCTCCTTTACCTGACACTGCACGACTACGATCGGGCGTGGAAAGGTTTTGACTGGGAGGCTTTGAACCGCCTTCATGAGCGCGGTCTTATTGCCGACCCTGTCAACAAGGCGAAGTCGGTGGAGTTCACTGCGCAAGGGCTGACGGAGGCGGCGCGGCTCTTTAGGAAGCAGTTTGTTCTGCCTGATTGCGATGCGAAGCCTGAATGAGCCTGTCGGCAAGCTTCGCTATCCGCCTGGGACGAGGCGGACTCGGATTTCGGGCTAAGATTGCCCTCGCTACATCATGGATCGGAACAACCGACCGATTCCTGATTTCGAGGACGGGCTTATGGCGCTGCTCGGCATCCATGTCCGATGCGGCGCCCGGCCAGGCAGCTGTTAACCTTTGGTTGACAACTGTCGCTGGTTGTATGACGAAGACTAGTTGATAGAAATGGTGACCAAGAAAACCACGCCCAGCTGGAGCGATCTCAAAGCCAGACTGGCCGACCTCGACCGTGCTGGCATTGTGTGCCTGGTGCAAGACATGTACGCCGCCAGCAAGGACAACCAGTCCTTCCTGCACGCCCGCTTCGGATTAGGGGACGACGTCCTCAAACCATACAAGGCGACAATCGACCGCTGGCTGTGGCCCAAACCGTTCACGAACCATCGGCATTCGGTTGTGACGGCGAAGAAGGCCATCGCGGACTACAAGAAGGCCATCGGGCGGCCCGAGGGGCTTGCCGAGTTGATGGTGTTCTATTGTGAGCGCGCGATCGGATGCGCCAACGAGGGCCTGGAGGACGAAAACTACTTCAGTGCGTTGGTGCGGATGTTCGAGCAGGCGTTGATGGAGATCGGCAACTTGCCAGAGGCGCAGCGGCAGCCGCTGCGGAAGCGGCTCGGGGCCGTAAGCAGCCTTGGGCAGGATATTGGCTACGGCGTGGGCGACGACATGGGCGAGCTCCTTGCTGAGTTCGGTGCCGATGGATGAGCGTGATTCCGTAGCCGCACTACAGACTGAGAACGCTCGGCTGATTGCGCTGTTGCAGAAGCACGGCATCGAGTGGCGCTTGCCGACGGTGCGATTGCAGCCTCTGCCCGGAACGGAGTCGTCTCGTCTCTCCACGGACGACAAGGTCGCTCTATTTCGCCGCTTGTTCCGCGGACGAACGGATGCCTATCCCATCCGGTGGGAGAGCAGGACTTCCGGGCGCGCGGGTTATGCGCCGGCGTGCGCCAACGAGTGGCGCACAGGTGTATGCGAGAAGCCACGCCTCAAATGCTCGGACTGTGGCAATCGTCTGCTGATTCCGCTGTCGGAATCGGTCATTTACGATCATCTGGCCGGTGTGCACACTGTAGGCGTCTATCCGTTGCTGGAGGACGACAGCTGCTATTTCCTCGCAGTCGATTTCGACAAGGCCGAGTGGCGCGAGGATGCGCGCGCATTCGTTCAATCGTGCGACGAACTGGGAGTCCCCGTCAGCCTTGAAATTTCCCGCTCCGGCCAGGGCGCGCATGCGTGGGTGTTCTTTACGAACAAGGTGTCCGCACGCGATGCCCGTCGCCTGGGTACGGCGATCATCAGCCATGCGTGCGCACGCACGCGGCAACTGAAACTCGAATCGTATGACCGGCTGTTCCCGAACCAGGACACGATGCCGAAGGGCGGCTTCGGAAACCTGATCGCCCTGCCCCTTCAGAAGAAGCCGAGGGAGAACGGCTGCAGCGTGTTCGTCGACGCCAGCCTGCAGCCCTATCCGGATCAGTGGGCATTCCTGTTGTCAGTCCGGGCAATGGCGCCACACGACATCGAGCCCGCCATCTTGCTTGCCACCGGGGGAGCGCATCCGCTGGACGTGACGTTCATTGATGAGGAGGACTTGGGAACACCTTGGAAGTCCGCATCGCCGTCCACCAGCAAGCTGTCCTTGCCGATGCCGGAGTCCCTCGCCGTGACGCTGGCGAATCTCGTTTATGTCGAGAAGGCAGCCCTGCCGCAGCCGTTGGCGAACCGCTTGATCCGCCTTGCTGCATTTCAGAACCCGGAGTTCTATAAGGCGCAGGCCATGCGGATGTCGGTGTGGGACAAGCCGCGGGTGATTGGTTGTGCGGAGAATTATCCACAACACATTGCGCTGCCGCGCGGTTGCCTCGATGCGGCGAAAGCGTTGCTTCATGACAACGGCATCCGTGCCGATCTTCGCGACGAGCGACATGGCGGGGAGCAACTTGAAGTGAAGTTCGCCGGCGTGTTGCGCCCGGACCAGGAGGCGGCCGTGGCCGCCATGCTGGACCACGATGTCGGCGTGCTGTGCGCCCCGACAGCCTTCGGAAAGACGGTGACTGCAGCGGCGATGATCGCGCGGCGTGGCGTAAGTACCCTGGTGCTTGTGCATCGCACCGAACTGCTCAAGCAGTGGCAGGAGCGTCTCCAGGTTTTTCTCGGTATCGGCAGGGACGTACTGGGTACCATTGGCGGCGGCAAAGCCAGGCCCACCGGCAGGATCGATATCGCAGTGATGCAATCGCTTTCGCGGCAACAAGAGGTCAATCCGCTGGTGGAGAGCTATGGACACGTTATCGTTGACGAATGCCACCACGTCGGCGCGGCATCCATCGACGCCATCTTGCGGAAGGTCAGGGCGAAGTACGTGCTTGGCTTGACAGCCACGCCGATTCGCCGGGATGGCCAGCAGCCCATCATCTTCATGCAATGCGGTCCGATTCGACACACAGCAGCTAGGCCATCTAGCGCCCCCCATGATCTGGAGGTGATTCCGCGCATGCTGAGTACCCGCATTGACCTGCCGCAGGAGGCGGGGATTCAAGATGTGTTCAAGCATCTTACCCAGGCTCAAGCAAGAACGGACGCGATTGTGGCCGAGGCCGAAGACGCATTCGTGCAAGGTCGGAAGGTGCTGGTGCTGACAGAGCGTACAGAGCATCTCGATGCGATACGGGCTGTGCTGGAGGCGAAGGTGCCGGCACTGTTCGTCTTGCATGGCCGGATGTCGAAGAAGCAGCGTGCGATTGTTGTCAGCGAACTGGACGCGTTGCCTTTGGATGCCCCGCGCATTTTGTTGGCAACGGGCAAGCTGGTGGGCGAAGGCTTTGATCATCCACCGCTGGACACATTGGTGCTGGCTATGCCGGTGTCGTGGAAGGGGACGTTGCACCAATATGCTGGCCGGCTGCACCGCGAGCACGCCACCAAGACTGACGTGCGCATCATTGACTTCGTCGACAGCGGCCACGCGGCGTTGTTGCGGATGTGGGAGAAGCGACAACGGGGATATCGGGCGATGGGGTACCGGATGGCGCAGGGTTAAGCTTACCGGAGCGACCAACCCCACAAGCTAAGCCAGTGCAGCCTCAAGCCAGCCATAACCAACTCTCTCCTGCTCCAGCCGCAGGTTCTTGCGCAACCTGTTGTCCCGCAAATCGTCATAGAGGGTGCGCACTGCGCTGGTCAATCGAAGTAGTTCGCGGTGCGTTGGGCTCTCCTCGTCGCCACACTGTGCTTCAAATGCCCGGGCAAATCGACGCATGCCCGTGCACTTGATTGCGCGTCATCAGTTTATCTCGGAAGTGACCAAATAGGCGCATGGATGTTTCTCGACTTGCTGATTCCGCACGGCTTTCCGTTATAGGTCGGGAATTTCGGCAGGGCGATTGGGGCGTGTCCGGCAAATGAGCAGATCAGTCGGCTGGATTCTGCTGAGGGCGGGTGGGTTCAGAGCCGCCGTTTGCAGCAGACCAACATCTGTACCGAGTCACCGGGCGAAGCCGGCGATGGGCAAATCGATAACGTTGGCGAGGAAGTGGGCGATGCTCTCACTTTCCCGACTAGCGGGCCGCACGGTTACCGCAACGTGCGGGTATCGTGGGTCAATTCACCGGTTCCCTGCTGGTCGCCCGCTCACAGATAACTCAAAAGCACATTTATCAAGCTGGCAAACGTACATTGACGACTTCGGCTCAGCCTGATGTAATAACTGTTGTTAACAGTTAGGAGCGCCAACATGCCAACCAGCGTTGCCCTTGGCAGTCACTTCGAGACCTTCATTCGTGAACAGGTGCAAAGCGGACGCTTCAACAATCTCAGCGAGGTTGTGCGCGCTGGTCTGCGATTGCTTGAGCAGCAGGAGCAGCGCAACCAGTTGGAACTGGAAGCGCTGCGTGCTGAGATCGCAGCGGGCAGATCAAGCGGCGAGCCTAAGCTTGCTGAAGACGTCTTTGCCAGGCTCGAGACCAAGTATCGGTCCGCTGATAAAAGCAAACTTCGCTGATGCGGCTCACGATTACGCCGCTGGCCGAATTGGACCTGGAAGCCATTGCAGACTACATCGCAGCGGACAACCTTGAGCGTGCGCTGACCTTCATCGTGGAACTGCGCGAACAATGCCGACGGATCGCGGGGAATGCTCAGGCATATCGCCGCCGAATCGAGCTGGGTGGTGACATCCGCTCTTGCGCCTATGGCAACTATGTGATTTTCTTCTCGGCTAGCCATGACGAAGTGACGGTTGTTCGTGTCCTTCACGGCGCTCGCGATATCCCGACACTCTTTGGTTCCGGCGAAGCCGTGTAGTTTCCGCTGGCTGACCCTGCCCACCGCCCCCACCCTTGACACCCCCCAACCCCCCATGTTCCAATCCGCCCACATTCTGATTTGGGTCGACGCCCAAGCCAACCTGCCTTCCCGGGCAAGGTGGATCGCGAAAGCGGATGTGGCTCCTTGAGGAGCAACCAAACGGGCCATGCGTCGACCCTCCTTACACGGAGGGTTTTTTGTTTTCTGCTTCGGTCATGGATTGCGAGATCACACGCAGCCGCTTCCAGGGCTGCCTGCTGGGCGGCGCTGTTGGCGATGCACTGGGCGCTCCCGTGGAGTTCCTGTCGCTCGCGGAGATCCGCGAGCGCTTTGGCAAGGACGGCATCACCGGCTACGCCCCGGCCTACGGTGGCGTCGGTACCATCACCGACGACACGCAGATGACGTTGTTCACGGCGGAGGGCTTGCTGCGGGCGTGGGTGGGCGAGGCGAGCGGGGGCGTCGGCAGTGTGCCTGGCGTGGCTTCGCGCGCTTATCTGCGCTGGTTGTTGACGCAGGGGATCCAGCCTGCGTTTCATCGCGATGTGCTGTCGGACAAGCCGGGATGGCTTTACCAGCAGGCGGCACTGCATAGCCGGCGCGCGCCGGGAAACACTTGTTTGTCGGCGCTGGAGGCGATGCTCAAGCTGGGAGAGCCCGCGCGCAACGACAGCAAGGGCTGCGGGGGCGTGATGCGTGTGGCGCCGGCTGGCCTGTTTGTGTGGCGGCGCGCCGGGCAGCGATCGCCTCAGGATGCCTTTGCCCTGGGAGCGGAGCTGGCCGCGCTGACCCATGGACATCCAAGCGGATCGCTGACGGGCGGCGTGCTGGCGGTGTTGATCCGCGAGCTGGCCGACGGTGCTGCGCTGCCTGATGCTTTGTCGAGCGCCAAAGCGTGCTTGTCCACGCGGCCGGATCACGAGCAGACGCTGCTGGCCATCCTGCATGCGCAGGCGCTGGCCGACTCCGGCGTGGCCTTTGATGATGCCATCGCGCGCCTGGGCGAGGGCTGGGTGGCGGAGGAGGCGTTGGCAATCTCCATTTACTGCGCGCTGGTCGCGCGTGATTTTCGTCACGGGGTTGTGCTGGCGGTGAATCACGATGGCGACTCGGATTCCACGGGCGCCATCACGGGAAACCTGCTGGGCACGTTGCTTGGCGTGGAGGCGATTCCGCCGGAGTGGCTGGCGCCTTTAGAGCTGCGCGAAGTGATCACCGAGCTGGCTGACGACCTGAGCGTGTTCCCCGAGTGGGACTTGGGCATCGACCCGGCAGACGAGGCGCTGGTTCAGCGCATCCGGACGAAGTATCCTGGGCTTTGAATGTTGCGCGCTACGGCAGCAGCGTTTGATTGCCGATAGCCGATAGCCGATAGCCGATAGCGGGACCGGACATTGCCTTGTCCGGAATGCGATTTATGATGGCGCTCCCATCTCCAAGCCCAGCAGCGGGGCCCGGTATCCCATGCATCAGGAAGAAGAACTCAGGGTCGCAAAGCGCAAGGCATTGGCCTTGCTGCTGTTCGCGTTTGCCGTTTTCGTCACCACCGTCCTCCTGCCGCGCGCGCCTTTGACGGATGGCGTGCGGGCGGCGGCGGAGGCGGCGCTGGTTGGCGGGCTGGCGGACTGGTTTGCGGTGGCGGCGCTGTTCCGGCGGATTCCGTTGCCGGGCTTTGCGCGCCACACCAACATCATCATCCGCAAGCGGGACGATATCGCGGACGGCCTGGCGGTGTTCGTGAAGGAGAAGTTCCTGGACGTGCCGTCCGTGGTTGCGCTGATCGAGCGGCACAATCCGGCGCTGGTGGTCACCCGCTGGCTGGAGTCGCCCGCCAACGCGCGGCAGATCGGTGATGTGGTGGTGAAGTTCGCGAGCGGCATGCTGGATGTGATGGATGAGCGCAACATCCAGTCGCTGCTGAAGCGGGCGGTGGATACGATGATCGACAAGGTCGATCTGTCGGAGTCGGCGGCGACCATCCTCGACAGCCTGACCAGGAACGATCGGCACCAGGCGCTGCTCGACGAGACCATTGCGCAGTTGATCGCCTTGCTCAACGAGCCGCCCGCCCGCGCTTTTATCTCGGAGCGGATCGTGGAATGGCTGAAGAGCGATCACCCCAGGAAGGAGCGGCTGCTTCCCACCGAGTGGATCGGGAGCAATGGCGCTGACATGATTTCCGCGGCGCTGAGCCGCGTGCTGACCCAGATCGAGGGCGATGCCGATCACGAGTTGCGCAAGCGCTTCGATGCGGCCGTGCAGCGTTTGATTCAACGGCTGAAGCACGATGCCACGTTCCACGCCAGGGCCGAGGCGCTGAAGGCGCACCTGAAGCAGGACGGGGCGCTGAACGCCTATGTCGGCGGCCTTTGGGCCGAGTGGCGCAATTGGTTCAAGCGCGACCTGGCGCGCGAGGATTCCGCCACACACCGCAAGGTGGCGGCGGCGGGCCAGTGGATCGGCGCGGAGCTGGCGCGCAACGCGTCCCTGCGCGCATCGCTCAACGATCACCTGCGCGATGCGGCGCGCAATATGGCGCCGGACTTTGCGGAGTTCATCACGCGGCATATCAGCAACACCATCCGCAGCTGGGATGCGCGCGATATGTCCCGGCAGATCGAGCTGAACGTGGGCAAGGACCTGCAGTACATCCGCATGAACGGCACGGTGGTCGGCGGGCTGATCGGCGCGGCGCTGTACCTGATCGCGCAACTGCCGGCGTGGCTCGGCCGCTAGGCGCCTTTATCGCGTTGCCTTGCCTTGCCGGTCAGGGCCGGTTGGCTAGCCGCAGCACCACTTGCAGCAGGATCTGCGCGCCATTGACCAGGTCGTCCGGCTCGGTGTACTCGCGCACGTCGTGGCTCAGGCCTTTGACGCTGGGCACGAAGATCATGCCGGTCGGGCACAGGTGCGCCAGCATCTGCGCGTCGTGCCCGGCGCCGCTGGGCATGCGCATATGGCTAAGGCCCAGCGAGGCGGTCTCTTGCTCGATCAGGTCGATGACCATGGGGTGGAACGCCACCGGCTCCAGGTGCGCCAGCAAGCGGTAGCTCAGGTTGAGGATCTCCGCCTGGCAGGTTTGCTCGGCAAAGGCCAGCACTTCGGCTTCGGCCTGGGCGAGCAGTTGGTAGTCGGTGTTGCGCAGGTCGACGGTGAAGGTGGCGCGCTCGGGAATGACGTTGATCACGTTGGGCTCGAAGCGCATGGCCCCCACCGTGCCGAGCTGGCTGTCGCCGTAGCGCAGCGCCAGGTCGTGCACGAAATTGGCGATGCGCATGGCGGCGTAGCCGGCGTCGTGGCGCAGGTCCATGGGCGTGGTGCCGGCGCTGTTGGACATGCCGTCGATCCTGAACTCCATCCAGGAGATGCCTTGGATGCTTTCCACCACGCCGATGCGCAGGTCGCGCAGATCCAGCGCCGGGCCCTGCTCGATGTGCAGCTCGATAAAGCTGTCCACTCGCGGCGCGCCCACCGGGGCTTGCCCGCTGTAGCCGATGCGCTGCAGCTCGGCCCCGACGGTGGTGCCGTCGATGCTGGTTGCCGCCAGTGCGTCTGCCAGGGGCAGGCCGCCTGCGTAGACCAGTGAGCCCATCATGTCGGGCTGGAAGCGCACGCCGGTGGCGTTGGTAAAGAAGGCCACGGCAATCGGGCGGCGCGTGCGCAGTCCGGCATCGCGCAGCGTGGCGATGACTTCCAGGCCGGCCAGCACGCCGTAGCTGCCATCGTAGCGGCCACCGGTGCGCACGGTGTCGATATGCGAGCCGATCATCACGGGGGGCAGGTCCTCGGTGCCGGCATAGATGGCCACGCCGTTGCCGATGGCGTCGATCGTCACCGCCATGCCAAGCGCTTGCATGCGCGCAACCGTCCAGTCCCGGCCGAGCTCGTCGGCGTTGGTCAGCGCCAGGCGGCACACGCCGCCGCCTTCAATGCCGCCAAGCCGCGCCAGATCGTCCAGGCTTTGCAGCAGGCGCTCCGGGTGGACGCGCGGCGTGCGTGGGGTGTGTTTTTCCTGTGCTGCTTGTGCTGCTTGTGTCGCCTGCGGTGGGTGTTGCGCGGTCATGCGTGTTTCGGGGCCCAATCGGAATGCGTGGAATGCGTGGAATGCGTCCACTATGAAACGATGGTCTCGCGTTTTGGTGCACATGAGGCGCCCGTGAAACGCATGTTTCTCTGCTCGTTGTGCGTCGCGAGCCGCTTGCATTCGTGGTTCAATAGGCCCGGTGCTTATTTTCGCAGTGAACCATCATGACCCTGATCGACATCAAGACGCTCCAGCAAGTGGCCGCCGCATTTGGCGAGGCCCGCGGGTGGGGCAAGTATCACAGCCCCAAGAACCTGGCCATGGCGCTGAGCGTGGAAGTGGCCGAGCTGGTCGAGATCTTCCAGTGGAAGACGGAGGAGGAGGCGCGCGCCGTCATGTCCACGGACGAGCGCGCGCACGTGGAGCAGGAGCTGGCGGACATCACGATTTACCTGGCGCAGTTGCTGACCGCGCTCGACGTTGACCTGAACGCGGCGGTGAAGGCCAAGATGGAGATGAATGCCGTGAAGTATCCGGCGAAGACGGGCGGCACGGATTGAGGTGGGGCGCCGCCTGAGAGGCCTTCAGCGCGCCGGTGCCCCTCTTTCCCACCGTTCCATCCCGGGCCACATGCCGGTAGACTTTGGCCGTTGCATCGAGGTCATGCCAGTCATTGGCCGCCGATGTCGCATCGCTGGTCCCCATCCCCCGTTCTGGCCGGACATTCCCGGCCACTTCCATGCTGGAGCCCCCGCACCGCCATGAAGATCCTGATCGCACGACTGAACCACGAAACCAATACCTTCTCGCCGGTGGCGACGCCGCTGTCGTCCTTTCATCCGCAATACGGCGAGGATGCGTACCGGGCGAGCAAGGGCACGCGCACGGCCATCGGTGCCTTTATCGACCTGGCCGAGGCGGCAGGCGCGGAGCTGGTGGTGCCGGTCACGGCCAGCGCCAACCCGAGCGGACGCGTCGCGGCCGATGCGTATGCGGCCTTGTGCGATGCCATCGTCAAGGCGGCGCCCGGGTGCGATGCCGTGATGCTCGACCTGCACGGCGCCATGGTTGCGCAGAACAGCGACGACGGCGAGGGTGAGTTGCTGGCGCGCCTGCGCGAAGTGCTGCCGCACGCGCCGATTGCCGTTGCGCTGGACCTGCACGGCAACGTGACGCAGGCCATGATCGATCACGCGGATATCGCGGTCAGCTTCAAGACTTATCCGCACGTGGACATGTACGAGACCGGCGAGCACGCCGGCCGCCTGCTGATGCGCATGCTCGAGCAAAAGGCGCGGCCCGCGCTGGCCTGGCGGCGCCTGCCGATGGTCACGCACACACTGCGCAGCAATACCGGCGAAGGCGCGATGCAGCGCGCAGTGGCGGCGGCCAGGCAGGCCGAGGCCGACGGCATGCTGGCGGTGTCGGTGCTGGCCGGCTTCGGGCTGGCGGATATCGCGGCGCCTTGCCTGAGCGTGCTGGTGGTGGCCGATGGCGGCCAGGCTGCGGCGCAGGCGGCGGCCGACAAGCTTGCCGCGCAGATCTGGGCGGAGCGCGCCGGCTTTGTCTATGAGAGCGAGCCGCTGGCTGAATCGATTGCGCGCGCCGCGCAACTGGCCGCGCAAGGTGGCAGCGGGCCGGTGCTGTTGCTGGACCACGGCGACAACTGCATGTCGGGCGGCACCTGCGACGATATGCAGGTCCTGCGCGAGGCCTTGCGGCAAGGCTTGTCCGGCATTGCCGTGGGGCCGGTATGCGACCCGCAGGCCGTAGCCGCGATGATCGAGGCCGGCGTGGATGCCCGCGTGACGTTGCCGGTGGGCAACAAGGTGCCGTTGACCCAGCTTGGCATCTACCCGACGCCGCTGACCCTGACCGGCCGGGTGGCCGCCATCAGCAATGGAGAATACGTGATCAGTGGCCCGACCTACACCGGCGCGCGCATCCGCATGGGCCGCACCGTGCTGCTCGATATCGGCGCGGCGCAGGTGGTGGTGACCGAGACACCGCAGGAGCACTGGGACCTGGGCATCTTTACCCATATCGGTGTGGATCCCCTGGCGCAGCGCTTCCTGTTGCTGAAGTCGCGCATGTACTGCCGGCCGGTGTTCGTGCCGATCGCAAAGGCGGTGGTGGAGTGTGATGGCGGTGGCGTGACGAGCTCGCGCTACACGCAGTTCCCGTTTGCGCGTCTGACGCGGCCGGTGTATCCGCTGGAGGCGGACGTGACCTTGGGCGCGTAGCTAGCGGCCTGACTCCCTCACGCGATATACGAAACCGCGGGCAGCGCGAACGTTTCGCGCACCAGTTCCGCGCGCCGCGTCACTTTCTCGCAGGATAGTTCGAGGTGGTCGCGCAGCAGGTCGGCGGCCTTGCGCGGCGCGCCATCGGCGGCGGCCTGCAGCACGGCGATGTGCTCTGACATGAACGGGTCCGCTTCGGGCATCGGCGTGGAGACGCCCAGCACGTGCTTGCTCAGCGTGAGGATGCAGCGCGTGCGCTGCAGGCTGCTGAGCAATTCCTTGTTGGGGCACTGCGAGAGCAGCTGCACGTGCAGGTCGTGCTCCAGGTTGTCCATGGCGGTGCGGCTGACCTTGGGGTAGACGCGCTGCACCTTGTGCAGTTCGCCGATCATCCGCTCGAGCTCGGCCCGGTCGGCGTGGCCGATGGCGCCGCGCAGCGCGGCGGGTTCCACCAATGAGCGAAGTTCGTAGAGATCATGGATGCGCTTGGCGTCCAGCGGTGTGATGACCCAGCGCAGGCGCTCGTCCTTCTCCAGGATGCCCAGGCTTTCCAGGCGCAGCAATACGTCGCGCACCACGGTCCGGCCCACGTTGAAGTGGCGGGCCAGTTCGATCTCGTTGACGCGATAGCGGCCGAACACCGACAGGTGCACCAGGTCGCGCTCCACTTCGTCGTAGATCACTTCCCAGCCCAGCGTCTTGCGCGCGACATCCGGCTCCCGGTCCACGCCCAGCATGGCGGGGTCCAGCGGGATGCGCCGGGGCGCGGTGCCCGCGGGCCCGGCCACGAAGCCGCGGCCTTCGAAGCGGCTGACCACGCCATCGGCTTCCAGCTCGCGCAAGGCCTGGCGCACCGGCGAGCGGGTGGAGCGCAGGATCTCGGCCACATGGCCTTCCAGCAATACCGTGCCCTGCTCCAGCGAGCCTTCCACGATGGCTTTGCGCAGCAGCTCGACGATGACGGCGTAGATCGGCGCGTGCCGTTGCGCTTCTTCGGCTTCCTGCATGAGTGCGAAGGGGGCGGCGCGCTTGTCTTGTCGCGCGGCCGTCGATGGACTCGGCACGTTGTCTCCGGATTGGTTGGCGGGTTTGGGTGGTGTTGGTATTTCGTCAGGTACTTCGTCGGGCGCGTCGCTCGTGGCGTCGGCATGGTGCCAAGTATCGGGCGGCGCATGAACTCATGAACGCATGAGCATATGATACACGGGTATCTCCATATATTGACGTTTGCCGGCAATAGTCATATATTTCGATCCATGCCGGCGCAAGGCCGCATCGAGACGAGAACAAAACACCGAGACAGGGCGGCGGCCAAGCCGGCGCTGCCCACAAAAGAGCGATAGGGCGCATCCCCGATGGACTACCAGTTCGATTTCAGCTTCCTGTCCGCCAACTGGCGCGAACTGCTCGACGGGGCATGGCTGACCCTGCGCATGTCTGTTGCGACCATCGCGCTTGGCTTTGTGCTGGGAACGGCGCTGGCGGTGGTGCGCACGCAAGGCCCGGCCTGGGCGCGCCGCTGCGTCACGGGCTATGTGGATGTGATTCGCAATACGCCGCTGGTGATCCAGGCGTTCTGGCTGTTCTTCGGGCTGGCGGCGGTGCATGTGCGCGTGCCGGCGATGGTGGCGGCGGTGCTGGCGCTGGTGGTCAACGTATCGGCCTACACCACGGAGATCGTGCGCGCGGGCATCGAGTCGGTGCCGCGCGGCCAGCTGGAGGCCGCATCGTGCCTGGGGCTGTCGCGCTGGCAGGTGCTGCGCCTGGTGGTGCTGCCGCAGGCGGTGGAGCGCATGTACCCGGCGCTGATCAGCCAGTTCGTGCTGATGATGCTGGCCACCTCCATCATGTCGCAGATCTCGGCGGAAGAACTCACTGCCGTGGGTTACCGCATCCAGTCGGAGACGTTCCGCGGCTTTGAGATCTACATCGTCATTGCCGTGGTGTACCTGGTGCTGTCGTGGCTGTTGCGGTTGTCGATGGCAGGCGTGGGTGCCATCGCTTTCACGCGCCGCCGGCGCCTGAAGACGGCGCTCTGATTCCGCACGCTTCCGCTTTCCCATTCTTCTACTTTCCTACTTCCTTTCGACGCGGAGCCAAGCATCATGTCCAGCCTTTCCCTGGATCAAGTCTTGTTTATCCTGCGCGGCGCCGGCTGGACGCTGTTGCTGTCAGCCATGGGCTTTGTCGGCGGCGCGCTGGTGGGCCTGCCGCTGGCACTGGCACGCAGCCGCGGCGGCCGCGTGCTGCGCATGGCTACCGGCGCCTTCGTGCAGCTGGTGCAGGGCGTGCCGCTGCCGGTGATCATGTTCGTGGTGTACTTCGGCATCAGCGTGGGTGGCTTCGACCTGCCCGCGCTGGTGGCCGCCGGCATCGCCATGACGGCGTATTCCAGCGCCTACCTGGCCGAGATCTGGAAGGGCTGCATCCAGGCCGTGCCGCGCACGCAGTGGGAGGCGGCCGAATGCCTGGCGCTCACGCCGCTGCAGCGCGTGGTGCACGTGATCCTGCCCCAGGCCGCGCGCATCGCGGTGGCGCCCACGGTGAGCTTCCTGGTGCAGATCGTGAAGAACTCCTCGTACGCGGTGGTGATCGGCTTCTTCGACCTGACCTATTCGGCACGGGTGGTGAACAACTCCACCTTTGAGCCCTTCGTGGTGTTTTCCATCGCGGCGGTGCTGTATTTCGCGATCTGCTATCCGCTGTCGACGCTGTCGTACAAGCTGGAGCGCCGCTTCAAGCGGGTTTGAATGCGGGGTTGAATGTGGCTGTGAGAGCGGACCCGAATCAGCGGGAAACACAAGACATCATGGAGACAAGCATGGAAGACATCGTCCGCTTCGACAAGGTGAGCAAATCCTTCGGGCAGGTGGAGATCCTCAAGGGCGTGAGTTTCTCGGTGCGCGCCGGCGAGGTGGTGGCGCTGATCGGCCGCAGCGGCTCGGGCAAGAGCACGGCCCTGCGCTGCATCAACGGCCTGGAGCGCGTGAACGGCGGCGCGTTGCACGTGTGCGGCCACGCCATGCACGCAGACAACGTGCCGCTGGGCGAGCTGCGCAAGGAAGTGGGCATCGTGTTCCAGAGCTACAACCTGTTCCCGCACCTCACCGTGGAAGAAAACGTCATGCTGGCGCCGCGCAAGGTCAAGGGCGTTGGCAAGAAGGAAGCGCGCGAGCTGGCCATGCACGTGCTCAAGCAGGTTGGCATGGAGGAGCGCGCCGGCTACTACCCGGAGCAATTGTCCGGCGGCCAGCAGCAGCGAGTGGCGATTGCGCGCTCGCTGGCGATGCGGCCGCGCCTGATGCTGTTCGATGAGGTCACCTCGGCGCTGGATCCCGAGCTGACCGGCGAGGTGCTCAAGGTGATCGAGCGGTTAGCCGAAGACGGCATGACCATGGTGTTGGTCACGCACGAGATGGCGTTCGCGCGCTCGGTGGCGGACCAGATCATGTTCATGCACCAGGGCATCGTCTGGGAAGGCGGCAGCGGCAAGCTGCTGGATGAACCTTCGACGCCAGAGCTCAAGCAGTTCGTCGGCAACGGCCTTTGATTTCCCGCTAGCCGGCACGATTCAACCTACACACACGGAGACACCCCATGTACTTCAACCGCCGCCTGCTCGGCTCGCTCGCCGCCCTGCTGCTCGTTGGCGCATCCGCCAGCGCCTGGTCCGACACGCTCGACACCATCAAGCAACGCAAGAAGATCCTGGTCGCCGTGGATATCGGCGCGCCGCCCTACGGCATGCTCGACAGCCAGGCAAAGCAAAGCGGCTCCGATGTGGAGACCGCCCGCCTGCTGGCCAAGGACCTCGGCGTGGAACTGGAGATCGTGCCGGTGACCGGGCCGAATCGCGTGCCCTTCCTGCTGACCAGGAAAGCGGACGTGGTGCTGGCCTCGTTCTCGGTCACCGACGAGCGCAAGAAGGTGATCGATTTTTCCGATCCCTATGGCGTGATCCCGGTGGTGGTGGGCGGGCCCGCAAAGTCCAGCCTCAAGAGCTTTGCCGATTTGTCCGGCAAAACCATCGCCGTCACGCGCGGCACCACCAGCGACCAGGAACTGAGCCGCGGCGCCAAGGAAGTGCCGGGCGTGAATATCGTGCGCTACGAGGACGACGCCACGACCAACACCGCCGTCTCCACCGGCCAGCAGGACTATCTCGCCGCCGCCATCAGCGTGATTCCCGCGGTGAAGAAGAGCAATCCCACGCGCGACCTGGAAACCAAGTTCGTGATGAAGGCCTATCCCTATGCGATCGGCCTGCGCAAGGGCGACACCGCGCTGAAGGTGTGGCTCGACAACTGGGTCAAGGCCAACCTGAAGAACGGCAAGATCAACAGCATCTACAAGCAGTACTTCGGCATCGCGCTGCCGGACGAAATGATCAAGTAAAGCCCGCACGAATCGGCAGGGCGACCATTAAATCGCGAGAAACCATCCCATGAGCACAGAGAGCATTGTCGCCGCCCACGGGCAGCTTCCCCGCACGTCGCGCACCATCCGGCTGCATCCCGATGACGACGTGGTCATCGCCCGCGACCAGATGGTGGCCGGCACGCTGGTCGCCGACGAAGGCGTGACCGTAATCGGTCTGGTCCCGCCCGGCCACAAGATCGCCACCCGTGTGATCGCCAGTGGCGAAGCGGTGCGGCGCTACGGCCAGATCATCGGCTTTGCCAGCCAGGACATCCGCGCCGGCCAGCACGTGCATACGCACAACCTGGCCATGGGCGATTTCACGCGGGACTATGCGTTCAGCGCGGAGGCCCGCGTGGTGCAACCGGCGGCGCAGCCGGCCACGTTCGATGGCATCAAACGCGCCGACGGCGGCGTGGCCACGCGCAACTACATCGGCATCCTGACCTCGGTGAACTGCTCGGCCACGGTGGCGCGCGCCATCGCGGATTATTTTCGCCGGGACATCCATCCGCAGGCGCTGGCCGCCTATCCCAACGTGGATGGCGTGGTGGCGCTCACGCATGGCGTGGGCTGCGCGGTCGATCCGCAGGGCGAGGGGCTGGCGGTGCTGCAGCGCACGCTGGGCGGCTACGCGTGCCATCCCAACTTTGCCAGCGTGCTGGTGATCGGCCTGGGCTGCGAGACCAACCAGATCTCCGCGCTGCTGGCGACACAGGGGCTCACGCACAGCGACCGGCTGCAGACCTTCACCATCCAGGACACCGGCGGCACCACCAAGACCATTGCGCACGGCATCGAGCTGATCAAGGCGATGCTGCCGAAGGCCAACGCGGTGGAGCGCCAGCCGGTGCCGGCGCACCATCTGGTGGTGGGCCTGCAATGCGGTGGCTCGGATGGCTACTCGGGCATTTCGGCCAACCCGGTACTGGGCGCGGCGGTGGATTTGCTGGTGCGCAATGGCGGCACCGCGATCCTCTCCGAGACGCCGGAGATCTACGGCGCCGAGCACTTGCTGACGCGCCGCGCGCAAACGCCGGAGATCGGCCAGAAGCTGGTGGCGCGCATCCGCTGGTGGGAGGCCTATTGCGAGCGCCACGGCGCCAGCATGGACAACAACCCCTCCGCCGGCAACAAGGCGGGCGGCCTGACCACGGTGCTGGAAAAATCGCTGGGCGGCATCGCCAAGGGCGGCTCCACCAATCTCGCCGAAGTGTACGAGTACGCGCAGCCGGTGCGCGTGCGCGGCCTGGTCTTCATGGATACACCGGGCTACGACCCGATCTCCGCCACCGGCCAGGTGGCGGGCGGCGCCAACCTGATCTGCTTCACCACCGGGCGCGGCTCGGCCTACGGCTGCGCGCCCTCGCCCTCGGTCAAGCTCGCGACCAACACGGCGCTATGGCAGCGCCAGTCGGACGACATGGACCTGAACTGCGGCACGGTACTGGACGGCAGCGCCACCATCGCCGAACTGGGCGCGGCGTTGTTCCAGCTGATGCTGGACACGGCCTCCGGCAAACGCTCGCGCAGTGAGCTCCATGGCTACGGGCAGAATGAGTTCGTGCCCTGGCAACTGGGGGCGATTACCTGAACGTGGATGGTTGCCCGGGCGTGCCCCGGGCAACGGCCGGCACGTCGTGCGATCCCGGTTGCCGGCGTGGCGGACCGGCTCGGTCGCCATGTTCGTGGCCTGCTCAGACCGTTCTACGCCCGCCGCTTGCGGCCGCGCGCCGCGCGGTCTTCGAGGCCGGCTTGGCCGCGTCGGGCACCGGCTCATCAAACGCATCGGCCGCCAGCAGCACGCCCGCTGAGACGATGTACTCCGCCGCGCTTTCGATATCTCCCTGCAGCGCGGCCCGTGCCGCAACGCCATCCCTGCGCTTGAGCGCGGCAACCAGCCGCGCGTGGTGATTCACCGCTACCTGCTCGCCCACGCGGCGGGAGCCGGAGCGCAGATCGTGATTCAGGATCGGGCCAATACGCAGCCACAGCGCTTCAATCATCTGCAGCAGGATCGGCATGCCGGCGCCCTTGTAGACGGCGAAATGCAGTTCCTTGTTGACCGAGATCAGCTTTGAGCTGTCCGGCCTGGACCGGGCCATCTCTTCCGCGAAGCGGTCATGGAGGGCGGTGACCTGCACGATCGCGGCGTCGCTCAGGTGCTCGGCCGCCTGCTCTGTCGCCAGTCCTTCCAGATTGACCCGGATACTTGTGATCTCCCGGAACTGGCTCACGCTCATGATCGGCACGCGCAACGCGCGGTTAGGCGTCAGTTCCAGTGCCTGCTCCGCCACCAGGCGATGCACCGCTTCGCGCACCGGCATCACGCTCACACCCAGCGCAGCGGCGGTGCTGCGCAGCGAGATTTGTTCTCCGGGCATCATGTGGCCGCTGATCAACAATTCTCGCAATTGCGCGTAGACGTCTCCACTCAACGTCTGGCGCTTCAAAGGGGTCACAAGTTCGGGTAGGGACATGCGGAAATCATAGCACTTCATAGCACATAGGGTATTCCCGATTTGAGATCTGTGATCACAGATATAACATGGCGGCCATGGAGGTACATTGCCTCATGCATGGAGCTGACGAATATGTGGAATGACAACTCTCTCGCGGGCAAGCGAGTCCTGGTGACCGCTGGCGCCGACGGCATCGGGCTGGAAATCACGCGGGCCTTCGCGCAGGCGGGTGCCAGCGTGCTCGTTTGCGATGTTCAGGACGCCAGCCTGGAGCGCCTCGCGGCCGCGCTGCCGACGGTGCATGGATGCCGGGCTGATGTGTCGAGCGAGGTCGATGTGGCCGCCATGTTCGAGACCGTCGATCGCACGCTCGGCGGCCTCGACATCCTCGTGAACAACGCCGGCGTGGCGGGCCCCACCGGCGGCGTCGAGACCCTGACCCTGGTCGATTGGGAGCGCACGCTCGCGGTCAATCTCACCGGGCAGTTCCTGTGCACGCGCCTGGCCGTGCCGCGCCTGCGCCAGGGAAAGAGCCCCGCCATCGTCAACCTGTCATCGGCTGCCGGCCATCTCGGCATGCCAGGGCGTTCGGTCTACTCGGCGTCCAAATGGGCGGTCATCGGATTCACCAAATCGCTGGCACTGGAACTCGGCGCCGACGGCATCCGCGTGAATGCCATCCTGCCCGGCGCGGTCGATGGCCCGCGCATCCGCGCGGTCATCGCGGCAAAAGCCGAGGCGCTGGGCAAGCCCCTGGAAGACGTCACGCGCGCCTACACGTCGCAAGCCGCGCTCGGGCGCATGGTGAAAGCGCGCGACATCGCCAACATGGTGCTGTTCGCGACCAGCGACCTGGCCAGCAACGTCACCGGCCAGGAGTTGGTGGTCGATGGCCTGACGCAAGCGCTGAGCTGACCTTACCTACACCAACCGATTTCACACGGAGCCCGCCATGGCAGCCCGATCCAAAGCCATCATCACCTGCGCCCCCACCGGCGCGATCCACACCCCCAGCATGTCGCCGTACCTGCCGGTGACCGCCGACGAGATCGCCACCGCCGCCATCGATGCGGCCAAGGCCGGCGCGGCCATCCTGCACCTGCACGCGCGTGATCCGAAGGACGGCCGGCCGTCGCAGGACCCGGCGCTGTTCCGGCCGTTCCTGTCGAAGATCAAGTCGGCCACGAATGCCGTGATCAACATCACCACCGGCGGCAGTCCCCACATGACCGTGGAGGAGCGCATGCTCCCCGCCACGACGTTCAAGCCGGAACTGGCCTCGCTGAACATGGGCTCGATGAACTTCGGCCTGTTCCCGATGCTGGATCGTTTCAAGGAGTTCGCGCACGAGTGGGAGCGCGAGCATCTGGAGAACAGCCGCAACCTGATCTTCAAGAATACCTTCAGCGATATCGAGAACATCCTGAAGATCGGCAACGCCAACGGCACGCGCTTCGAGTTCGAGTGCTACGACATCAGCCACCTGAACAACCTGAAGCATTTCCTGGACCGCGGCCTGGTCAAGGCGCCGGTGTTCGTGCAGTCGGTCTTCGGCATCCTGGGCGGCATCGGTGGCGATCCGGAAGACCTGATGCATATGCATCGAACCGCGAACCGGCTGTTCGGCGACCAGTACCGCTGGTCGATCCTCGGCGCCGGCCGCGGCCAGATCCCGCTGGCCACCATCGGCGCGGCGATGGGCGCCAACGTGCGCGTCGGCCTGGAGGATTCGCTGTGGATCGGCCCGGGCCGGCTGGCGGCATCGAGCGCCGAGCAAGTGCTGCGTATCCGCAGCGTGCTTGAGGCGTTGAACATCGATGTCGCGACACCCGACGAGGCTCGCGAGATCCTCGGTCTGAAGGGCGCGGCGAACGTGGCCTTTTAAGGCCCGCGCCGCGAGCGCTGGCACGCAAGACAACATGCGGACGCCGGAGGCCTTGATGCCTCCGGAACATAAACAGATACCGCCGACAGGAGATCCAGGCCATGTCCACCACTTATGTGCAAACCGCACGAGAAGCGCCGCTTGCCGATCAGCGCTCCTTGAACGCGCTGTTGTTCAGGAAGCTGATGCCGCTCCTGGTGATGGCCTACGTGATCAGCTTTCTCGATCGCACCAATATCGCGCTGGCAAAGAGCCATATCGCGGTCGACCTGGGCATCTCCGCGGCGGCCTATGGGCTGGGTGCGGGCCTGTTCTTTCTCAGCTACGCGCTGCTGGAGGTCCCCAGCAACCTGATCATGCACAAGGTGGGGGCGCGCTTCTGGATCACGCGCATCATGATCACCTGGGGCCTGCTGTCCGCGGGCATGGCCTTTGTCAGCGGCGAGACTTCGTTCTATGTCATGCGCCTATTGCTGGGCGCGGCGGAAGCGGGACTGTTCCCCGGTGTGATGCTTTACCTGACCTACTGGTTCGGCCGCAAGGAGCGGGCGCGCGCGACGGGATATTTCCTGCTGGGCGTGTGTATTGCCAACATCCTTAGCGGGCCGCTCGGTGGCGCGCTGCTGCAAATGGACGGCGTGCTGGGATGGCGAGGCTGGCAATGGATGTTCGTGCTGGAAGGCCTGCCGGCGGTGGCGTTTGCCTTCGTCGTGTGGAAGAAGCTGCCGGACGGCCCCGGGAGCGCGACCTGGCTGTCCCCCGATGAAGCCCGCGAGGTTGAACGCCGCCTTGCGGCGGAGCAAGCCGAGGAGGCATCCGCCGGGCATGTCGGGCATTCGTTCCGGGGCTGCCTTGCCGATCGCCAGATCTGGCTCGCGATCTTCGTGTACTTCTGCCACCAGATCAGCATCTACACCGTGATTTTCTTCCTGCCGGGCATCATCGGCACCTATGGCAAGCTGTCGCCGCTGCAAATCGGCCTGCTCAACTCCCTGCCATGGATCGCGGCGGCCATCGGCGCCGCGGCGCTCCCGCGCTTCGCCAGCAACCCGCAGCGTTGCCGCCGCATGCTGATTGCGGGGCTTGCCGTGATGTCGGCCGGCCTGCTGCTCGCGGCCTATGCCGGCCCGGTGGTCGCCATGGTGGGCTTCAGCCTGACGGCATCGATGTTCTTCGTGGTCCAGTCGGTCATTTTCCTTTTTCCGTCGTCGCGTCTTGCGGGCATGGCGCTGGCGGGCGGGCTGGCACTGGTCAACACCTGCGGGCTGGTTGGTGGATTTATCGGCCCGTCGGTCATGGGCGTGATTGAGCAGACCACCGGCAGTACGAGGAATGGCCTGCTGATCATTGCGGGGATGCTGGTCCTTGCCGCGCTTGCAAGTACTCGGCTGCGCCAAGGGCAGGAAGGGAAATCCGCTTGACCGGCGGCAAGCGATGCTGCCACGGGCCATGCCTCGGCGCACATCGCTGCCCGCTTGCCACAACAGCGGCCGATGGCGCATGTCAGCGCTGCGGCCGGCCTTGGTGACGATCAGCGAGTCGTCCCAATATCGCCGCCCCGCTATAACCTTCCCGCATATCCGCCACCCGATTTTTCATTATTCCGGCATGTCTCGCCTCCCTACACTGGTCTCCGGCAAACACTGACCCGGCACCCCGCCGGCGTCCAGAAGTAAAACAGGAGACGGCGCTAGCCGGCCGGTGCATTCGTGCGACGCAATCGTATGGATACGCCGAGCCTGCCCCGCCGCGAGGAGCGCATGCCATGTCCGATACATCCGCGCTGGATGTCGAACGCTATATCGACGAAGCCGGTTTTACCCCGTTCCACTGGTTGCTGCTTTTACTGTGCTTCCTGGTGATTCTTCTCGATGGCTACGACATGGCGGCGATTGCTTATGTGGCGCCGTCTCTGCTCGAAGAATGGGGGCTGCAAAAGGCGCAGCTGGGCCCGGCTATGAGCGCGGCGCTATTCGGGCTGGCTTTCGGCGCGTTGTTGGCGGGACCGCTTGCCGACCGGATCGGGCGCAAGCCGGCGGTGGTGGTGTCGGTGCTGTTTTTCGGCGCGGGCAGCCTGGCGACGGCGTGGGCTTTTTCCATTGGCTCGCTGACGGCGCTGCGTTTCGCCACCGGGCTGGGCCTGGGCGCGGCGATGTCGAACGCGATTACCTTGCTCGCCGAATATTGTCCCAGCCATCGCCGCACCATGGCGGTGAGCGCGATGCTGTGCGGCTTTCCGCTCGGTGCCGGGGCGGGCGGGTTTTGCGCGGGCTACCTGATTCCCGAGTTCGGCTGGCGCTCGGTGTTGCTGGCGGGTGGCGTGGCGCCCCTGCTGCTGTGCGTGCTGCTGGCGTGGCTGATGCCGGAATCGGTGCGCTACATGGTGCTCAAGGGGCACGCCAGCGAGCGCGTGCGCGCGGTGCTGGCGCGCGTCCGGCGTGAGCCGCTGGCGCACGTGCAGCGTTTTGTGATTGGCGAGAAGGCCGCTGGCGGGCGCTCCGCCGTGATGGCGATTGTCACCCGCCCTTACCGGCTCGGCACGCTGCTGCTGTGGTTCTGCTGCTTCATGAGCATGCTGGTGTTCTACATGATCGTGAACTGGATGCCCTTGCTGCTGAAGGAGGCGGGCTTGCCGGTGCGGCAGTTCGCGCAGATCAGCGCGCTGTTTCCGCTTGGCGGCGGCGTGGGCTCCATCCTGATCGGCTGGCTGATGGACCGGCGCGAACCCAACAAGGTGCTGGCACTGGTCTACCTGGCCGCCGGCCTGTTGGCGTATGCCGTGAGCCATGCGGTGGGCAATGTCGGCCAGACCATGTTGCTGGGCAGCCTGGTGTTCATGATGGGCTTTATGTCGGGCGGTGGGCAGTCGGCGTTGTCTTCGCTGGCGGCGGGCTTCTATCCCACGCATTGCCGCGCGACCGGCGTTGGCGGCATGCTCGGCATCGGCCGCTTCGGGGCGATTTCCGGCGTGCTGGCGGGAGCGGAGTTGCTGCGCCAGCAGTGGAACGGGGCCAGCATCTTCAGCCTGTTGCTGGTGCCGGCATGGCTGGTGTGCGCGGCCTTGCTGCTCAAGTACTACAGCAGCGTGAAGCGCAGGCCGGATGATGGCCTGCTGACGCCGCAGGCGCGTTGAGCCTGGTTGCCGGCGTGAAGCGATGGGGCGGGAGGTGATGGTGTCGGATTTTGATCTCTGGCTCGATGACTTGCCGACCCGCAACCGTCTTTGCAACGCGCGCGCGTCGGTGGCGGATTTCGATGCCTGCATGCGTGAATACGCGGCGCTGTCCGCGCAGGCCAAGGCGTGCTGCCAGCCTGCTCTTTCGGGAGGTGCTGGCGCGGATATCGGATATCGGATATCTTGAGGGTGGCTGCAGGCGCAGCCCCCAAAAAAAAGCGGGCGGTCCTGACAATCAGGATCGCCCGCTTGTTGTCACGCCAAAACTTAGCCGGTCAGCGGCCCTGGCCCAGCGCCGCATCGATTGCCTCCAGCAGGCGCGGATCGTTCGCGGCGACGTCCGGTGCGAAGCGCGCTACCACCTTGCCTTCCCGGTCGATCAGGAATTTCTCGAAGTTCCACAGCACATCGGTGGCGTTCTCCGGGTTCACGCCGTAGCCCTTCAGGCGTTCACGGAAAGGGCCGTCGCCGATGGCGGCCGGCTGGGCTTGCGTCAGTGCCGCGTACAGCGGATGCTGGTCCGGCCCGAGCACCGAGACCTTCGAGAACATCGGGAAGTGCACGTCGTAGGTCAGCTTGCAGAATTCCTGGATCTGCGCCTCGTCGCCCGGCTCCTGGCCTTTGAAGTTGTTGGCCGGGAATCCCAGCACCTCCAGGCCCTCGGCGCGCTTGGCCTGGTACAGCGCTTCGAGCCCTTCGTACTGGGGCGTCAGGCCGCACTTCGATGCCACGTTCACAACCAGCAGCACACGAGCGCGAAAATCCGCGAGCCGGCTGTCGGTGCCGTCGATGCGTTTCAGGGGAATGTCGTACAAGGTGCTTGCCATCTTTCGTCCTTACGTGAGTGGTATGGATGCCATGGAGCCGACAGTATGCAGGCCTTGGAGGTTTCTTGCCGGTGGGCGTCCCGGCTTCCCGCGCATGCTGCGTTGCAGCGTCAAAGCGCCACGGCTGCGCCACAGCCCTGATTGTTGCCACTGCGCGCAACCGCACACCCATTCCCCCGCAGTATTTCCTAAACTGCAAGACACTCGCCATCACGGCCAGCGGTCCCCGCGCTGGCCCTTACGCCATGCCGCGCCTTGTCTTTGCCTCTGCGATCCAGCGCCATATCCCGAGCCCGGAGCGGGAAGTGCCCGCGGCTACCGTCTGCGCCGCGCTGGAGATGGCGTTTCGGGAGCAGCCGGAGCTGCGCGGCTATATCCTCGATGACCAGGGCCAGTTGCGCCGGCACCTGGCGGTGTTTGTGGATGGCTCGGCCATTCGCGACCGCCGGCGCATGAGCGATCGCGTGGGCGCCAGCAGCCAGATCTTTGTGGTGCAGGCGCTGTCAGGCGGTTGACGGCTTGCCGCTGAAGGCTCGGCGCTCAAGCGTGGAGGTCAGCATGAACGATCAACTTCTCATTGGCACGCGCAAGGGCTTGTTGATGCTGCGGCGCGACAGCGCGCTCACCTGGCTGCAGGAGTCGGTGCATTTCCTGGGCGAGCCAGTGAGCATGGTGCTGGGCGATCCGCGTGACGGTGCCTTGTATGCGGCACTCAACCTTGGGCATTTTGGCGTGAAGCTATGGCGGCGCAGGGCGCGCGGCGTGGCGTGGGAGGCTTGCGCGGTGCCGGTTTATCCGCCCCAGCCGGAGCCGGATCCGCCCCGGGACGCGGCCGTGCCGGGCGTACCCATCCCTGCGCAAACCGGCGAACCCGCGATCGCCGCGCCGGCGGTGCCGTGGTCCTTGCAGCAGATCTGGTCGATGGAAACCGGCGGGACCGACGAGCCCGGCGTGCTGTGGGCCGGCACCTTGCCGGGTGGCTTGTTCCGCTCGGGCGACGGCGGCGCCAGCTGGGCGCTGAACCGGCCGCTGTGGGACCGCCCCGAGCGCAGCGAGTGGTTCGGCGGCGGCTACGATGTGCCGGGCATCCACTCCATTTGCGTGGATCCGCACGATAGCCGCCACGTCACCGTGGCCGTGTCGTGCGGCGGTGTGTGGCAGACGCGGGACGGTGGCAGGAACTGGGCCTGCACGGCGAGCGGCATGGTGGCCGACTACATGCCACCGGAGCGGCGCGAGGATGGCAATATCCAGGATCCGCACCGGCTGGCGCAATGTGCCGGCCATCCGCATGCAATGTGGGTGCAGCACCATGGCGGGATCTTTCGCTCCGGCGATGCGGGCATGCACTGGCAGCGCTTGCACGCCAAGCCGTCGAGCTTTGGCTTTGCCGTGGCGGCGCATCCGCGCCGGCCCAATACCGCGTGGTTCGTGCCGGCAGTCAAGGATGAATGCCGCGTGCCGGTGGACGGCAAGCTGGTGGTCACCCGCACGCGTGACGGCGGGGTGAGTTTTGAGGCATTCTCCGAGGGGCTGCCCGCGGCGCCGTCGTATGACCTGATCTACCGGCACGGGCTGGCAGTGGATCATACCGGCGAGCGGCTTGCCATGGGCTCCACCACCGGCAGCCTGTGGATATCGGAGAGCGGCGGGGAGCGCTGGAAGCTGTTCTCGGCACATCTGCCGCCGATTTACTGCGTGCGCTTTGTTTGAGTTGTCCGCGCGCGCTCAGGGCCCATCGATTCACCTGGACAGGAAGCGAACGCATGGCTGAAGCAAGCGCTAGGAGCACAACCAAATCCCACGAAGCGCCCATCGCCCGCGTCGGCATCGGCGGATGGAACTTCGCCCCCTGGCGCGACAACTTCTATCCCGCCAGACTGACGCAAAGCCGGGAGCTGGAATACGCCAGCCGCCAGCTCACCGCCATCGAGATCAACAGCACTTACCACGGCACCCAGAAGCGCACTTCGTTTGCCAAATGGCGCGACGAGACGCCGGATGGCTTTGTGTTCTCCGTCAAGGCATCGCGTTTTGCCACCAACCGCCGCGTGCTGGCGGAGTCCGGCGAGTCCATCGCGCGCTTTCTCGACAGCGGCATCGCCGAGCTGGGCGACAAGCTCGGCCCCATCGTCTGGCAGTTCGCGCCCACCAAGCCGTTCGACCCGGAAGATTTCGAGGCCTTCCTGGCGCTGCTGCCGGCATCGGTCGAAGGACGCAAGCTGCGTCATGTGCTCGACGTGAGGCACGAGAGCTTCATGACGCCAGCCTATCTCAAGCTCGCGCGCAAGTACAAGGCGGCCACCGTCTTCACGGACTCGGACAAGTTTCCGTCCTTCGCGGATCTCACCGCGGATTTTGTCTATGCGCGGCTGATGCGCAGCGCACAGACGCTGAGGAGTGGCTACGCGCCCAAGGCGCTGGATGCGTGGGGCGAGCGAGTGCAGGCCTGGGCGGCGGGCGGGAGGCCGGAGGATCTGCCGCAAGTGGATGCCAGCGCACCTGCAAGGCGCAAGCGCGAAGTCTTCGTGTTCTTTATCAGCGGCGCCAAGGAGCGCGCGCCGGCAGCGGCGCAGGCGCTGCTGGCGCGGCTGGGATGGCAGGCGCCGCCCTGGGAAGCCGGCGCCAGGGGTAAATAGACGCAGGGAGGCGACGGGAGGCGACGGGAGGCGACAAATTGACGACAGAAGCGCGGTAGCCAGCCCGGTATAATCCGGCATGACCTCAAGCCCTACCCAATCCGCAGCGCCCGCCGCTGCCGGCGCCTCTTTCTCCAAACTGCCCCTTTCGCCCGCCACGCTGGCGACGCTGGAGCAGCTCGGCTACCAGACCATGACACCGATCCAGGCGGCCAGCCTGCCGATCGCGCTGGCCGGCCAGGACCTGATCGCGCAGGCCAAGACCGGCAGCGGCAAGACCGCCGCCTTCGCGCTGGCGCTGCTGAGCCGGCTCGATGCGCGCCGCTTCGACGTGCAGGCGCTGGTGCTGTGCCCCACGCGTGAACTGGCCGATCAGGTCACGCAGGAAATCCGCCGCCTGGCGCGCGCGGAAGAAAACATCAAGATCCTGACGCTGTGCGGTGGCTCGCCGATGCGCCCCCAGGCCGACAGCCTGGCGCATGGCGCACATATCGCCGTGGGCACGCCCGGCCGCATCATGGATCACCTGGAGCGCGGCACGCTGAACCTGGATGCGCTCAACACGCTGGTGCTGGACGAAGCCGACCGCATGCTCGACATGGGCTTCTTCGACGACATCGCCTATGTGGCAAGCCACTGCCCCAAGGAGCGCCAGACGCTGCTGTTCTCGGCCACCTATCCCGAAGGCATCGCCAAGCTCAGCCAGCAGTTCCTGCGCAAGCCGCGCGAGGTCAAGCTGGAAGAGCAGCACGATGACAGCAAGATCCGCCAGCGCTTCTACGAGGTGGCCGACAGCGATCGCCTGAACGCCGTGGGCCTGCTGCTCAACCATTTCCGCCCGGTCAGCACGCTGGCCTTCTGCAATACCAAGGCCCGCTGCCGCGACCTGGTCGACCTGCTGCGCGCGCAAGGCTTCGAAGCCCTGGCGCTGCACGGCGAGCTGGACCAGCGCGAGCGCGACCAGGTGCTGGTGCAGTTCGCCAACCGCAGCTGCTCGGTGCTGGTCGCCACCGACGTGGCCGCGCGCGGGCTGGACATTGCCCAGCTCGAAGCGGTGATCAATGTCGACGTCACGCCCGACCCCGAGGTCTACGTCCACCGCATCGGCCGCACCGGCCGCGCGGACCAGGATGGCTGGGCGCTTAGCCTGGCGAGCATGAACGAGATGGGCCGCGTGGGCAATATCGAGCAGGCCATGGGCGCCGAGATGGAGTGGCAGCCCCTGTCCGACCTGACTCCCGCCAGCAATGAGCGCCTGCTGCCCCCCATGGTCACGCTGCAGATCCTTGGCGGGCGCAAGGAAAAGATGCGCCCCGGCGACATCCTCGGCGCGCTCACCGGCGACGCAGGCTACGCCAAGCACCAGATCGGCAAGATCAACGTGATGGACATGTCCACCTACGTGGCGGTCGAGCGTTCGATCGGGCGCGAGGCGATGCGCAAGCTGAATGACGGGACAGTGAAGGGCAAGCGCGTGAAAGTGCGCATGCTGACGGAATAACGGTGGCCGCGACGCTGCTGTCCCCGCGCATGGCGGGCTCGCCGTGCCCACTTGGTGCTGCCCGATGAAAACGCCGAAGCGGCTCCAGCCGCTGGTCGAAGACGGCCTGGTCGACGAGGTGTTGCGCCAGTTGATGAGCGGCAAGGAAGCCACCGTCTATGTCGTGCGCAGCGGTGGCGAGATCCGCTGCGCCAAGGTCTACAAGGATGCCGCGCAACGCAGCTTCCGCCAGGCCTCGACCTACCAGGAGGGGCGCAAGGTCAAGAACAGCCGGCAGGCGCGCGCCATGGAAAAAGGCACGCGCTACGGGCGCAAGGTGGCAGAAGAAGCCTGGCACAACGCGGAGGTGGATGCGCTATACCGCCTTGCCGCCGCCGGCGTGCGCGTGCCCACGCCGCACCTGTGCTTCGAGGGCGTGCTGCTGATGGAGCTGGTGGTGGATGCCGAGGGCAATGCCGCGCCGCGCCTGAATGACGTGGCGCTGAGCCCGGAGCAGGCGGTGGCATTCCACGACGCGCTGATCGAGCAGGTGATCCTGATGCTGTGCGCCGGCGTGGTGCACGGCGACCTGTCCGAATTCAACATCCTGGTGGACGCCGACGGCCCGGTCATCATCGACCTGCCGCAGGCGGTGGATGCCGCCGGCAACAGCGAAGCCAGCGCCATGCTGGAGCGCGATGTGGATAACCTCGCGTTTTACTTCGGCCAGTTTGCGCCGGCGCTCAATGGTACGCAGTACGGCAAGGAAATCTGGGCGCTTTACCAGGCCGGCTTGCTGCATCCTGGCGTGAAGCTGACCGGCCAGGTTGCCGTGGACGACACCCCGGTGGACGTGGACGCCGTGCTGGCGGAAGTGGAAGACGTGATCCTGGAAGAAGAGGCGCGCCAGCGCTACCTGCAAAGCGCGGAGTAAGGCGGCAGCGCGGCCGCGCTGCGCTCAGAACTGCGCCGAGTACTGTACGAGCAGGAAGTTGATGCCGGGGTTGGGCCGCTTGATCCTGCCGTTGGAGTAGTGCTGCAGGCGCAGCGCGACTTCGGAGTGCACGGCATCGTCAAAGTGGTAGCCGATGGCGATGCGGTCGCCGAACTGGAACGCCGTGGAGAACACGGTCGTATCCGAGATGCGGGTGCGCGAGAGCAGGTGGGCGCCGATGGCGAGATCCACGAAGGCTGTCGCGTTGCCCCCACCCTGCAAGCGAAAGACGGGCGTCAGGCCGATGTCGCCCATTGCGCCGCTGCTGCCGCCATGCGGATCCCAGGCGCCCGCGGAAATCTCCAGCCCCAGGCGCAGCCTGACCGATCGCGTGGCACTGTCCCACAGGTCCTGCCTCAGGTCCCAGCGCAACTCGAGGCGGCCAAGGTTGGCTTCGGGCGCAATGCCAAGCGAGACGCCGACGCGAGCGGGCTCGAACCAGCCAGCGTTGGCGATGGGCGGCGGGTTTGCCTGGGCGTAGGTACAGGCGCCGTGCAGTGCGAGTACGCCGGCAAACGAAGAGACGCGCATCGAGAGATCCTCGCAACGGACTGCAGGGCTCTCGTCCAACGCGTGGCTGCCCGGCTCTTCGTTTGATCATACACACTGGCAGTCAGGCTCGCCGGGCTTTCGTCTGCGAGGAGCCCGGCGCGGCCACTCGCGTGCAAGCCCCGTCCGCGCACTGGCAACAACAGGCATGCGGCGCTCAACCGAGCCGCACCACGTACCCCGCCTTCGGCTCGCTTCCACCTGCCACCAGGCTCGCGATTCTCTCCTGCGCGGCGCCGAAGCCCCGCGCTTCGATCAGCGTCAGCCAGCCGTTCGCCGGCTCTTTCACATAATCGATAAACGCGCGCTGCGCTGCGTTGAAGCGCCGGTTCACGCCTTCGGGCCCCCAGTCGGCATTGCGCTTGCGGATCTGCACCGGTGCGAAATAGAACTCGGGCTTGGGCCCGGGCAGGCCGGTATCGCGCAAAAAGCCCGTGTTCTGCGCCGAGCCGGCAAAGCAGTCGTACACCAGCGCGTCGCCAAAGTGATGGTGCACGCGTGCGCGCAGCGCTTCGTCGCCGGAGAAGTCCACGTAGAGCGTGGGCACGTCGGTGCTAAGCGTTTCCAGTCCGTCGTAGCTGACCACTTCCTCGTAGCAGCCAAGGCCTTCGACAAAGGCGCGGTTGCGCTCCGAGGTAATGGCGGCCAGCGAGATGCCGGGGATGTCGCGCAGGCAGAAGGCGGTGCCATAGGCGGTCTTGCTGGAGGCGCTGGACACTACCAGCCGGGTCGTGCCGAAGAAGCGGTTGTCTTCGAGGAAGTCGGCCAGCATGAACGACGTGATGAACAGTGGCCGGTACAGGATCTGGTAGTTCTCCAGCTCGGGTGCGTAGGCGGCGTCGTTGGTCACGCGGGTGTACTGGTTGTACGCGGAGGTCAGGGACCGGCGGTGCTCGATGGCATCGTAGAAGCCGCGCTCGGTCACGCGTTCGGGCTGCATGCGGATATGGCTGGCGATGGGGAAGTAGCCGTAGAAGCGCTCGCCCGCCGCCACGCCGGGCACCTTGGAGTCCACCACATCGGCAAAGCCCCACACCGGCATATGGCCCCATTCTTGTTGCCCGGTGGGAAAGAACTGCCAGTAATTCATGGCGTCGCCGAAGGCGGCGTAGGTGATGTTGTTGGTGGTGAGTGCGAAGCGGTCGATCTTCAGCAGGACTTCGCCGGGGGCGGCGTCGGTGCGTTCCTGGCGCGCTTCCAGCCGGCTTTCATTTAGGGCATGCTTGCGTGTCAGCAGTCGGGTGACCGTGAGCGATTGTTCGGCGCTGTCGTTGTGACTGCCTTGGTGGCTGCCATGGTCGCTGTGCTTCGTCTGATCCATCGTCTGATCCATCGTCTGTCCCATTTTCTGTCCCTTTCTCACCGTCGAGGTCGATGCCACCAATGTATCGCCGCAAGCAGGCCGCCGGGTTCGGAAACGCGGGTGCCGCGGCCGAGCCGGCGCAAGCGCCTGCCAGGCCGCTGAAACGCCCGTCGCAGCAGCGCGCGCGCTTTACCGTGGATGCCATTTACGAGGCGTTTGTTCGGATATGGCGGGCGCGTGGCTGGGACGGCGTGACCACGCGCGCCGTGGCGCTGGAGGCCGGATGCTCCGTAGGCACCCTGTACGAGTACTTCCCTAACAAGGAGGCGCTGCTCTCCGGCTATGTGCGGCACACCATCGAGCTGCTGCTGGCGCGCATCGAGGCCGAAGTGGCGGCCGCACCCGGGCTGGACTGGCGCACGCGCGTCCAGCGCCTGGCACGGCTGACCTGCGGCGCCGACGATGCCTCGCTGGAGGGCTTCGAACACGAGATGCTCATGCTGGAAGCGCGCATCGCCGAGACCAAGCATCACCGCCGTGTGTTCGATGAGTTGTACGCGGCCTGGCAGCGCGCGCTGGCGGCATGCCCGGATTTGCCGGGCGCGCCGGACCCCGCCACGGTGCGAAGCCTGCTGGAGGCGGTCTGGGGCGCGCGCCGCTATCGGCTGCTGCTGCAGGCTGCCGAGTCCTCGCGGGCGGCATGGGTGGCGCAGATGGAGCGGCTTTGCCTGCTGGCGCTGGGGGCCGCGCCGTCGTCTTCGGATCCTATGGATTTTATGGATCCTGCGCGTCGCTCCTGAACCCTACCTTCTTGTGCGAGCCGTCGCAGAACGGCTTGTTGCCCGACTGGCCGCAGCGGCAAAACCAGGCCTCGGTCATGCGGGTGATGGTTCTGCCGGTGCCGCTGATGACTTCAAGATTGCCTTTGACGCGCAGCGGTCCGTTGGGGATGGGATGGATATCGAGGGGCCCATCGCGCTGCGCCAGCGGCTCCGATGCCACGGTGGCGGCCTCGCCGGTGGCGACGAAACCCGCGCTGGCGTGGCTGCCGTCGCACAGGGGCTTGTTGCGCGAAGCGCCGCAGCGGCACAACGTCAGGCGAAAGCCGGCGGGCTGGCCATCGATGGTGATGGCGGCGCGCAGCGCCAGCGGGCCGTTCTCGAGCACGCGCACCACATTGACCAGCGGCGCCGCCTCGCCGGGGGAATCGTCGACGTTCTGGTAGCTGATGGCGCCCGATGGGCAGTTGTGCGCAATCTCCGCGATTTCTTCGGCGCTGGCGTTGTCGGGGTGGATCCACTCGCCCTGCACGCCGGGCACGAACACGTCCGGGCGGTCCAGCACGCAGTGGCGCGAATGGATGCAGCGGCTGTCGTCGAAGAGCACGATGACGCGCTTGCCGGCAACGGACTCGGTGGCCATGGCTGGCCCTCCTGCGCATTGCGCGCCAGGTGGCGCGCTCCCTTTCCTTTATAGCGCTTGCCGGCGGGTTTGCGCAGTGCTTTTCAGCGGCTTGGTTTTTTTGCAAAGATTCGTGTGCGTCACCCTGTAAGGCGTGCGCGCGTGGTGCTAATCTGAAGGCGATAGGCAGCGGCGCGGTGCGCAGGTGCCCTGCCAGGCGCTCCCGCCTTTGCGCGGGTCGTGTTGCAATCCGTTGGGATCGAACAAGGAGTGGGTGATGAAAACTGCACGACAGGTTCTTGAGTCCAAACCGACTCAGGCTATCTACAGCATTCCCCCTGGCGCCACGGTTTATGCTGCGCTGCAACTGATGGCGGAAAAAGGCATTGGCGCGTTATTGGTGATCGAACGCGGCGATATCGTTGGTATTTTGAGCGAGCGGGATTATGCGCGGAAGGTGATCCTGATGCAGCGGACTTCCCGGGAGACCTTTGTTCGCGACATCATGACGTCGGCGGTGATTTATGTGCGCGGGGATCAGAGTACCGATGAGTGCATGGCGTTGATGACGCAGCATCGGTTGAGGCACTTGCCGGTGATGGACGGCGATGCCCTGGTGGGCATGTTGTCGATCGGGGACCTGGTCAAGGATATTATTTCCGAGCAGAAATTTATCATCGATCAACTGGAGCACTACATTAGCGGGACGCCCCATCCCAAGCTCTGATCTCATTGCCCCGGTGATTCCTGGTAAATGGAAGCTGATTTACCGCAGGTTCAAGGGCTTAAGGTCACAAGCTTAAAGTCAAAGGCAGTTTCATGACCCCTGCGGGGCGCCGGCCTGTTTTCCTGTCTCCCAAAAGGGCAGGCCAGGAAGGCGCCCCATACGGTCTTGGCACATCTTCACGTCTCGCTTCGCTGCGTGTGACGGGTGGCTTGTTGGGGGCCAGCCCAATCTGGCCCCGCTGTATTGGGTACGCTCCCGTCCCTGCCGGCAACAAAAAAACCACAAAATTCCGTATTTTGCTTCGTGTCGGCTTGCCGGCAGATGGCCGCTCGTACTGAACAGAAGTACGCACGTTCAGGCAAAAGGCGCGTTTGCGCCGCATCAGAAACCAACTTAGTGCCGCACTCCATATTTGGTATCCGCATATAATTATGCATTCACTGAATTAGGCCCGCCCGGGCCGTGCAGGCGGCATCTGCCAGCTCGTGGCAGTTCTCGATTCGCGCAGCGCTGGGTACGCGTCCAATCGGTTGATTTCAATTTTGTGGCCATGTTCCCCGATATAGGCTGACAAACGAGGTGGTTTGTTGGCGGTTGGGCGCAACGTTGGTTGCTTATGACTACGCGCCCTGCTGCCTCCGATGTCTTCCTCCACTTCTGCTTCATCTGCTTCTTCTGCGGTTGCTACCCCTGCCCTGAGCCACCAGGCCATCATGCGCGTGATCGGCGGGATCATCCTTTGCATCTTGCTGTCCGCGCTGGACCAGACCGTGGTGATTCCGGCGGTGCCGGCGATTGCCAATGACCTGAACGGGTTTGGCCATTTGTCGTGGATCGTGACGGCCTACCTGATCACTTCCACCGTTTCCACGCCCTTGTACGGCAAGTTGTCGGATACCTATGGCCGGCGCCGGCTGCTGATGCTGGCGATCGCGCTGTTCATCCTGGCCTCGGTGGCGTGCGCGATGGCGGCTACGCTGGAGCAACTGATCCTGTTCCGCGCGCTGCAAGGCATTGGCGGTGGCGGCTTGATGTCGCTGGCGCAGGCGGCGATTGCGGATGTGGTGGCGCCGCGCCAGCGTGGGCGTTACCAGGGTTACCTGGCGACCGTGTGGGCGGTGGCTTCCATTGCCGGCCCGCTGGTGGGGGGCTGGACTTCAGATCATCTGTCGTGGCGCTGGCTGTTCTGGATCAATGTGCCGCTGGGGCTGCTGGCCATGTTCATGTGCTATCGGGGCTTGAGCCAGTTGCAGGTGCGTGGCGGCTCGGCGCGGGTGGACTGGGGCGGCGCGCTGCTGCTGACGGTTTCCATTGTGGCCTTCCTGCTGGCGATGAGCTGGGGGGGCGATGTCTACGAATGGATCTCGCCGGAGATCGCTGGCCTGGCGCTGCTGGCCTTGGTGGCGGTGACCGCGCTGGTCTGGCAGGAGCGCCGCGCGGGCGACCCGATGCTGCCGCCGCGGCTGTTCCGCAACCGCGCTTATGTGCTGGGCGTGGCGGCGTCCGCGATGGCTGCGCTGAATATCTTCTTGTGCATCTTCGCGCTGCCGCTGCATTTCCAGCTGGTGCGCGGCGCCGATGCGTCGGAGTCCGGCTTGCTGGTGGTGCCGTTCCTGCTTTCCACCGTGGCGGGCAATTTCATCGTGGCCGGGCTGGCGCCGCGCCTGGGGCGGATGCGCGGCATCCTGACCGGCGGATTCATTGCCGCGGCGCTGGGCTTGCTGGCGCTCGTGGCGGTTTCGCCGTCCACGCCGCTGGCGCTGGTGTTGCTGGCCATGATGGTGGCCGGCGTGGGGCTGGGCATGACCATGGTCGGCACCTTGATGACGGTGCAGAACGTGCTGGAGCGCCGCGATACCGGCGCCGGCACCGGCGCGCTGCTGGTGCTGCGCTCGCTTGGCAGCGCCTTTGGCGGCGCGCTGGCCGGCACCTTGCTGACGCTGGAATTCCGCCATGCCCTGCACGCTTCCGGCGTGACGCAGGCGCTGGACCTGGGCGCGCTGCGCCACGGCAGCGAGGCGCTGGCCCATCTCTCTCCCGCAGTGCGGGACGTGCTGACGGGCGGCGTGGAGTCGGGCTTCCGGTTGATTTTTGCCGTGGGCACCGTGGCCGCCCTGCTGGCGCTGGTGATCGTGCGCCGCATGCCGGACGTGGAGTTGCGCAGCAGCGTGACCGAGCACGCGGCCACGCTGGCCATGGAGTAAGCGGGAGGAGGCTTGCGCATCCATTTCACGCCCAACGGCGTAAACTACGGACAGACCATCTCCGGAGTTTCCTACATGCGCAGCCTTCCCGAACAGCGCTCACGCGCCCTGCAACGCATCGCCTTGTCCGGCGCGTTGGTCCTGGCCGCTGCCGCCGCTGTTGTCGCCGCGCCGCGTCTTGCGCAAGCCGCCGATACCCCGGCAGCCACCGCCGCCAAGCCGGCTGGCGCCTGC
The DNA here is from genome assembly GCF_058801495.1 of Cupriavidus sp. GW822-FHT03E04. Lineage (NCBI taxonomy): Bacteria > Pseudomonadati > Pseudomonadota > Betaproteobacteria > Burkholderiales > Burkholderiaceae > Cupriavidus > Cupriavidus sp. GW822-FHT03E04. The sequence continues at coordinate 239,590 of NZ_JBXANI010000002.1, forward strand.
CCGGCCTCGCTCAACTTCAAGTTCCCCCGCCTGCAGGACGAAGCGCCGCAAAACCTCTGCCAGTACGCCGGCAAGGTCGTGGTGGTGGTCAATACCGCCAGCTATTGCGGCTTTACCCCGCAATACGAAGGGCTAGAGGCGCTGTACGCCAAGTACCGCGAACGCGGGCTGGTGGTGCTGGGCTTCCCGTCGAACGACTTTTCGCAGGAGCCGGGCTCCTCCAAGGAGATCGCCGACTTTTGCTACAACACCTATGGCGTGAAATTCCCGATGCTGGGCAAGTCGCACGTGCGCGGCAGCGATGCCAATCCCATGTACGCGCTGCTGGCCAAGCAGTCCGGCACCACGCCCAAGTGGAATTTCTACAAGTACGTGATCGACCGCAACGGCCAGGTGGTAGGCAGCTATAACAGCATGACCAAGCCCGACGACAAGCAGTTCGTGAGCAAGATCGAGCAATTGCTGGACGGCGCGCGCTAAGCCACCAGGCTACTAAGCTGCCATCGGCACCGCACGGCTTCGCAGCCGTGAAGCCGTGCGCCACCAGGTTGAGCGCGGTAAAGCCGATCCCGGCCAGGCACACCGCCTGCCAGCCGCCAAGCGCCCAGGTGGCGCCGCGCACCCTGCCCTTCAACGTGGCCGCGCCCATGGCATCGGCGCACGATTCGCTGGCTTCTTGACCAGCGTCAAGCCGCCGGGGCGCCGCCATCGCTACTTTCGCCGCTTTGGGGAGAGACAGACGATGGCCATCACGCTATACGATGCCGGCGGGCACACCTGCCTGCTGTTTTCGGACCTGGTCGAGGAGGAGCACGGCGAGGTGGTGCAGACCAACCAGTTCCTGATCGTCGACGCCGGCCACGGCGCGCTGATCGATCCTGGCGGGCACATGACCTACGGCGAGCTGTACCTCGCCATCAGCCGCTACTTTCCGCCCAAGCAGCTCGACTACGTGCTGGCGTCGCACGCCGATCCGGATATCGTGGCCTCGGTCGGGCGCTGGCTGACCGCCTCCGATAGCCGCATCCTGATCTCGCGCGTCTGGGCGCGGTTCTTGCCGCATTTCTGCCAGGCGGGCAAGACGCAAGGGCGCATCGTCACCATCCCCGATGCCGGCATGCCGATCGCGCTGGGCAACTGCACGTTGCTGGCGGTGCCGGCGCATTTCCTGCACTCGGAGGGCAACTTCCAGTTCTACGATCCCATCAGCAAGATCCTGTTCTCCGGCGACCTGGGCGCGGCCATGACCAGCGCGCGGGAAGCCGGCGCGGTGGTGAGCGATTTTGCCGCGCACACCCGCGCCATGCTGCCCTTCCACCAGCGCTACATGAGCGGCAACCGCGCCTGCCGGCTGTGGGCCAACATGGCGCGCGGGCTGGATATCGAGTGGATCGTGCCGCAGCACGGCCCGTCGTTTCGCGGCAAGGTGATGGTGGCGCAGTTCATCGACTGGGTCTCCACGCTGGAGTGCGGGCTGGACCTGCTTAGCCAGGACAACTACAGGCTGCCGCCCGTCACCACAACGGCAGCCTGACGCCCGGCACCGGTTGCACGATCAATCGCGCGCCAGCCCCTCGGCCACCAGCGCCTCGTGCACCTTCGGCCGCGCGGCCACGCGCGACAGGTAGGCCTGCAGCGCGGGGTAAGGGTTGAGCGGCATCTGCAGCATATTGGCCCAGTTGGCGACGGCGAAGCAGTAGGCGTCGGCCACGGTGAACTGCGTGCCGCACAAGTAGTCGCGCGTGGCCAGGTGCCGGTCCAGCTCGGCGAAGCGCAGGGCCACCTTGGCCAGGCAATCCTCGCGTGTGCTCTGCGCGGTTTCCTTGTGCCACAGCCACGGGCTGAAGACCTTGTGCAGCTCGGTGGAGACCAGCGTCAGCCAGCCCACCGCTTCCAGGCGCGCCTGGGTGCCGGCCGCCGGCAGCAGCGCCTTGCCCGGGGCGAGGTCCGCCACGTATTGCAGCAGCGATGCGGCTTCGGTGTGGCGCGAGCCATCGTCCAGTTGCAGCATCGGCACGTAGCCGCGCGGGCTCACCGCGTAGAAGTCGTCGCTGCCGTTTTCCGGCTCGCTCAGCTTGTGCCGGGCCAGGTCGACCTTGGCGAGCGAAAACGGCAGGCCGGCTTCGCGCAGTGCGATATGCACGGCCAGGGAGCAAGCGCCAGGGGAGTAGTAGAGCTTCATCGGGTAGTCCTCGCTGTTTTGGGTTCGGTTTTTCAGGGTTTGCCGCCACGCCTTGTGGTGGCAGTGCAGGCAGTCTAGGATTGCGAAAGCGCAATCACAATGCGCACTGACGCAAGCTATGGCTGCAAATCTGCAATGAACATACCCTACCAACTCTCTTCCCCCGATCTCGACGTGGTGCTGGCATTGGTGCGTTGCGCCACGCTGGCCGAAGCCGGGCGCCGGCTCGGGCTTGATGCCTCCACCGTGTTCCGCGCGCTGCAGCGCATCGAGAAAGGGCTGGGGCGGCGCCTGTTCGAGCGCAGCCGCGCGGGCTACCTGCCGACCGAACTTGCCCAGCAGTTCGCACAGCATGCCGAACGCATCGAGGCCGAGCTGGAGGCGGCGCGCGCGCATGCCTCGGTGTCGGCCGGCACGGTGTCGGGCCTGGTGCGCATCACCACCACCGATACCGTGCTGCATGGCATGGTGCTGCCGGCACTGGCGCCGCTCGGGCGCAAGCATCCCGGGCTGAGCTTCGAGCTGATCGCCACCAATGAGCTGGTCAGCCTGACCCGGCGCGACGCCGACATCGCCGTGCGCGCCACGCGCCATCCACCCGATCACCTGATCGGCAAGTGCCTCGGCCCCTTGCGCGTGGCGGTGTTCGCGGCGCGGGAGTTGGTGGAGGCGGCCGGCATCGCGATCCCCGGGCACGGCGGCGCCGTCGACCTTGCCGCGCTGGCCACACTGCCGTGGATCGCGCCGGACGAGGCCATGCCCGATCACCCGTCGGTGCGCTGGCGCCGCAAGCACCTGCCGCGCGTGGTGCCGCAGTACCGCGTCAACAGCATCGCCGGCGTGCTGGAAGGCGTCGAGGCAGGGCTCGGCGCCGGCATTGTTTCGCTGATGATCGGGCGGCGCAGCGGCAAGCTGGTGGCGCTCACCGGCACGCTGGACGAGTGCGACACCGACCTGTGGCTGCTGACACATCCGGAGTCCCGGCATCTGCGGCGTATCGCCACCGTGGTCAGCCACCTGGCGGAGCATGTCAGGCTGGACGCGTAGGGCGTTGAGAACGTGCGCTCACGGCGCCGCCAGCGCGGCGGGAATGGCGCTGGCCAGAAAATCGTAGACCGCGCGGATACGCGCGCTGCCGCGGATTTCCCGGTGCACGGTGAGCCAGACCGGCAGTGGTGGAATGGACAGCGCGGGCAGCACCGTGCGCACGCGCGCATCGCCGGCGGCGATATAGCGCGCCGCAAAGCCCACGCCCAGGCCGGCGCGGATCGACTGCCACAGCACGATATCGTCATCGCTGCGCACCGCGAACGCCTCGCGCGTGATCTCCACGCCCATGGCGCGAAAGCCGCGCAGGATCGTGTCGTCGCCGTCATAGCCGATCAGGTCGAAGCGCGGCAGGTCCTGCGCCGTGCGCGGCACGCCCTTGCGCCGCAGGTAGTCCTCGTGGGCGCAGGCACATAGCGCCACGGACGCCACCTTGCGCGCGATCAACGATGCCTGCACCGGCCGCACCATGCGGATGGCGATATCGGCCTCGCGCCGCAGCAGGTTGCTGACGGCGTTGGACGACACCACTTCGATGGCGAGTTGCGGCTCGCGCAGGCGCAGGTCTGCCAGCAGCGGCGGCAGCAGGTAGCTGGCCACCGCGCGGCTCGCGGAGATGCGCACCGTCCCCGCAATGCCCGCCTGGTCGCGCGCGAGCGTGCGCGCGACCGCGTCCGCGCCCTGCTGCATCACCCGCGCATGCCCGGCGATGGCGCGCGCAGCCTCTGTCGGCTGCAGGCCGTGGCCGGTGCGCTCGAACAGCGGCACGCCGAGCTGCGCCTCCAGTTGCGCCACGTGGCGCCCCAGCGTGGGCTGGCTGCTGGAAAGCTGGCGCGCCGCGCCCAGCAGGCTGCCGGCCTCCATCACGGCCAGGAAGGAGCGCATCAGCGTCCAGTCGAATGCTTCGGCCATTTTCTCCATCGCTCCTTGCCTGGCGTTATATTCAAAAATGAATTCGCGTGTTGCATATTCATGCAATTGTGGCGTAGCGAAGGATTGCCCACAATGGTCTTCAGGCGATACCGCAAGGAGAACGTGATGCAGGAGAACATGATGCGCGACACCGTATTGATACTTGGCGCCAACGGCCGTCTAGGCCGCACCCTGGTGGATGCCTTCGCGGCGGCCGGCTGGACGGTGCTGGCGCAGGCACGCCGTCCGCTGGCGGGCACGGCAGCGCACAACGTGCGCAGCCTGGCTATCGATGTGGCCGACACCGCGCAACTGCTCGCCGCCGCGCGCGGCGCCAGCGTGGTGGTGAACGCGCTCAACCCGGTCTATACCGAATGGGAGCAGCACGCCGAAGCACTGGCGCGCAGCGGCATGGAGGTGGCGCAGGCGCTGGACGCCTTGCTGCTCTATCCCGGCAACGTCTACAACTTCGGCGAGTCGATGCCGCCGCTGCTGCGCCCCGATACCGCCGAGCGGCCCAGCGCGCGCAAGGGCGAGATCCGCCACGCCATCGAGGCCGGCCTGCGCGAGCGTGCGCCCGAGCTGCGCAGCGTGATCCTGCGCGCGGGCGATTTCTTCGGCGGCCCGGGGCGCGGCGCATGGATGGACCTGGCGATCGCCAAGTCGCTCGATCAAGGCAAGGTGGTCTATCCCGGCCCGCGCGACCGCGCGCATGCCTGGGCCTACCTGCCCGACCTGGCGCAGGCCTTCGTTGCGGTGGCAGGCCGTCACGCCGATCTGCGCGGCCATGCCGTGCTGCATTTCGCGGGGCATACGCTAACGGGCGATGAACTGGTGAGCGCGCTGGCCGAAGCCAGCGGCATGGCGCACGCACCGCGCGTGGGCGGCATGCCATGGTGGCTGATCCGCGCAGGCGGCGCGGTGGTGCCCATGTGGCGCGAGCTGGCCGAGATGGCTTACTTGTGGAAGGTGCCACATGCGCTCGATGGCACGGCGCTGGAAGCCCTGGTGGGCGAGCTGCCGCGCACGCCGCTCAAGCAAGCGCTGCGCGCAAGCCTGGGCGAACTGGGTTTGCGAGTGGCCGCCTGAGTGTGGCGTCAGGCCTGCCCAATGATGTCGGCGCGCGTCACCACGCTGCCGAAATGATGCCGCCACAGCGTCTCGCCCAGCGCACCGGAAGGATCGAGAGACGACCCGACGGTGAGATCGGAGATCAGCGTGGGCTGCAGGCCCGCATCGAACAGCGCGAAGCCCGCTGCCAGCACGCAGGTCTCGGTCTGGATGCCGGCAACAAGCACACGTTCTGGCGCCAGCTCACGCAGATACGCAATTGCCTCGGCGCACGGCAGGTAGCCATGCTTCACGAACACGCGATCCGCCGGTATGAGGGACTGGTCGCCCGTGCCGGGCGCCCAGCCGAGCTGGCGCATGAACGGCGTGCGCGCTTCGTCATGGTGCTCCACGGTTGCTACCGAAGGCATCTGGCCGATCAGTGGCAACAGGCCATCGATCAGCCATTGTGGCGGCGAGAAGGTGGGCTGAACGTCGACGATCAACAGGGCTTGTCGCAAGGTATTCTCTCCGGAGATCGCATCGAAATGCCAAGCCGGGAGATTATAAGAGACGGCCTGCGCCCGGCCGCGCAACTTAGTCCAGCATCGCCGCCAGCGTCGGCGGCAAGCCGCGATTCGGCTTGTGCGGCGGGCGCGCGAAGCTGCCTTGCGCCGCGCCAGTGGGCGCCAGCGCAATCAAGCTCTCGCAATGCCGGATCGCGCTGGACACGCCATCCACCACCGGCACCGGAATCCGGTCCTTGAGCGTACGCGCCAGCCCGGCCAGCGGCGCGCCGGCCACGATGATCACGTCCGCACCATCCTCGCGCACTGCCTTCAGGCTGAGTTCCTCCAGCCGCGCCGCATGATCCTCCTGCACGCTGCCGATATCGCGCAGCGGCTGCTGCAGCGAACGCACGCTGGCCAGCCGCGAGGTCAGCCCGTTAGCCGCCACGCACTCGCGATACCAGGCCTCGATCCGATGCGAAATCGCAATGATGGAAAAACGCTGCCCAAGCAGGCAGGCGCTGGCCAGCGCCGCCTCTGTCATGCCCACCACCGGCACATTGAACAGCTCCTTCAACCCCGCCAGCCCAGGATCGCCAAACGCAGCCACCACCAGGCCATCGAACTGCCCCTGATGCTCCGCCGCCACGCAAGCCGTAGCGTAGCCCCCCACCAGCGCCTCGAAACGCGTCTCGATATAAGCCACGCCAAACTGCGCCGTCGCCATCGCCAGCGACGTCCCCGGCGAAGCCGTACGCAAAGCCTCCGCGCGAATCAGCTCGGTAACGCTCTCTGAAATATTAGGATTAACAACAAGAATACGCATGATCACGTCCGGAAAAAATGACACGCCAACAGGCCATCAGGGGCCGCCCACCACGCGATGCGAAGCGAGCCGTCAAGGCGTACCAGGCCGTATGGGGCGCCTCGTCGTCAGCCAAAAAGAGCGGAAAAGAGGGGGCCATGTCTGAGCATCGCCTTAAGGCGATGTGAGTTTGGCCCCCGGCCGCTCTTTTTGGCTGACGACGAGGGGGTGTCGCCCCATCCGCCGCCCCGCAGGGGTGGTGAAACTGCCTTTGACTTTCGGCCTTTGAAGCTAAACAGCGGAAGTCGGAACCAAAACCACCAATCCTCAAACCAACGACGGCGCGCCCGCAGGCAAGAACTTGCCCCTCCCCGGCGCCGGCTCCAGGTACTTGCCATCCTCCACCAGCAACTCCCCCCGCGAGAAGCAATGCACCGGCCACCCGGTAACTTCAATCCCCTCATAAGGCGTGTAATCCACCGCATGATGCAAATCGCTATTAGCAATCCGCACCTTCCGCGATGGATCCCACAACGCAATATCGGCATCTGCGCCAACAGCGATGGTTCCCTTGCGCGGATACAGGCCATAGAGCCGCGCCGGCCGGTACGAAGTCAGCTCGACAAACTGATGCAACGAAAGCCGGCCTTGCGCGATGCCGTTGAACAACAGCGGCAAGCGCGTCTCGATCCCGGGCACGCCATTGGGAATGTGGTCAAACGGCTGGGCCGTGCCGCCCAGCTTCTTGCCTTGCGGATCGTCATAGTTGAACGGCGCATGGTCCGAGGAAAACACGCTGAACACGCCATTGGTCAGCGCACGCCAGACAGCAGCCTGATTCTCCGGATCGCGCGGCGGCGGGCTGCACACGCACTTGGCGCCTTCGTAGCCATCATCGCCAGGCAAGCCCATATCCTCGGCAGTCAGGTACAGGTACTGCGGGCAGGTCTCGGCCAGGATCGGCAGCCCCCTGCCCTGTGCCCAGCGAATCTGCTCGATCGCCTCCTTGCCGGAAACATGCACGATCAGGATCGGCACGTCGACCAGCTCGGCAAAGGTGATAGCGCGATGCGTGGCTTCGCGTTCCACCAGCGCAGGCCGGGCCATGCCGTGGAAGCGCGGCGAGATGCGCCCTTCCCCGACCAGTTTTTCAGTGAGCCACGAGATGCAATCCGCGTTCTCGGCATGCACCATCACCAGCGCATCGTTTTGCTTGGCCACGTCGAGCACGTCCAGCATCTCGCGGTCGGATAGCTTCAGATCGTCGTAGGTCATGTAGACCTTGAACGAGGTGTAGCCCTTGCGAATCAGTTCGGGCAATTCATTCTGCAAGACATCCGGCGTGGGGTCCGCCACGATCAGGTGGAAGCCGTAGTCCGCCACCGCACGGCCTTCGGCGCGGCGATGGTAGTCCGCCACAGCTGCCTTGAGCGAGCCGCCCTTTTCCTGCGCCGCGAACGGGATCACCGTGGTGGTGCCACCGCACACGGCAGCGCGCGTGCCGGTGAAAAAATCATCCGCCATGCGCATGCCGTCGGGCATGGGCTGGTCCAGGTGGACGTGGCCATCCACGCCGCCCGGCAGCGCCAGCAGGCCGGTGGCATCCATCTCGCGCGCGGCGCGCGGCAGGTCATGGCCCAGCATGGCGATGCGGCCGTCGCGCACGCCGATGTCGCAGGTGAAGCGGTCTGAGGCGGTGACCACTTCGGCGTTGCGGATGACAAGATCAAGTTCGGTGTTCATGCGCCCTGCTCCTTCATTCCACTTCGGCAAACAAGCGGCCCCAGCCGCGCAGCGCGCGCGTATCCACGCCAGCCAGCCGCAGCGATTTCCACACCACGGTGGAGATGGTGTCGTAGACGGGGATGCCGGTCTCGGCTTCCAGCGCTTGCACCAGGTGCGCCGCGCGCAAGTTGGTGCAGAACGTGGTGATGGCAGACGGCTTGTGCTGCGCCACTTCGCGCACCATGCGGCGGATGGTGTCTTCTTCCACCTCGGCGAAGCTGTAGTTCACGTGCAGGTCGAGGTGGCGCTCCGCCGTGCAGCTAAAGCCGTTGCGCTTGTAGTTCTGCACGATGCGTTGCTGCACATCGTCGAGATAGGGCGTGACCAGGCCGAAATCGTGCGCGCCGGTCTTTTCCAGGATTTCGTTCAGCGCCAGCACCGAGGTGGTGGCGGGAATGCCGGTTGCCTCGGTGATCTGCCGGCACAGCGCCTGGTCTTTCTCGAAGCCGAGCCAGCCGGAAGAGGTGCCGTTCCATGCGATCACGTCCACGCGCGCGTCGGCCAGCAATTTGGCGGCGCCGATGATCTTGTCGAGATCGAACTGGCCCAGCGCCTGGTCGCGCAGCGAGATCTCGGTAACGGTGAAGCGCGAGAAATGCGCGCTGACATTGGGCAGGCCGCTCACCATCGCGCTGGTGATGGGTTCCAGCGCGGTATTGGACGACGGCGTGAGCATGCCGAGGAGGGTGCGTTTGGTCATGGGGTAATGCTCTTTAGGAGATGCCGCGCCGCTGCCGGCGTGTGCCAGCGCGGCGCGTGCGACTGTATGGCTAGCTGTGGAGGTCGCGCTGCGCTCAGACCGGCAGCTTCTTCTCGTAGTCGATCGCGGTCGAGGAGATCAGCAGGCCCACGCCGGCGGCGGCAAAGAACATCAGCGCCAGGAAGTACGAGCCGGTGAACTGCACGATCATGCCGACGATGATGGGCACGGTGATGCCGCCGATATTGCCGCCCAGGTTCATGATGCCGCCCAGCACGCCCACCTTGTTGCGGGTGCCGAGGATGGACGGGATGCACCAGTACAGGCCGCACCAGCGCAGGAAGAACAGCGTGGAGGAGAGCAGGGCAACCACCACCACCGGATCCTTCACGTACGCCACCGAGAAGATCGACACGGTAGCCACCACGGCGGCGATGCCGAACAGGGTGCGCATCACCAGGTTGGGCGCGCCGCCCGCGGCCTTCCACTTGTCGGCGATCCAGCCGCCGATGAGTTCACCGATAAAGCCCGAGAAGAAGATGATGAAGCTGGCGCCGCCCATCTGCTTGATGTCGAAGCCGTGCACCTTGTTCAGGTAGTTGGGCATCCACGTCAGCAGGCCGTAGAAGACGCTGTTGAAGCACATCCAGCCGGTCGCCATGCACCACACGGAGCGGTACTTGAGGAAGTCGAGCGAGCGGCCCGACAGGTTGGCCGGCTCGGCGCGGTGCTCGCTGGCTTGCGCGGCTTCGATATAGCTCGCTTCCAGCTCATTGACGCCACGGTGCTCGCGCGGCGAGTTGCGCACGTAGTACCACGCCAGCATGCCGGCCAGCACGGTGCCCACGCCAGCGACCACGAAGGCCAGGCGCCAGGAACCCAGCGCGGTGATCAGCCAGGTGATGATGATGGCGCCGAGCGCCGCACCCAGCGGCGCGCCGCCGTCCAGCAGGGTGGCGCCGCGGCCGCGTTCGTTCTGCGTCATCCAGATCGCATTGAGCTTGCCGCCGGCCGGGTAGATCGGCGCCTCGGCCGCGCCCAGCCCGAGCCGGGTCAGCAACAGCGCGCCGGCGCTGGTGCACACGGCTGCCAGAGCCTGGAACGCACCCCAGAAGACAGTGGCGGTGGCGATCACGATGCGCGGCTTGTACTTGTCCGCCAGCATGCCGCCGGGAATCTGCATGACCGCGTAGGTCCAGAAGAAAGAGCTGAGGATCAGCCCCTGCATGGTGGGGCTGAGATCGAACTCCTTGGCGATCAGCGGCATCGCGACCGAGAGCGAGGCCCGGTCGATGTAGTTGATGGCGATGAGGAACAACATCATCAGGAAAATCTTCCAGCGCACGGAGCTCTTCGTCTCCGTTAGCGCTGCAGCCCGGCTTGTCGTTTGCATGACGCTTGTCTCCTTTGGGGGAATGTTAGGCGGTTTGTGTTGTGTGTCGCGCAACTGGGACGGAGTATAGGATACGTAATCTGTAATTACAACTCTCGTAAGTCGTTGATTTTATTGTTATGCGAACGCACAATTTTGGGATGTGTTAGCCTTCTTGTGGTGCATGTTCCCCATCTCGGTGATGTCTGTGACTCAAACCCTTCCTAAATCCACCCGCCTGCGCACCCTCGGCATGTCGGCCGAAATCGCCGCGCGGCTGCGCACCATGATCGAGGAGGGCGAGCTGCCCCCCGGCGCGCGCATCGACGAGCGCGCCTTTTGCGAGATGTTCGACGTCTCCAAGACGCCGCTGCGCGAGGCGCTCAAGGTGCTGGTGTCCGAAGGCCTGGTGCTGCATCGGCAGTACATCGGCTACCGCGTGGCCCCGCTCGATCTGGATGAGCTGCGCTCCACCTTCGAGACGCTGCACGGGCTGGAGGCCACCGCCGGCGAACTCGCGGCGGCGCGCCTGTCCGAGGTGGCCATGGCGCGGCTGGAACGCAAGCACCAGGCCATGCTGGAGGCTCACGCGGCGGGGCGGCGCACCGAGTACTTCCGCACCAACCAGGAAATCCACCAGCTGATCATCGACGGCGCGGCCAACCTCGTGCTGGCTGGCATCTACGCCATGCTGATGAGCAAGGTCCACCGCGCGCGCGGCGCCGCCAATGCGGATATGCTGCGCTGGCAGGAGTCGCACGAGGAGCACGAGGCCATCATGGCCGCGCTGCGCGAACCGGGCCGGCCGCGGCTGGCGCAGGTGCTGCGCCAGCATTCCGAGAACACTGCAAAAGAAGTCCTGACCGTGGTCGCGCGGACCCTTTCCGAGCCCGCCGGCCACATCGCCACCGAAGCCAAGGGGAAACGATGAAACTAGTACGTGTGGGTAAGCCGGGCGCGGAACGCCCGGGTCTGATCGATGCCGAAGGCCGCGTGCGCGACCTGTCCGGCGTGCTGGACGGCCTCGGGCCGCAGGCGTTGTCGGCCGAAGCGCTGGCGCGCCTGGCCAAGCTGGACCCGGCCACGCTGCCGGTGGTGCAGGCCGAGCGCTTCGGCGTGCCCTGGACCGGCATCGGCAAGATCGTGGCGATCGGCCTGAACTACGCCGACCACGCCGCCGAGGCGGGCATGGCGTTGCCGGCCGAGCCCATCGTCTTCCTGAAAGCCAACAGCTCGCTCAACGGGCCCAACGACGCGGTGATGCTGCCGCGCGGCTCCGAGAAGACCGACTGGGAAGTGGAGCTTGGCGTGGTGATCGGCAAAGTGGCACGCAACGTCGCGCTCGCCGATGCGCTCTCGCACGTGGCCGGCTATTGCGTGGTGAACGACGTCTCCGAGCGCGAATTCCAGATCGAGCGCGGCGGCACCTGGGACAAGGGCAAGGGCTGCGACACCTTCTGCCCGGTCGGCCCGTGGCTGGTCACGCGCGACGAAGTGGCCGACCCGCAGGCGCTGGGCTTGTGGCTGGACGTCAACGGCCAGCGCGTGCAGAAGGGCAGCACCGCCACCATGGTGTTCGATGTGGCCACGCTGGTGAGCTACGTCAGCCGCTTCATGACGCTGCACCCCGGCGACCTGATCTGCACCGGCACGCCGCCGGGCGTGGGCATGGGCTTCAAGCCGCCGCGCTTCCTCAAGGCGGGCGACACCATGCGCCTGGGCATCGACGGCCTGGGCGAGCAGGGCCAGACGGTGGTGGCCTACGCGTAGGGGCGGGCAAAACCGCGCGCCATGACGACGGCTGTCGCTCCCTCTCCCCTCATGGGGAGAGGGCTGGGGAGAGGGGTGGCTTAGCTAGGAGCCACGCAAAGCGAAGCCCGTGGTGTTTTCCAGCACGCCGGCGTATCGAGCGCCCGCTCTCTCCCCCAACCCCTCTCCCGCGCGCGGGAGAGGGGAGCACGACAACGCAGATCCAGCGTCGTGCCTGCCGCCTGTACCGCTATCGACACCTGCCTCCACGGCCGCAAATCTCCCCATGATCCCAACGAACGCGAGAACGTTCCCCGTTCGCAACAGTTGTTACCCTGATTTCGCTACAAAGGGTTAAACCGTTTGCGCTCTGCGCCCAGCGTGAAATACTGTTTTCTATACGCCCTACGCCTCGCAAAGGGGCATCGAGAAAAAGAGTACTGCCATGTCAGAACACGCCCCCGAACTGATCGAGTCACTTCTTGCCGACTCGCACGCGACCCGACCCGCCGCCGCCGCCTCCGCTACCTCCGCTACCTTCGCTTCCCGCGCTTCCCGCGCTTCACGATTCTGTGAACTGGCCGACACCGTCGACAGCCGCGCCGAGCTGGAAGCCATCCGCCACAGCATCCACCAGCACCCCGAGCTCGCCTTCGACGAAGTGCGCACCGCCGAGCTGGTCGCCACTCAGCTTGAAGGCTGGGGCTACGCGGTGACGCGCAGCGTTGGCGGCACCGGCGTGGTCGGCACGCTGCGCCAGGGCGACGGTCCGCGCAGCATCGGCGTGCGCGCCGACATGGACGCGCTGCCCATTCATGAGCGCACCGGCTTGGCGTACGCCAGCATCCACGCCGGCAAGATGCACGCCTGCGGCCACGACGGCCACACCACCGTGCTGCTCGGCGCGGCGCGCCAGCTGGCCCGCACACGCAACTTCAACGGCACCGTCAACCTGATCTTCCAGCCCGCCGAGGAAATCGGCGCCGGCGGCGGCGCCGAGCGCATGCTCGCCGACGGCCTGTTCGAGCGCTTTCCCTGCGACGCGATCTTCGGGTTGCACAACCATCCCGGCGTGGAAGCCGGCACCTTCATGTTCCGCGCCGGCCCCTTCATGGCGGCCTGCGATACGGTCGCCATCACCATCCGCGGCAAGGGCGGCCACGCGGCCCGCCCGCACCAGTCGATCGACCCGATCCTGGTTGCCGGCAGCCTGGTGATGGCGCTGCAGAGCATCGTGTCGCGCAATATCGACCCGAACGAAACCGCCGTGGTCACCATTGGCACGTTGCATGCCGGGCATGCGCCCAATGTGATCCCCGAGAGCGCCAAGCTGGAGTTGAGCGTGCGCTCGTTCAGCCCCGATGTGCGGCGCACGCTGGAGGATCGTATCCGGCGGCTGGTGACCTCGCATGTGGAGGGTTATGGCGCGACCGTGGAGATTGATTACATCCGGGGCTACCCGGTGTTGATCAACAGTGAGCGCGAGACCGAGTTCGCCCGCCAGGTGGCTGAGGAACTGGTGGGATCCGACAAGGTGGTGGCGAATTTCCCGCTGATCGCCGGGAGCGAGGATTTTGCTTACTTCCTGCAGCAGCGGCCGGGGTGTTTTGTGCGGATGGGAAATGGGGCGGGGCAGCCTTTGCTGCATAACGCTGGGTATGATTTTAATGATGAGAATTTGACGGTTGGGGCGGCTTATTGGGCTAGGTTGGTGGAGAGGTATTTGGAGGCGTGAAAGGGGGCAAGGGTAGACCAGTTGGTTTTTGCTGTATTGGCTGGTGTTTATATGAACGGTGATGGTTTTTGGACCCAAAAGCCATACGACATCCCCCTGCGGGGGCTGCCGGTCACTCTTCTTTGCGTCGGCAAAGAAGACTAACGAGAAGAAAGCCGACCCTGCCGGGAGCAGAGCAATCGCGGGTGCTAAGGGTGCTGGTTTCGTCGTATGGCCAGCGGTTCTGCAGGCTTCTGCCGGTACCGGATTGACTGATCACGAACCTGCCGGCTTCCGGGATTCGTGGTGAGGCCCCCGGTAGCGGACACCACTTGCTTCAAGCCGTCTGTCGCTCGCGGCGTGGCCGGCCACGAAGTTGCAGGCGCACCGGTTCCGTCGTGGGCGCGGTGGCACCGGTTTGATATGCCCAAGGCCCTGACCACCGCGCCCGCCCCACCACGAAACCATTGGCAGGCGATGTGTCGTGATGGTCCGCGCCGGTATCGGCAGATGGTCGAACGCGCACCGAGCAAAGCGATCAGGGGCACCACCACGTGACCATTGGATCATGCATTTGCGATGCCCTCAAAGCCGGTATGGCAAAGGCCAGCCAACACTCCGGGCCGTACGACACAACCACCGAGGCTGAACAGCCTTATTGCTCTGCTCCCGGCAGGGTCGGCTTTCTTCTCGTTAGTCTTCTTTGCCGACGCAAAGAAGAGTGACCGGCAGCCCCCGCAGGGGGATGTCGTATGGCTTTTGGGTTCAACGGCCAACGCCGCACAGGGAAAACCCAACCACGGCACCAAGAGCCAACGGTTCCCCCCTCGAGCCCCCAAAAAATCACCGAAAAAACCCACTAGGCGGCACCCCAAACTGCCTCCTGAACATAGTAGAAAACGCACTAGGACTCTCATACCCCAGATCCAACGCCACATCCACCACCTTAGCCCCGGCGGCCAGCCCCTCCAACGCCGACAGCAATCGTGCCTGCTGCCGCCACTGCCCGAACGTCATCCCGGTCTCCCGAGCAAAGCGCCGCTGAATGGTCTTGGGATCCACTCCCAGCCGGTCCCCCCATTGCGCCAAAGTCAGCGCTGTATCGGGCGCCCCGACAATCGCGTCGCAAATCTCCCGCAATCCCGCATCGGCAGGACGCGGCAAGTGCAACGGCAACGTCGGCACCAGCATGACTTCATCCAGCAACAACCGCATCAGCCGCCCGTCCCGGGACGCTTCCGCGTAGGGCGAAGGGATATCGATCGCGGCGAGGATGAGCTCGCGCAGCAGTGGCGTGATGCCCAGCACGGTGCAGCGGGTGGGCAGGTTGTCAGCGGCGTCCGGCCGGATGTAGGCGGTGCGCATGCGCACGTGCCCAACCATGCGGATCCAGTGCACCATGCCCCCGGGCATCCACATGCCGCGCGTGGGGGGCACGATCCATTGCCCTTCGGCGGTGGCGACCACCATCACGCCATGCACCGCGTGCACCAGTTGTGCATTGGGATGCTGGTGCGGCTTGGTAACGTGGCCGGGCACGTAGTCGGCGGCCATGGCGGTGACCGGCATGGCGCTGCGGTCGTACTGCAGGTAGGCGGGCGACTTGGAGTAGGTGTCGGCGCGGGGGGAGGCGGGCAGGGAGGAGGGCACTGTGGGTGCGGCGCTTTCGGCGTTTTCGGCGCTTCGCTGTGCGATCGGGCGGGGGAGGCGGGGCATGTCCTTTTCTCCAAGGTTCTGGCCCTATTCTCGCAGGACAGGCGGGATCGTGCCATTTAGGATGAGCGCCAGGATTCCCCTATTGCCTTTTCAGCCCCCCGTTTCCATCATGAGCAGCCGCATCGAAACCGCGCCCGGCGGCGCGAACGCCTCGCCGCAAGGGCTGGCCCAGACTTCCACTACCGCGCAGGCCGCCGAGCGGACCGGCTTCCGGGTGCTGGGGGCGATCAGTTTTTCGCACTTCCTCAACGACATGATCCAGTCGCTGATCCTGGCCATCTATCCGATGCTCAAGGGCGGCTTCAACCTCAGCTTTACCCAGATCGGGCTGCTGACCCTGACGTACCAGATCACCGCCTCGCTGCTGCAGCCGGTGGTGGGCCTGTACACCGACAAGCATCCCAAGCCGCAGTCGCTGTCGATCGGCATGGGGTTCACGTTGTGCGGCTTGCTGCTGCTGTCGGTGGCGCCTACCTATGGCGTGCTGCTGGTGGCCGCGGCGCTGGTGGGCACCGGGTCGTCGATCTTCCATCCGGAGTCGTCGCGCGTGGCGCGCATGGCGTCGGGCGGGCAGCACGGGCTGGCACAGTCGATCTTCCAGGTTGGCGGCAACGCGGGCAGCGCGACCGGGCCGCTGCTGGCGGCGTGGATCGTGCATCAGCAGAGCAGCGTGGCGTGGTTCTCGCTGGCGGCGTTGCTGGCGATTGCCGTGCTGTGGCGGATCGGCGGCTGGTATGGCCGTGAACTGGCGCACACCACACGCAAGCGCAAGGCTGTCGCCGCCGCCGCGCCGCTGCCGCGCAGCACCGTGGTGCGGGCCATGGTGGTGCTGATGGCGCTGGTGTTCTCCAAGTATTTCTACATGGCGAGCTTGAACACGTATTACACCTTCTACCTGATGGAGCGTTTTGGCCTGACGCGGCAGAGCTCGCAGCTCTACCTGTTCGTGTTCCTGTTCGCGGTGGCGGCCGGCACCATCCTGGGCGGCCCGATCGGCGACCGCATCGGCCGCAAGCGCGTGATCTGGGCGTCGATCCTGGGCGTGGCGCCGTTCACGCTGATGCTGCCGCATGCCAACCTGTTCTGGACTGGCGTGCTGTCGTTCATCATCGGCTTTATCCTGGCCTCGGCGTTCTCGGCCATCCTGGTGTTTGCGCAGGAGCTGATTCCGGGCAAGGTGGGCATGGTGTCGGGCTTGTTTTTCGGCTTTGCCTTCGGCATGGGCGGCATCGGCGCCGCGGTGCTGGGCAAGCTGGCCGATGCGCACGGCATCCAATCGGTCTACCAACTGTGCGCCTTCCTGCCGTTGCTGGGGCTGCTGGCCATTTTCCTGCCAGACCTGGGCGGGCGAAAAAAGCTGGCCTGAGCCTGCACCTGCACCTGCACCTGCACCTGCGCGCAGCGGCCAGTGGCGATATCGGTGTTCGATTTCATGCACCGCAGTAGTGCCCATGCGCCACATTGCAGCAACCCAACGTGGTGCCAGGCGCACCCGTGGGGCTGCCATATCAGCGCATCAAGCGTGTCCTGCCGCATGCCTGCCGCCGGCCGGATGCTGGACGATCACGCCATACCAGCCCAGCCCCGGATAGGTCTCGTAACCCGGCGTGCGGGCAAACGCCACCAGCGCGCCGTCTGGCGCCTCGTACCAGCCGGTGGGGTGGTTGTCGTCCTTCAGCGGGAAGGTCTCGGCCAGCAAGCCCATGCCATCCGACGCGGCGATGACGCGGTGCTTCGCGTCCACCAGCAGGCAGCGCGTGCGCTGCCAGTCTTCCGGGGACAGGCGTACGCCCTTGACCACCGCCTGCGCCTGCGGCGCCCAGTTGAAGAAGATGGCGAGCACGCCGGCGGGTTCGCCGGTGGCGCGGCCGCCTTCGCGGATGGCGGTGGCGTAGGTGGCCACGCTGGCGTTGTCGAGAAAGCGCGATACCGCGACATCGTGCGCGACATAGTCGTCGCCAGAGCCCGTAGCCATCGCGCGCTGGAACCACTCCACACCCGAGACATTGCGCCCTGCCACGCCGGGATAGGCGTGCGGGCGGCCATTGGCAACGACGCGTCCTTGCGCGTCGATCACCCACAGGTCGAGGTAGACGGTGTAGCTGTTGAGGATGACGCCGAGGCGCTCGCTCGCATGGCTGGCGCTGGCACGGCCGGGGTGGCTCACCGCGTCCACGATGGCGGCATCGGTGGCCCACCAGCGCACGTCGCAGGAGCGCTCGTACAGGTTGCGGTCGACCACGTCGATCATGTTCAGCGCCATGTCGGCCAGGCGCTGGCCCTGGTGGCCGCGCATCTGCCGGATCATGGCGTCACCGAGCTGGGTGAGCTCGGCGATGGAGCCGCCCAGCTCCGTGGTGAGCTCGCCGGTGATGCCGGAGATGCGCTCGGAGACCTGCTTGACCTGGTTCGCCACGACGCTGAAGCCGCGGCCCGCATCGCCGGCGCGTGCCGCCTCGATCAAGGCGTTCAGGGCGAGGAACTTCGTTTCCCGGTTGATCTCCGCAATGCTGGAGATCTTGTTGTCCGCGATCAACCCAACGTGGTGAGACAGCTCGACGATGCGGTCTGCACTTGCCATACGGTATCTCCCATTCAGATCCAGTGACCCGTCAGGAGCGCGGCGTGTGCTGTCGATTGCTGAAAACGGTCCGCACCATGTTTGTTCTGCGTCGCTCCTGTCGTGCTCCATAGGCGAGAAGCGTGCCAGCCCGGCATCAGGCCGGCACGCGCGACAGGCTGGGCGTGCCGATCAGCGGCCGGTCTTGTCCTGCGACACGTCCATGATCATGCGCGTAAGCAGGTACAGGCGCGGTGTGACCGAGTTGAGGTCGACGTATTCCGCATCGTTGGAGTGCGCGCCAAAGCCGCGCAGGCCGAAGCGCTCGATCACGGGCGCCTTGGTGGCTGCCGCGGCAAAGGCCGCATCGGTGCCGCCGCCTTCGGCGGTGTCGTACACGGCGAGCTTCTCGCCGATCTCCGCATACACGCCTTGCGCGTGCGCGGCCAGCTTGCGCGCGGCGTCGGTGACTTCCAGCGGCGGCCGGCGACGTTCGAATTTGACCTCGACCTTGGTATCGGGAATCAGCTGCTTCTTCACGCGTTCCTGCAGCGTGCGCTCCAGGTTGTCGTAGTCGGCGGTGCGCAGCACGCGCACGTCGGCCTGGGCCGTGGCGGTGGCCGGGATCACGTTGCGGTTGGTGCCGGCCGAGGAGATCGTCCAGTTCACCTTGAGCCCGGTCTCGTGGTTGGACAGGTCGCGCATCTGCAGGATCTGGTGCGATAGTTCATACAGCGCGTTGCGGCCGTTCTCGGGCGAGCTGCCGGCGTGCGAGGCCTTGCCGTGCACGGTCAGCGAGATGGCGCCGATGCCGCTGGTGGCCAGCGACAGGCGGTCGCCGGTCACACGCGTGGCTTCGCAGGAGAACACCGCGTCTTGCTGGCTGCCCATCTTGGTCAGCATGGCGCGCGCGCCCGGCGAGCTGATTTCCTCGTCGCCGTTGATCAGCACGGTCAGCGTGCCGTAGTCCTTGAAGCCCATTTTCTGCAGGATGGCCACCGTATGCAGGATCACGGCCACGCCGTTCTTGTCGTCGGCGATGCCCAGGCCGTAGGCGCGCTCGCCGTCGATGCGAAACGGCTGCTGCGCCAGCATGCCGCGCAGGTAGACCGTATCCATATGGCCGATCAGCATGATGTTGCGCTTGCCCGTGCCCTTGAACTGCGCCATCACCATCTTGCCCACTTGCTTGGGCGTGTCTTCCATGCGGTAGACCTCGGTGGGCTCGATCAGCTGCGCGTCGCCGCCCATCGCGGCCAGGCGGTCGCGGATCAGCGTGGCGATGCGGTCCAGCCCTTCGATGTCCTTGCTGCCGGACTCGATCGAGACCAGGTCCTTGAGGGTGGCGATCAGCGCTGGCTTTTCTTGCTGGGACAGCTGGTAGGCGGGCTCCACCGGCGCCGCTTGCGCGGCAGCGGCGCAGAGCAGGGCGGCGAGCGCGGCCGCCGCTTTCAAGGACGCACGGCGGCGGTGGGCAAGCGCGCTGGCGCGCGGGCTAAGGTTCAAGCGCATGTGGGGGCTCCGTGATGCAGTGAGGAAAAACGCAGTGGGGGGAAACAGAGAAAAGGCAGGACGGATTGCAGGGTTCGTGCCAGGCGAGGCGCATGCGTTGCTGCGACGCGCCTCGCCTGCCGCGTCATTCGCCGGCTGCCTCGAAGCCCTGCAGCCAGCGCCGCAACAGGCTTGCCAGCTGCTGGCGCTCCGCGGCCGAGAGCCGCTCCAGCAAACGATGCTCATTGGCCACGTGCACTTCCAGCGCGTGGTCGATGCGCACCCGGCCCGGCTGGGTCAGCTCGATCAGCAGCCCGCGCCGGTCATCCGGGTTGGGGCTGCGGCGCACCAGCCCGGCGCGTTCCAGATGGTCGATCCGGTTGGTCATGGTGCCCGAGGTGATCATCAGCGAATCGATCAGCGCGCCCGGCGACAGCGCATAAGGCGGGCCGGAGCGGCGCAGCGTGGCCAGCACGTCGAACTCCCAGGTATTCAGGCCGGTCGGTGCCAGCGCGGACTCCACCGCGCGGTCGGTGTGGCGCGCCAGGCGCCAGACCCGGCCAATGATGCCCATCGGCGCTGCGTCCATGTCCGGGCGCTCGCGCGCCCACTGGGCCAGGATATGGTCGACGCGATCGCTCCCGTCTTGGGGTGCCTCGTCGTTGCCGGCTTTCGGGGAGGGCGCCGTCGCGCTGCTTGCCTTGGGTTTGCCGCGGGTGGCCATGGTGGGCTGCTGTTGATCTTGGATGACGAGAATCTTGACATCAAGGCTTTCAGTTCGTAAAGTGGATTTTATATCTTGATATCAAGAATATTGTTGTGAAGAAAAATGGAGCCGTGACAACATGAAACTCGACCCGCAGCCCGCGCCCCAACCCGTCTCGCCAGCGCTGCCCGCAGCGCGCCCATCCTCGCCGTCTTCCACGCCTGTCCCGCAGGTTCAGGTACGCACGGCAGATGTCCTGCTGACCGCTTTGGCGCCCCTGATCTGGGGCAGCACCTACCTGGTCACCAGCCAATGGCTGCCGCCGGGACAGCCGCTGCTGTCGGGCGTGATCCGCGCGCTGCCGGCCGGCCTGGCGATGCTGGCGTGGGGCCGGCAACTGCCGCGCGGCGGCTGGTGGTGGAAGGCGGCGGTGCTGGGCGTGCTCAATATTGGTTTGTTCCAGGCCATGTTGTTTATCGCCGCCTACCGGCTGCCGGGCGGCGTGGCGGCCACCGTGGGCGCGATCCAGCCGTTGTTGGTGGTGGTGCTGGCGTGGCTGCTGCTGGGCGCGCGGCCGCGTCCGGCTACGTGGCTGGCCGGGCTGGGGGGCATCGGCGGCGTGGCCTTGCTGGTGCTGGGACCCGCCGCGCGGCTGGATGGCGTGGGCGTGGCGGCCGCGGCGGCCGGCGCGGTGTCGATGGCGCTGGGCACGGTGCTCGCCAAACGCTGGCGGGCACCGGTCTCGCCGCTGGTGCTCACCGCGTGGCAGCTCACCGCGGGCGCCTTGTTCCTGCTGCCCTTCGCGCTGGCCTTCGAGACGCTGCCGGCGCGGCTGACGGTGCCCAACGTGCTCGGCTACCTGTGGCTGTGCGTGGCCGGCGCCGGCGTGAGCTATGCGCTCTGGTTCCGTGGCATTGGCCGCTTGCCGACCGCGGCGGTGTCCGCGCTGGGCCTGCTCAGCCCCGTTAGCGCCACCGTGCTGGGATTCCTGGTGCTCGGCCAGAGCCTGAGCCCGGCGCAGATGGCCGGCGCGCTGCTGGTGCTGGCCAGCGTGTGGCTCGGGCAGCGCGCGCCGAAGGCGGCGCAGGCCGCTGCCGGAGGCTCCGGGGCTTCAGATAAGGCCCATGCGCCGTTGGCGCCGCGGCAAGGGTGAACGCAAGGGCGAAGCAAAGGTGAACGACCAGGGTGAATGGCGCGCCGTTTTTGCGGCATCATGGCGGGCATGACGTCCGCCGTACCTTCCCCCACCTCATCCCGGCCCGCTTGCGATCACTGTCTGGCGCTAGCGGCGGATTCCCGCCGGCGCGAGCCGCATGAGCGGCTTGTGCTCAAGCACACCGCGCCGCTGGTCAGCCAGAGCGCCGCCGGCGTGCCGTTCAGCATGCTCACGTTCACGTGCCGCGAGTGCGGCACCGTTTGGCGGCTCTATGACCGCGCCAACGAGCTCTTTGTCTCGTGGGTGCCGGACCGCGCGCTGGGCCGCGGCGCCGATCGGATAAAATAGCGCCTGTTTCCTGCCTGCGTGCTGACGGTCCAGCGCCCGGTTCCGGGCCGCCCGGCGGCGCCAGCACGGCCAGTTCCGTCGTTCCGTTGTTCCGTCTTCCAACCGTTGTCCTCGTCGTCCCCCGCCATGTCCGCTTCCCACCGAATTCCCCTGCTGGCTGCTGCCTCCGTGTTTGCCGCCGCCCTGACGAGCCCGCTCGCCAATGCCGCTGACGCTGCCAGCGCCGCTGGTGCGTATCCCGCGCGCCCGATCCGGCTGATCGTGGCCTATCCCACCGGCGGCATCAGCGATACCGTGGCGCGCGCGCTCGGCGAGCGCCTGTCGGCCCAGATGGGTGCCTCGGTGGTGGTGGAAAACAAGGCGGGCGCGGGTGGCAGCATCGGCATCGACGCCGTGGCC
Organism: Cupriavidus sp. GW822-FHT03E04; assembly: GCF_058801495.1. Classification (NCBI taxonomy): domain Bacteria; kingdom Pseudomonadati; phylum Pseudomonadota; class Betaproteobacteria; order Burkholderiales; family Burkholderiaceae; genus Cupriavidus; species Cupriavidus sp. GW822-FHT03E04. The sequence continues at coordinate 261,791 of NZ_JBXANI010000002.1, forward strand.
AAGGCCGCGCCGGACGGCTACACGCTGGGCTTTGCCTCGACCAGCCCGCTCACGCTCAACCCGCACGTGGGCCGCGTCAACTACGATCCGCAGCGCGACATCGCGCCGGTCATGAGCGTGATGTATTCGCCGGTGCTGGTGATCGCCACGTCGAGCTTTGGCGGCAAGTCGTTCCAGGACCTGTTGGCGCAAGCCAAGGCCAAGCCGGGCTCGGTGCGCTGGGCCACGTCGGGCCTGGGCACGGTGGGCCATGTCATGCTGGAACAGGTCAAGTCGAAGGCCAAGGCCGACCTGACCCTGATCCCTTACAAGGGCGCGGGCCAACAGATGAACGACGCCCTCGGCGGCCAGTTCGAGGTGATGAGCACCAACGCCAGCCCCATGCTGACCCAGCACATGCAGGCCGGCCGGCTGCGCGCGCTGGCGGTGGGCGCACCCAAGCGCATCGAGTCGCTGCCCAATGTGCCGACCTTTGCCGAGCTGGGCTACCCCAAGGCCAACCTCACCTCCACCTTCGGTATCTTCGCGCCCGCGCGCACGCCCGTGGCTATCATCACCAGGCTGAATGCCGAACTGAACAAGGCCCTGCAAGAGCCTGAGGTGCGCGAGCGCCTGCTCAAGGGCGGCGAAGTCCCCACCGGCGGCACCGCCGCGCAATTCGCCAAGGCCATCCATGCGGAATACGACGACAACGCCCGCATCGTGAAGGAAGCGGGCATCAAGGCGGACTGACGGGCTGGGCAGCCGCGTCATGGCTGCTCGATCAGGTCCAGCCGGCAGCCGGTGGCATACACCGCCGACAGGCGCACGCCATTGCGCGGCTCCAGCGCCAGCTTGGTGCGCACGCGCGACAGGTGGCTGTCCACCGTGCGCGATGCCGGCGGCATGCTGCGGCGCCAGACCGATTCCTCGATGGTCTGGCGCAGCAGCAACTGGCCGGCATGGCGAAACAGCAAGACCGCCAGCTCGTACTCCTTGGGCGCCAGCTTGACCAGGCGGCCGTTGACGAAGGCGCGCCGCTCGGCCAGCACAAAGCGGTAAGCACCCAGCTCAAGGTCGCCGCAGGCCTGCGCTACCGGCGCCATGCGCCGCAGCAGCGCATCGACGCGCGCGGCCAGCTCGGCGTGGCGTACCGGCGGCGGCAGGAAGGCATCCGCGCCATGGGCGAAGCACCGGGCGATATGGTCGTCGTCGTTGTGCTGGCTCAGCAGCATCACCGGCAACGCATCGCCGAGGGTACGGCGTATCCACAGCAGGACGTCGCGCGCCGGGATGCCGGGAACCTCCCAGGCCATCAGCAGCAGCGCGTAGGGCTCGTTGCGCAGCGCCTGCATCAGCGCACCCCCTTCGCGAAAGCGCACCGCCTCATGGCCGCTGAGCCTGAGCGTCTGCTCTAGCAGGACGGCTCGCGCCGGGTTGTCCTCCAGTACTGCGACTCGCATGAACTTTCTCCTCGTGCGCGGTATTGCCAGGGCATCTTAACGTCGCGGTCCGCGTGGTGGATCGTTAATAGAGGCTGCCGCCGCAGATTGCGAAATTTCTCATCCGAAAGACTTCTCTCGCGGCTTCTAATGACGGATAGCCCCGCATCGTCGGGTCACTCCCTGGCGCCGGCGGCGCCAATTACCGCGAGACCGGCAGGCGTCCAAGCCTTTCCGGCCAAATTGCATGGGTATGAAGATCGCATCACTGGAAGATGAACCCGCAGAGGCGGCCCTGATCCGGCAGATTCTCGGCGAGGCCGGGCATGCCTGCACCACCTTTACGCGCAGCCGCGACCTGCTGCGGCAACTGCGCGAGGAGAACTTCGACCTGCTGCTGCTCGACTGGCAGATGCCGGATCTTTCCGGCAAGGAGGTGCTGACCTGGGTGCGCGCCAACCTGGACCGGCGCGTGCCCGCGATGTTCCTGACCTGCCGCGTGGAGGAAGAAGACATCGTCGATGGCTTCGCCACCGGCGCCGACGACTACATGCTCAAGCCGGTGCGTCGCGGCGAACTGCTGGCGCGCATCCGTTCGCTGCTGCGCCGCGCCTATCCGGACCCGGGCAGCGGCGGCGCGCAGGTGGCGCTGGCCGACTATGTCATCGACTGCGCCGCGCGCACGGTGGCCCATCGCGCCCAGCCGCTCAGGCTGACGCCCAAGGAGTTCGACCTGGCCGTGCTGCTGTTTCGCAACGAAGGCCGCATCGTGTCGCGCGACCATATCGTGGCGGCGGTCTGGGGACGCGAGATCTCGCCGCTCTCGCGCACCATCGATACGCATATGTCGCGCGTGCGCAGCAAGCTTGCCCTGCACCCGGAGCACGGGCTGCGGCTGCTGCCGGTCTACACGCATGGCTACCGTCTCGAACTCACCGGCGCGGCGCCATGACGGCGTGGCTGCGTTGTGAAATCCTGCGCTGGGTCGCGGGCCTGCGTGCTGTCGCGCGTTGCCTGGAGCGTCTCGCCCACAGGATGGGGGCGGGCATGGAAGAGGGCGGGCAAGACAGGCCCGCGGGCATGGCCGCCATCCGCGCCATGCTACCTGCCGGCGGCGCCGTCGATGCGCCGTCCTGCGACAGCGCGGCGCTGGCATCCTGGCAAACCGCCATGCGGGCGTTGTCGCACGATTTGCGCTCGCCGCAGAGTGCCATCCTGGCGCTGGTGCAATTGCACCAGGACGTGCCGTCCGCATGCGCGCACGCGGCATTCGTGGCGCAGACAGCAGGCTATGCGCAGGCGTCGCTGCGGCTTACCGACGACATCGCGCGGTTGTTGCGCGAGCTTGCCCACGGCTACCGCATGGAGATACTGGAGCTGACGGCGCTGCTGCGCGAGTCCGCCGACGCGCTCTGCCTGCATGCCGGGCCCGCGCCCGAACTCGACCTGGCTGGCAGCAAGGCCTGGATACGAGGCGATGCCGCCATGCTGGCCGAAGCCCTGCGCGTGCTGATGGCGCTGGCCATGATGTCCGCAGCCGGGAGCACGCCGCCGCGGGTGTGCCAGCGGCTCGACGGCCGCCTCTGCCGGATTTCGATCGCCTTCGTGCCTGATGCCGGTGCTGATGACGTTGCGTGGCGGGCCGCGCGTGCCCGGACGCCGGCGATGCAGTTTTGCCGTCGCGTGCTGTCGCGCCATGGCGGCGCGCTCGATGCGGATCGCGCCGCAGATGCCGAAGCCGAAGCCGGAACTGAAGCCGATGGCAGGATCACCTGGCATCTGCACTTGCCCATGTCGCTCTGAAAAATGCCCTGAAAAACAAAAAAAGCACCCGAAGGTGCTTTCTTGCAGTCAGACGTTACCCCGCGCGAGCGCGGGGCATGCCGACAAGGACAATCAGAAAATGTGGCGAATACCGACTGCCGCACCGGTCTGGTTGTTCTTGCCCGGCAGTTCGGTCTTCGTGCCGCCGGTCAGCTTGTTGTAGTCCACGGTGCCGTAGACCTGGGTACGCTTGGACAGCGAGTACTCGGCCAGCAGTACGCCGGTGTAACGGTTGCCTTGGTTGTTAGAAACGCCGTTCGCGTTCTGGACGTGGTCGCCGTAGAACACGCCGGTCAGAGCCAGTGCCGGGGTTGCCTGGTAGGTCACGCCCAGGTAACCGATGGCGTCCTTGCGCGGGTTCGACGTGAAGTTGCCCGCCGGTACTGCGTTGGCGGTGCCAGCGGCCAGGGCGTCACCATTCAGGCTGGCATCGACGTTACCGGTGCGGTCCTTGCCACCCACGTAACCCAGGAAGATCTTGGCCGGGCCAATGCTGTACTTACCTGCCGCGCCCCACATTTGCTGCTTGTTACCGTTGGCGTCGCGGACCTCTTGGTACACGCCACCAAAGCCGAACGGGCCAACGGTGTACGCAGCGCGGGTGCCCCAGTATTGCGACGAGGTGATGGAACCAGCCTTCTCGCCAAAGCCGTAGCTGGCGCCTACGTCCAGACCGCCGAACTTGCCGCCGTAGCTGACTACGTTGTCATTGCGGAAGTTCGTCAGGAAGAACGGCCAGGCGTTCGCGGTGTAGTTGCCGATGGTCAGCGGATCGTAATCGCCGAAGAAGTTAAAGCCTTCGGTGTACTGGCGGCCCAGCTTGATGGTGCCGAAGTCGCCGGCCAGGCCCACATAAGCCTGACGGCCGAAGAGACGGCCGCCCGGATTGGCTGCGCTAACTTGGTTGGCCTTGCCGGTATCCGGATCGAAGCCGTTTTCCAGTTGGAAGATCGCCTTCAGGTTGTTGCCCAAGGCTTCGCTGCCCTTGATGCCCCAGCGGCTGTTGGTGATGGCGCCGTTGGTCAGCTGATACAGGCTATCGTTGTTGCCATTCGAGTTATTGCTGTAGCGAATGCTCTGATCAACGATACCGTACAGGGTCACGGACGTTTGTGCGTAGGCGCTGCCGGCCAGCAGCGTACCAAGTGCGAGGGTCAGGGCTGATTTCTTCATGTGGCTCCTTTTCTATTCTGTAGTGTCAGCGGTCGGATCGCGATGACTGACGAGTTTACGTTTCGTGTAAACGCCCGCGAAAATTTAACAAAACAGAAAAGATTTAGACACTAATGCACGCCGTTGGCAGCCTCTAAGCTGGCAATTGGTGCAAAAACGTTGCGACGCCGCGACAAATTTACATAATGGTGCATCGCGAGATGAATCCAGCGTTACTCGCGCACCCCACGGTGTGGGGGATGGTGCCGGCAGCGCGAGCGCGCTCCGGCCACCGAGGCAGGCCAGGCGGGCGTTTCACGGTGAAGCGCCGCCGCTTGAAGCGCGGGCCGGGGCGTGCTGGCCCGGCTCAGGGTTATCCCTGTGGGATCTCGATCTTGACCTCGAGCACCTCGAGATTGTCCTGGCGTTCCAGGCTCACGCGCAGATCCTGGTCACTGATCTTTACGTATTTGGAAATCACCGCGACCAGCTCGCGCTGCAAGGCGGGAAGGTAATCGGCCGGCGCGGAATGGCCGGTGCGTTCATGGGCGAGGATGATCTGCAGCCGCTCCTTGGCAACCGAAGCGGACTTCTTCTTCTCGCCGAGCAGGAAGGACAGAATCGACATGATGGTAGACCCCCCTTACTTGTTGCCGAAGATGCGCGAAAGCAGCCCCGGCTTCTGGTAGTCGGTGAAACGCATCGGCTTGTCCTTGCCGAGGAAGCGGTCCACCAGGTCGCCATAGGCGTCGGCCACGTCGGAGCCTTCCAGGTGGATGGCCGGCGTGCCCTGGTTGGATGCGTGCAGCACGGCTTCGGATTCCGGCACCACGCCGATCAGCTTGATGCGCAGGATTTCCTGGATGTCGGTGAGCGACAGCATTTCGCCGCCGTGCACGCGCTTCGGGTTGTAGCGCGTGATCAGCAGGTGTTCCTTGATCGGGTCGCCGCCTTCGGCCGCGCGCTTGGTCTTGGATGACAGGATGCCCAGGATGCGGTCCGAGTCGCGCACCGAGGACACCTCGGGGTTGGTCACGACCAGCGCCTCGTCGGCGAAGTACATGGCCAGCAGGGCGCCGGACTCGATGCCCGCGGGCGAGTCGCAGACGATGTACTCGAAGCCCATGTCGACCAGGCCATTGATGACCTTCTCCACGCCCTCCTTGGTGAGCGCGTCTTTATCGCGCGTCTGCGAGGCCGGCAGGATGAACAGGTTTTCGCACTTCTTGTCCTTGATCAGCGCCTGGTTCAGGTTGGCTTCGCCCTGTACCACGTTGACCAGGTCGTACACCACGCGACGCTCGCAACCCATGATCAGGTCGAGGTTGCGCAGGCCGACGTCGAAGTCGATCACGGCAGTCTTGTGGCCACGCAGGGCCAGGCCGGCGGAAAAGCTGGCGCTGGTGGTGGTCTTGCCTACGCCTCCCTTGCCGGAGGTCACAACGATGATTTTTGCCATGGCTCTTGGATCCAGTAATGGTTGAAGCTTGCGCTGCTGTGGTTTGGGCTCTGCGGCGGGTGTTACTTCATCCGGAGCGGTTCGAGAATCAGTTTCTCCCCCGACAGCCGCACCTGGGCCGATTTGCCCAGCACATCGGCGGGCAGCGGCAGTTCGGCGGTGCGGTAGATGCCGGCGATGGAGAGCAGTTCGGGCTCCAGGCAGGTGCAGAAGATGCGCGCCTGCGCGTAGCCCTTGACCCCCGCCAGCGCGCGGCCGCGCAGCGGGGCATAAATATGGATGTTGCCTTCGGCGATGACCTCGGCGCCGTAGCTGACCAGGTCGAGGATCACCACGTCGCCGGCGGCGTAGATCTGCTGGCCGGAGCGCAGCGGCTTGTCGATCAGCATGGTGGGCACGCTGCGCGACGCGGCTTCGGCAATGGCGGCCGCGGCGGCGGCTTCCACTTCGGCGGCCGCAGCCTTTGCCTCGGCCTGGGCCGCAGCCTGGGCGTCGGCCAGGGCTTCAGCCGGGGAGGGGCCTGCCGGCTCGGCCGGCGGGGTTTCGTCCCGGCCGCCGCGCCGGCTCTGGCTGTCGAGCAGCGGCAGGCCAAACGACTCGGCCCAGCCCCGCTGCGCCTCGCGGGCCACCACGCCGATAGCGCGGGCCTTGAGCAGGGCCAGGGTCTCGATCACCGTGTCCAGGGCTACCTGGTCGTCGCTTTCCAGCCGGCGCAGGTCCAGGGCCACCACATCGTTGGAGAAGAAATCGGGGGTCGATTCGAAGCGGGACAGGAGATCGTCACGCAGCGCTGCGATGTCGGTGGTCTTGAGAGCGAGGAGGAGGGCGTCGACATTGCCACTGCGCAGCTCGAAGCGTGGCGATTTCTTCTGGGACATAGTCGGTGACCGTGGAAATGGGACATTCTAACTTCGTCTGGGTGCAGAACTGTAACAAATGCCGGATGACCCGAGACCAGTGCCGGATGCGGCGCGTTGATGGCGCCCTTGTTACGATTGCGCCATCTGAACAACGGAGCAGTCATGGGCGCGATCGTCAATAGTGTGGCCTACCGCAGCGGCAAGCGCGTGGGAGATGTCGCCCTGGACCAGATCAGCGACGCAATCTCGGTCCCGGGCACCTTCGTCTGGCTGGGCTTGCACGAACCGGACCTGCCGCTGCTGCGCAAGGTGCAGCAGGAGTTTGGCCTGCACGACCTGGCGGTGGAGGATGCCCTTGATGCCCACCAGCGCCCCAAGCTGGAGACCTACGGCGACTCCATCTTCATCGTGCTGAACACCGCACAACTGGTGGACGACGAAGTGGTGGTGGGCGAGACCCACCTGTTCGTCGGCCCCAACTATGTGGTGTCGGTCCGTCACGGCGTGAGCAGCAGCTACGCGCCGGTGCGCGAGCGCTGCGAGAGCGACGCGCGCGCGCTGGCCAACGGCCCGGGCTACGTGCTCTACGCGCTGATGGATTTCGTGGTCGACCACTACATGCCCATCGTCACCCGGCTCGAGGATGGCTTCGAGCAGCTCGAGCAAGGCATCTTCCGCGACGAATTTGACCGTGCCGCGATCGAGCACCTGTATCACATCAAGCGCCAGGTGCTGCGCCTGCGCAATGCGGTCTACCCGATCGAGGAGATCTGCGGACAACTGATCCGGTTGCACGAGGACCTGGTGCCCAAGGAGCTGCGCGCGTACTTCCGCGACATCGAGGACCACGCCAGCCGCCTGGTGCGCACCCTGGACGTGGTGCGCGAGATGCTGACCACCGCGGTGCAGGTGAACCTGGCACTGGTCACTGTGGGCCAGAATGAAGTGGTCAAGCGCCTGGCCGGCTGGGGCGCCATCCTGGCGATTCCCACCGTGGTGTTCAGCTTGTACGGCATGAACTTCAACTTCATGCCGGAGCTGAAATTCCACTATGCGTATCCGACCGTGATCGGGGTGACCGCGCTCGCCTGCGGCGGGCTCTGGCGCAAGCTGCATAAGTCCGGCTGGATCTGAGCCGCGCGGCGTGGCAACCCGGTTGCCACGCCTGCCGCCCCCACGGCGCCCCCGTTTTTCCCCGCCATTCCTCCCTGCGCAGTCCGGGGCGGGGCGCCATGCCATGTTTATGGGATTCCCACCTGCTTGCCGGCTGCTTAGTCTTGCCCTGCCGGGGGACGCGAGACCGCTGCCATCGGCCGGCTAACGAATAACAGGGTCCTGCCGTAAATCAAGTTGCCGGCACGGCGCTGGCAAAAAACGAAAAGCAGAAGAAACACCGGAATCCATTCTCAGGGGGAAAATCCAATGAAGCTTCAACTTCAGACATTCGGGGTCGCGCTGAGCGGCGCGGCACTGCTGGCGCTGGCCGCCTGCGGTGGCGGCGGCAGCGATAGCACAAGCAGCGGCTCCGCCGCCGACAAGCCGGTCCTGGCCGCAGCTGCGGTGACCGGCACGGCCGCCACCGGCGCGGCGCTGGCCAACGCCAATGTGGCCATTACCGATAGCGCGGGTGCATCGCCCTGCCAGGAAGCCGCGATCACCACCAGCGCCCTGGGCAGCTACACCTGCACCCTGAAGACGGGCGAGGTGGCGCCGTTCTTCGTGGTCGTCACGGACCCCACGGGCAACACGGCCCCGCTGGTCAGCGTGAGCACCGTCACGCCGGCTGCCGGCGCCAAGCTGACCATCAACGCCACGCCGCTGACCACGGCCATCGTGGCGCAACTCGCCGCCGACGGCAATCCGCTGACTCTCGTCAGTGGCAAGACGGTGGACGCCGCCGCCTTGCAAAAAGTCACCGCCAACGTGGTCGCGCAGCTCGCCAGCGTGCTCGCCGCCATCGGCGCGCCCGCCAATTACGATCCGTTCTCGACCGCCATCACCGCCGCCACGGCCGCCGGCGTGGGCAATACCGCCGACCAGGTGCTCGATATCGTCAAGGTGGTCACGGATCCGGCCACCGGCAAGCTGGCGCTGGCCACCGTCGACAACCCGACGCCCGTGGCCATCGCCACCGCCACCAGCACGGGCGGCACGCTCGCCGCGCCGGCAGTCGCCGTTGCGGCCCTGCCGCAGGCAGCGCAGGCGGTCGCCAAGGGGCTCTCAGCCTGCTTCGCGCTGCCCGTCGCGCAGCGCGTGACGTCCTCCAATACCAGCCTGAGCGCGTCGCAGGGCGGCCCGGAAGTCGATGGGGTGGCGTCCGCATGCCAGAACATCGCTGCCGACATCAGCAACGCGGCCGGTGTCGATTTCCTGCACAACGGTTTTTACTTCGGGCAATTGCTCTACGGCATCCTGACCAGCGACACCATGACGGGCGCGCAGTTCAGCGTGCCGGAAATCATGGCGTTCTATCCCGCCGCCTCGACGGCCTCGGGGCGTGACGAAGCCATCTTCAACATCCGGTACCTGGACGCCAGCGGCAACCCTGGCAACATCATCACGACGGCACGCGATATCGCGGGCGGCGCCACCAGCGCGCATCCGTCGAGCTGGTGGCTGGTCGGCAACCAGCAGCCGGTCGACGTCACGCTCAAGCTCCAGATCCGGCGCGTTGAGCAGATGAACCCGGGCTTCAACAAGAGCAACAACAACTACAGCCACTTCCAGAGCGGCATCCAGTTCATGATCAACGCCAAGGGCCCGGGCAGCGTCGTCAACAACGCGCCCCTGAGCTATGCGCGCGTGACCGGGCCCGGCTTGCCGAGCAATGGCATCGTCTATATCGCGCCGGTCCCGGCCGAGGTGGGCCAGACCTATATGGACGTGAGCAACAAGACCGGCACGGTGCCCGTCACCGCCCAGTGCGGCAACGAGTTCAGCCCGCCCTCGCCGTCGTACAACTGCCCGAATTTCTGGTTCTCGCGGACCGCGGGCCTCAGCGGTAGCGCGGCCAGCACCCTGGCGGGCAATCCTGCCAGCCTGGTATGGGCGCAAGCGGCGGACAACGCGGATGCCTCCAAGGTGGTCAAGGGTGCGAAGTACCGCATCGAGCTGTTCCATGGCACCAACACCACGCCGACCTACAGCTACAACAAGACCCTGCTGAGCGACCTCGTGCCGGCCACCCAAGGGGTGAACCTGCCGTGGAACACGCTGGGCAGCAAATCGCTGGCCGCACTGGACCCGTCCAACGCCAGCCTGGCCGGTGCGCAGACGTCGCTGACGGCGGACTGGGTGCAGAATGTCTCCGCCCAGCAGATCGGCAGCGTTGCCGCCACGGTCGACAACAACGGTACCTGGAGCACCTCCACGTCGGCACCCAGGGGCGCGACCTCGATCGTGGTCAACGCGGCGGTGCCGGCCTTCACGGCCACCACCAACCGCGGGCTGCTGTTCGGGTACCGCATGCTGGATAACAGCAACAAGTCGGCGGTCTTTACCTACAACTAACCATACAACTAACCGTACAACCGACCATGCAACTGACGTAACGGATCAGGCGCTCCTGACGCGGCCGGCGCCACAGCCGGCTTCGGCGACCTGCATAGCCCCGCAAGGCCAACAGCCTGCGGGGCTTTTTCTTGGCTGGCGCCGATGCCCGGCAAGCGGGATGGGCGCCGCTACGGGCTCTCGCACCGTTTTTACGCGATTTTTATATCTTCTTTACACCCCCGCCCCCCCTCTCTATCCCGTTTTTACCACTCGATCCCTAATCTGCCATCTGTGAATCACTCACGGTGTGTTGCCATGGACGGGATCTATTTCATTGGTTTGTTGCTGTTTGGTGCGCTGACTGGCGCACTGCTGCTCTTGTGCGCCGCGCTCGCAGGCAAACCGCCGGGAGCGGCCGAGGGGCCGGGCGCAGAAGCCGCCGACGCGCGCCGCAAGGACAGCGCCACCGACAGGAGGCTGTGATGGACTGGGCTGACCTGCTGGGCGGCGTGCTCGCCGTTGCTGTCTTTATCTACCTCCTGATCGCCCTGTTCCGGCCGGAGAAATTCTGATGTCCACCGAATTCCTGGGACTACTGGTCCTCTACCTAGCCATCCTGCTGGCGCTCGCGCCCTTCGTGGGGCGTTATATCCGCCGCGCGATGGAAGACGACCGCTACCTCGCCACGGCCTGGGGCCGCCCGCTTGAGCGCGTGCTGTACCGCGTGGCGGGCGTGCGCGCCAATGCCGAGATGGGCTGGAAGCAATACGCCATCGCGGTCATCGCCTTCAACATGCTGGGCGTGGTGGCGGTCTATGCGCTGCAGCGCATGCAGGCCTGGCTGCCGCTTAACCCGCAAGGCTTCGGCGCGGTGTCGCCGGACTCGGCCTTCAACACCGCCGTGAGCTTCGTCGCCAATACCAACTGGCAGGGCTATGCGGGCGAATCCACCATGAGCTATCTCACGCAGATGCTGGCGCTCACGGTGCAGAACTTCTTCTCGGCGGCCACCGGCATCGCAGTGGTGTTCGCGCTGATCCGCGGCTTTGCGCGCCAGAGCGCGGTCACCATCGGCAACTTCTGGGTCGACATGACGCGCTGCACGCTCTACGTGCTGGTGCCGATTTCCGCGGCGATCGCGCTGGCGCTGGTCAGCCAGGGCGTGATCCAGAATTTCGACAGCTACAAGGAAGTCAGCCTGGTCACGCCGGTCGAATACAGCCAGCCCAAGGTGGACGCAGCCGGCCAGCCCGTGCTCGACGCCAAGGGCGCGCCGGTGATGGAGGCCATGAAGACCGACAAGCAGACGCTGGCAATGGGCCCGGTGGCTTCGCAGGAAGCCATCAAGATGCTCGGCACCAACGGCGGCGGCTTCTTCAACGCCAATTCGGCGCATCCGTTCGAGAACCCGACCGAGCTTGCCAACCTGATCGAGATGCTGGCCATCTTCCTGATCCCGGCGGCGCTGTGCTTCACCTTCGGCGAGATGGTCAAGGACCGCCGCCAGGGCGTGGCGATCCTGGCGTCGATGGCGGTGATCTTCATCGTGATGGCATGCGTTGCCGCAGCCTCCGAGCAGCAGGCCAACGCCGCGCTGGCGGGTTTGCCGATCGACCATGCGGCCAGCGCGCTGCAGGCGGGCGGCAATATGGAAGGCAAGGAAACGCGCTTCGGCATCGCCGCCACCGCGCTGTTCGCCACCATCACCACGGCGGCGTCGTGCGGCGCGGTCAACGCCATGCACGACTCCTTCACCGCCATCGGCGGGCTGGTGCCGATGCTGCTGATGCAGCTTGGCGAAGTGGTGTTCGGCGGCGTGGGCTCGGGCCTGTACGGCATGCTGGTGTATGCGGTGCTCGCCGTGTTCATCGCGGGCCTGATGATCGGCCGCACGCCGGAGTACCTGGGCAAGAAGATCGAGACCTATGAGATGAAGATGACCGCAGTGGCGATCCTCGTCACGCCCCTGCTGGTGCTCCTGGGCACGGCAGTGGCGGTGATGGTGGAGCCGGGCCGCGCCGGTGTGTTCAACCCAGGCACGCACGGCTTCTCGGAAATCCTCTATGCGTTCTCGTCGGCTGCCAACAACAACGGCAGCGCCTTCGGCGGCTTGTCTGCCAACACGCCCTTCTACAACGTGGCGCTGGCCGCGGCGATGTGGTTCGGCCGCTTCTGGATCATCGTGCCGATCCTGGCCATGGCGGGCTCGCTGGCGGCCAAGCGCAGGCTGCCGGTGACGGGCGGCACCATGCCCACGCACGGCCCGCTGTTCGTGGTGCTGCTGGTCGGCTCGGTGCTGATGGTGGGCGCGCTCACCTATATCCCGGCGCTGGCGCTGGGCCCGGTGGCGGAGCAGTTGCAGGCGCCGGTGGTCTCGGCGGCTAGCAAGTAATGGAGAAACGCATGCAACAAGAATCCATGGTGACGCGCAGCAAGAACGCCGGCGTGGCACCGGCAAACACTACCCCGGCCACCAGCGTGGTCACGCCGGCCCTGGCCGCGCAAAAGAGCGGCGGCCATCATCGCCCGCGCGGCGGCATGTTCGCGCCCGAACTCGTCAAGCCAGCGCTGCTCGATTCGGTGAAGAAGCTTTCGCCGCGCGATCAGTTGCGCAACCCGGTGATGTTCGTGGTCTATGCGGGCAGCATCCTGACCACGATCCTGTTCTTCCGCGCGCTGTTCTCGCCCGCCACGGCGGGTGGCGAGAGCGCCGGGTTTATCCTGGCCGTGTCGGTGTGGCTGTGGTTCACCGTGCTGTTTGCGAACTTTGCCGAAGCGCTGGCCGAGGGCCGCAGCAAGCAGCAAGCCGAAGCGCTGCGCGGGCTCAAGACCACTGTCACCGCCAAGCTGGTCAAGGAAGGCCGGCGCGATTACCGCGCCGCCGGCGCCACCGAGGCGCGGGGCGCCGCCGCGCTGCGCCGTGGCGACGTGGTGCTGGTCGAGGCCGGTGACATGGTGCCCGGCGACGGGGACGTGATCGAAGGCGTGGCCTCGGTGGACGAGAGCGCCATCACCGGCGAATCGGCTCCCGTGATCCGCGAATCCGGCGGCGACTTTTCCTCGGTCACCGGCGGCACGCGCGTGCTGTCCGACTGGATCGTGGTGCGCATCACCACCAATCCGGGCGAGAGCTTCATCGACCGCATGATCACCATGGTGGAAGGCGCCAAGCGCCAGAAGACGCCGAACGAACTGGCGCTGACCATCCTGCTGGTGGGCCTGACCATCGTGCTGCTGCTGGCCACTGCCACGCTGCAGCCGTTCTCGGTGTACAGCGTGTTCGTCGCCAAGGCCGGCATGCCCGTCACCATCACCGTACTGATCGCGCTGCTGGTGTGCCTGATCCCGACCACCATCGGCGGCCTGCTGTCGGCCATCGGCGTGGCCGGCATGAGCCGCATGATGGAAGCCAACGTGATTGCCACCTCGGGCCGCGCGGTGGAAGCCGCTGGCGACGTGGATGTGCTGCTGCTCGACAAGACCGGCACCATCACGCACGGCAACCGCCAGGCTTCGCGCTTTATCGCCGCGCCCGGCGTGTCGGCGCAGCAACTGGCCGAAGCCGCCTGGCTGTCATCGCTGGCCGATGAAACGCCGGAAGGCCGCAGCATCGTCACGCTGGCGCGCCAGCAGGCCGGCGCCGCCACGCCCGATATCAGCGCACTGCGCCCGATCTTCGTGCCGTTCACCGCGCAGACCCGCATGAGCGGCGTGGATGCCGGCGGGCGCAGCGTGCGCAAGGGTGCGGCCGATGCCGTGCGCAAGTACGTGACCGAGCGCGCCGGCAAGTTCCCCGACGCCGTGATGCAGGCGGTGGACGACGTGGCCCGCGCCGGCAGTACGCCGCTGGTGGTGGCGGAGTCCAGCACCGATGGCGAGCACGTACGCGTGCTTGGCGTGGTGGAACTCAAGGACATCGTCAAGACCGGCATTCGCGAGCGTTTCGGCGAGTTGCGCAAGATGGGCATCAAGACGGTGATGATCACCGGTGACAACCGCCTCACCGCCGCGTCGATCGCAGCGGAGGCCGGCGTCGATGACTTCCTTGCCGAAGCCACACCCGAAGCCAAGCTCAAGCTGATCCGCGACTACCAGGCCGAAGGCCGCCTGGTGGCGATGACCGGCGACGGCACCAACGACGCACCGGCGCTGGCGCAGGCCGACGTGGCGGTGGCGATGAACAGCGGCACGCAGGCGGCGAAAGAAGCCGGCAACATGGTCGACCTCGACAGCAATCCGACCAAGCTGATCGAAATCGTCGAGATCGGCAAGCAGATGCTGATGACGCGCGGCTCGCTCACCACCTTCAGCGTGGCCAATGATGTGGCGAAGTACTTCGCCATCATCCCGGCAGCGTTCGCCACCACGTACCCGCAGCTCAACCAGCTCAACGTGATGGGCTTGTCCACGCCGGCCTCGGCCATCCTGTCGGCGGTGATCTTCAACGCGCTGATCATCGTGGTGCTGATCCCGCTGGCGCTGCGCGGCGTGGTGTACCGGCCGCTCGGCGCGGCCATCTTGCTGCGGCGCAACCTGCTGGTGTACGGCCTCGGCGGCATCCTGGTGCCCTTTGTCGGCATCAAGGTGATCGACATGATCCTGACCCTGTTCGGCTGGGTCTGAGCGCAGCATCGAACGCATCGAACGCGCTGAACATAAACGGAGCCATCCATGAATACGCAAGTCCAACCCGCCCAGCCCGCCACGCCCATCCAGGGTGGCCTGCTGCGCCCCATGCTGATGATCTTCGTCGTGCTGTCGGCCGTTACCGGCCTGCTGTACCCCGGCGTGATCACCGGCATCTCGCGCGCCGTGTTCCCGCATGAAGCGGCCGGCTCGCTGATCGTCAAGGACGGCCGCGTCATCGGCTCGGAACTGATCGGCCAGCCGTTCTCGGATCCGAAGTACTTCTGGGGCCGCTTGTCGGCCACCGCGCCCATGCCATACAACGCGGCAGCTTCCGGCGGCTCCAACCTCGGCCCGAGCAACCCGGCCCTGACCGATGCCGCGCGCGCCCGTATCGACGCGCTGCGCGAGGCGGACCCCGGCAACAAGGCGCCCGTGCCGGTGGATCTGGTCACGGCTTCCGGCAGTGGCCTCGATCCGCAGATCAGCCCGGCCGCGGCGCAGTACCAGGCGGCACGCGTGGCCCGGTTGCGCGGCTTGCCGCTGGAGCGCGTAGAAGCGCTGGTTGCGGCCAACACGGAAAAGCCGCTGCTTGCAGTGATGGGGGATCCGGTGGTGAATGTGCTCCAGTTGAACCTGGCGCTGGATGCCGAGAAGCGGTGAGGTTTGGCAGGTCTGGGAGGTGTTGGTGCGCAAACCATGTCGGCTGGCTTGCTCGCTTCTCCCGCATGGCGGGCGAGGGGCTGGGGGAGGGGGCGGGCCGGATGAAACCGTTGGCTTCGCTTCAAGTGGCTCCTAGCCAAACCGCCCCTCTCCCCGGCCCTCTCCCCATGAGGGGAGAGGGAGAGACAGCCGTCGTCATGGCGCGCGGCTTTGGCCCGTTCGGCGGCTTCGGCCCGCGCCCGAAGTGCGTTATTCGTGCCGGTGTTTGACCTCAGGCGTGGCACAATCGTTTTCATCCATCCTCCTCCCGGGCAATGACCCCCACCATGCCTGACACCGCCCAGCGCGACGCCCCCGGCCGGCCCGATCCCGATGCCTTGCTGCAACGCATGCAGCAAGAGGGCGAGCGCGCCGCGCGCGGCAAGCTGCGGGTGTATTTCGGCGCCTCCGCGGGCGTGGGCAAGACTTTCGCCATGCTGAGCGCAGCGCGTGCGCTGCGCGAGCAAGGCAGCGATGTCGTGATCGGCGTGGTGGAGACCCATGGCCGCGCCGAGACCGAGGCGCTGATCGCGGGGCTGGAGCGGCTGCCGATGAAGGCCATGCCGCATCACAAGCTCGACGACCGTGTGCTGCAGGAGTTCGACCTGGACGGCGCGCTGGCCCGGCGCCCGGCGCTGATCCTGGTCGACGAACTGGCGCACTCCAACGCGTCCGGCAGCCGCCACCCCAAGCGCTGGCAGGACATCGAGGAGCTGCTCTCGGCCGGCATCGATGTGTGGACCACTGTCAACGTGCAGCACCTGGACAGCCTCAACGAGGCGGTGGGCGGCATCACCGGCATCCGGGTGTGGGAGACGGTACCCGACACGGTCTTCGATGACGCCGACGAAGTCATCCTGGTGGACCTGCCCGCCGACGAATTGCTGCGGCGCCTGCGCGACGGCAAGGTCTACCTGCCGGAGCAGGCGCGCACCGCGGCCACCAATTTTTTCCGCAAGGGCAACCTGATCGCGTTGCGCGAGCTCGCGCTGCGCCGCACCGCCGACCGCGTCGACGACGACGTGCGCGCATACCGCCATGCCGAATCCATCCGGCCGGTATGGCGCACGCGCGAGGCGGTGCTCGCGTGCATCGGCACCGGCGATGATGCCGCGCAGGTGGTCAAGAGCGCGCGCCGGCTGGCCGGGCAACTCGATTGCGACTGGCATGTGGTCACGGTGGCCACGCCGCGCCTGGCGCCGCTTGCCGAGCACGAGCGCGCGAATATCGAGGAGGCGATGCGGCTGGCTGAAGAGCTGGGCGCGCGCACCGAGACGCTGGCCGGCAGCGATATCGTGCAGGCGGTGGCGGGTTATGTGCGGCGCCACAACCTCACCAAGGTGGTGGTCGGGCGGGCCCCCGGCAACTGGCGCCGCAGCGGCGGCAGCCTCCTGGCACGCGGCCGGGCGCTGCTGGCACTCGGCTTGTCGCCGTTCCTGGGCGCGCGCGCCTGGCTGTTCGGGCGCCATAGCTTTGCCGATTCGCTGGCGCTCGGCTGCCCGGAGATCGACGTGATCCGCGTGGCCGCCGACGCCATGGGCGCCGATACGCGCGGCCGCGCGCAACCGGCGGGCGGGCGCGCCGACGTGCGCGAGGATCCGGCGCGCAACGACGACAGCAGCGTGGTGGCGCACCGCATCGACTACCTGTGGGCGGTCGCATGGTGCGGGGGCGCCAGCTTGTTGTCGGCGCTGACGCGGCCGTGGTTCGACCTGGTCAATATCGCGATGTTGTTCCTCGCGGCCGTGGTCGGCGTGGCGCTGCGCCACGGCCGCGGCCCCGCCGCGCTGGCCTCGGTGCTGTCGGTGGCGGCCTTCGACTTTTTCTTCGTGCCGCCGCGCATGTCCTTCGCGGTGAGCGACGTGCAGTACCTCGTGACGTTCGCGGTGTTGCTGACGGTGGGCCTGGTGATCGGCCAGCTTACCGCCGGGCTGCGCGAGCAGGCCCAGGTGTCGGTGGAGCGCGAGACCGATGCGCGCACCCTGTACGAGCTGGCGCGCGAGTTGTCCGCTGCCTTGATGCCCGAGCAGATCATCGATATCAGCAGCCGCTTCCTGCAAGCCGCGCTTGGCGCGCGCTCGGCGTTCTTCCTCGTCTCGCCCAAGGGGCGGTTGATGCCGCCGGTGATCAACCCCACGCAACGCGGCAATGACGCGATCGATCCCGTGCTGGCGCAATGGGTGTTCGATCACGGCCAGCCCGCCGGCACCGGCACGCATACGCTGCCGGGCAGCACCGTGCTCTACCTGCCGCTCAAGGCGCCGATGCAGACGCGCGGCGTGCTGGCGGTGGAGCCGCAGGAGTGGCGCGCCTTTGCGCGGCCCGAGCGGCGCCGCCAGATCGACGTGTTCGCCACGCTGATCGCCATCGCCATCGAGCGGCTGCATTACGTGGAGGTCGCGCAGCAGGCGCTGGTGTCGATGGAGTCGGAACGCTTGCGCAGCTCGCTGCTGGCCGCCGTCTCGCATGATCTGCGCACACCGTTGACCAGCCTGATCGGCATGGCCGAGACCATGCAGCGCACCGAGCCGCCGCTGCCGCCGTCGCTGTCGGAAACCGTCGATGCCATGCGCGAGCAAGCGCTGCGCATGCGCACCATGGTGGTCAACCTGCTCGACATGGCGCGGCTGCAAAGCCGCGACGTGCGCATGCAAAAGGAGTGGCAGTCGCTCGAAGAGCTGGTCGGCGCGGCGCTTGCCGGCATGCGCGATGCGCTGTCGCGGCACCGCGTGTCGGTCGCGGATCTATCGGCGCTGCCGCTGGTGGAGTGCGATGCGGTGCTGATGGAGCGGGTGCTGTGCAACCTGCTGGAGAACGCTGCCAAGTACACGCCGCCGGGCACCGGCATCCGCATCTCCGGCGAAGTGGTCGAAGCGGAGGTGCGGCTCGCGGTGGCGGACGACGGCCCGGGCGTGCCGCACGGGCAAGAGCTCTCGATCTTCCAGAAATTCACGCGCGGCGAGCGCGAGTCCGCGACCGCGGGCGTTGGCCTCGGGCTGGCCGTGTGCGAGGCCATCGTGCAGGCGCACGGCGGGCGCATCTGGGTGGAGAGCGTGAACGCGGACCACACCGGCGCGCGCTTTGTCGTGGCGCTGCCGCGCGGCAATCCGCCTGCGATCGAGCCCGAGCCGCCCGAGGCACTTGAATCGGCGCTGCTAGCCACGCACGGCAACGGCGCCGGGCTGGTTGCGCACGATGCAGCAAACAAGGAGTCCAACTGAAATGGCATTTGAATTTTCGCCGACTGTCTTGCTGGTCGAAGACGAGCCGCATATCCGGCGCTTCGTGCGCGAGGCGCTGCAGGCAGAAGGCTGCGCCGTGCATGAGGCCGAGACGCTCAAGCGCGGCCTGATCGATGCCGGCACGCGCCAGCCCGACGTGGTGATCCTCGACCTGGGCCTGCCCGATGGCGACGGCATGACGCTGATCCGCGAGATGCGTACCTGGACCGAAGTGCCGGTGCTGGTGCTATCGGCGCGCTCCGGCGAGGACGACAAGATCGCCGCGCTGGACGCCGGCGCGGACGACTACCTGACCAAGCCCTTCGGCGTGGGCGAGCTGATCGCGCGTGTGCGCGTGCTGCTGCGCCGCCACGCCAAGACCAATCCGCAAGGCACGCCGCAGATCGGCTTTGGCGAGGTGCAGATCGACCTGGCCAACCGCGTGGTCACCCGCGCCGGGCAGGATGTGCACCTGACGCCGATCGAGTATCGCCTGCTCGCCGTGCTGATCGCGCATCGCGGCAAGGTCATGACGCATCGCGAACTGCTGCGCGAAGTCTGGGGGCCGGCGCACTCGGAGAGCAGCCATTACCTGCGGGTGTACATGGGGCACCTGCGGCACAAGCTCGAAACCGATCCCGCGCAACCCTCGCACCTGATGACGGAGGTGGGGGTGGGATATCGGTTTGTGGGGTGATGCCATCGGCCGGCAACAGGGTGCCGGCCGATGGGTATAGTCAGGTAGTCAGGTAGTCAGGCGGTCGGCTCAAGCGGCACCGGTGGCCTGTAGCGCAGATTCCCCAGCACCGGCAGATGCCGCAGGAAGCGGAACATGCCATTGTGGTCGATCCACCTGGCGTAAGCCACATAGTCCGGATCCCGGGACAAATGCCGCTCTTCCGTCATGGCCCGCAACGCATAGATCCCGTTCAGGACCAGCAGCAGCAGGCAGTGGCGCAGTGTTTCATCCGCTGAGCCCTGGGCCATGAAGGGGATGGAGATCATCCACCAGGACAGGTTCTTGGCCACATAGGCGGGATGCTTGGTCCACCGGTAAGGCCCGTTGGTGATGATGCCCCGGTGGGTCAGGTTCGAGAACCGCGCGCCGAAGATCACCGTCGCCCAGACGTAGATCGCCGTCAGCACCAGGATCGCACCGCCCCAGATGCCATAGAGCAGCGGTGTGTTCCAAAGCCACGCGCCCCACTGCAGGCCGGTCTCGTAATGCAGGTACTGCCGCCCGATCAGCGACCAGAACGGCTCGTAGCATATCAGCGCCACCGCCCAGCCCAGCATGGACGGCTCGGCCGAGCGCACGTGCGTGTCGGTGATGCGCAGCGCCATCAGGTACCCCATCACCACCAGGCCGACATCGATGAAGTACAGCAAGCCGTAGAGCAGGTCGAACCAGGCCTTGAAGCTCGTCAGCAGCGCAAAGTCGGCGGCGATGAAGCGTGCCAGGTCATTGCACATATAGGTGAACATCAGGGGCAGGAAGAAGCCCTTGATCAACCAGGCGAGCAGATGCTGCCCCACCACCTTGCCATCCATCTTGTCCCACTGCAACGTGACCAGCTTGCCCATGTGCCAGTAGCCGTCCAGGGGCCGGTTCATCTTGCGGTCGACGAAGAAGAAATAGGGCAGCGCCAGCGCGACCCAGGCCGGCAGCACGATCGCCAGCATGGAGAAATAGCGCGCGTAGAAGGCCGCATGGTATTCGGGGAACAGCCAGTACAGCAGGCCGACAAAGCCCATGCTGCCAAGCAGGCCCGCAAATTTGGTCAGGCTGCGGTGCCACGACGGATTGTCCCGGGAAAAATCCAGGCCGGTGGCGGCGCGCAAGTGCACCTTCTGCCAGATCAGGTCGAGCAAGAAGATGGTCGCCGCCGTCACCCCGACGATGAACAGGGCCGAGTGGACCATGTTGTCGCCGAAGGGCCGGTCGGTCCGCACGATGGTAACGGCCAGCAGGAACGCGGCCAGGCCCACGACGGCGACGGCGCCGTGGGTGGCTGAGCGGGGCCGCGGCGCTTTGTCTTGCGGTGTCGTCGCTGACTGGTTCCCCTCGGTGACGCCATGATGGATATCGCAGTGGGCGCGAAGGGCTGGATTACGCATGGCGAATAGGAGTCGAGTGCTTTTATCAGCGCCGATCCTATCCAATGGAATCACCGCAAAACTGACAAATCCTGACATTGCCAGGCAAAGTGAAAAAGCCCGATCCTTGCTGGGCTATAGTCGTGGCCTTTTGTCGCGAAACACGACTGGAAGGGACAATGCTTCGGCTATTCTGGATCGTTCTCTTGTGCTGGCTCGGCCACTCCGCCGCATGGGCGGAAATGCGTCTGCCGCCGGCGGGAGAGGTCTCTCTGGGCGAGCATTGGGAGCTGCTGCGCGATCCGCAGGATGCGCTGACCATCGAGCAGTTATCGCGGCCCGAGTTCGCGGCGGCTTTCCAGCCCCAGTACTCCCCTCCCGCCCTTGGCTACGTGAAGGGGGCCGTCTGGCTGCGCATCACCCTGACGCGCCCGGAGCAAGCCGCGCCGGTATGGTTGCTGGAGCTGCGCTCGGCGTTGCTGGACGACGTCACGCTGTTCGAGCCGCTAGCGGCGGGCGGATACGCGCAGCGGGTGTCCGGCGACAGGCGGCCGGTGGCGGGGCGCGACGTGGATTACCGCAATCCGGTGTTTCAGCTCGACTTGCCGGTGGACAAGCCGGTCACGCTGTATTTGCGCGTGCGCAGTACCAGCACGATGAGCTTTCCCCTGGTGGCGTGGTCGCCGGAAGCGTTCATTTCCTTTATCGGCACCGAGCTGCTTCTGTTTGGCTTGTTCTACGCAGCGCACCTGGTCTTGCTGATTACCAGCGTCTGGTTTTATTGGGTCACGCGTAATCTTTCCTTTGGCCTGTTCAGCCTGACGGTACTGGCCAATCTGTTCACCTCGCTGTCCGCCGAGGGCTTCACGTATCAGTACCTCCTGCCTGGATGGCCGCTGACGAGCGATGCCGTCTACGTGGTGAGCTGGTTTTTTGCGACGCCGCTTGGCACCTTGTTCACGGCGCACTACCTGGGCCTGTACGAGTCGCCGTGGCGGCGTTGGGCGATCGGTTTTTCGCTGCTGGCCTGGGGGGTGGCGCTGGTCATGACCCCCTGCTTGCTGCTGGGCAACGTCTGGTGGATACGCCCACTGGCGCTGCTCTGGGGCCTGCTCACCATGGGCATACTGCTGATCGCTTCCGCGGCGATGACCTGGCGCGGCCAAAAGGCCGCGCGTGTGCTTTTGTTCGTCCTGGTCCTGCTCTTTGGCGGCACCGTGCTGCGCCTGGCGCGCAACGTCGGCGCGATCGATCCCGGCGCGTTCGTCGACAACGCCAACTACCTGGGCATGATGGCGTTCCTGCTCATCATGAATTCGGCCATCAGCTGGCGCTACACCGACATGCGCGCCGAAAAGGAGGCCGCCCAGGCCGAAGCCTTGCGCGTGGCCCGTCAGGCCGAGCGCGACCTGGAGGTCAAGGTTGCCTTGCGCACCCAGGCGCTCAGGAGCGCCATGGCGCAGGTGGAAGCGTCGCTGTCGCTGGAGCGGCGCGCGCAGGAGGAGCAGCGGCAGTTCCTGTCCACGGTCTCGCATGAACTGCGCACGCCGCTGGCGGTGATCGATGCCACCGCCCAGAATCTGGACCTGGACGATGCCCATGATGACCCGCAGACCTCGGCCCGGTACCAGAAGATCCTGCGCGCCACGCAACGCCTGACCATGCTGCTCAATGACTCCCTGCATGAGGATGGCTTCGAATTGCTGCGGCACGGCTCCCGGCCGTCACCCACCGGCCTGGCGGACTTGCTGGAGGACGCCGCGGCAGCAGCGCAACTGCTGTCAGAGGGGCACCGGCTGGAGGTGGATGGGGAGCGCTTGCCAGAAGCCTTCCTGTGCGACGCCAGCCTGCTGCGGCTGGCATTGCGCACGCTGGCCGACAACGCGGTGAAGTACACGCCCGCGGGCTGCCGGGTGGTCTTGCGGGGCCGGGAGGTGGCCGAAGGCGTGGTGCTGGAAGTGCAGGACAACGGTCCCGGCATCGAGGCGGCGGACCTGCCGCGCGTATTCGAGCGCTTTTATCGCGGCCAGAATGCCGGCCAGAAACCGGGGACCGGGCTTGGCTTGTCGCTGGCCCGGCGCATGGTGGAAATGCAGGGTGGCACCTTGACCTTGGACAGTGCGCCCGGGCAGGGCTGCCGCGCCACGATTTTTCTGCCGTCGGCGCCGCCGGGCGTGCAGGCTCAGGCTAGCGCGATGGGCGCGGCGAACGTATAGCCCTTGCGGTGGGCGGTCTTGAGCGGCAATTCGCTGCCCGATTCGCTGCGCCAGCGTTGCCGCAGGCGGCTGACCATGGTCTCCAGCCGGCGCTCGTCGTAGCTCAGCCAGTCAAAGCCGAAGCCTTCGGCGATCTGGCGGCGATCGACGGGCTGGGTGGGATGGAGCGCCAGCATTTCGAGCAGCTTGCTCTCGTTGGACGACACGGCCAGGCGGGCTCCCGCCGGCGCCACCAGCGTGCTGGCCTGCCGGTCGAGCCACCAGTTGGAGACGACGCGGCGGCTCAAGGCGCGCAGGATGGCGTCGAATTCGAGCAGCTTGATCGGCTTGACCAGATAATGGTCCGCCCCGCCGTTCAGGCCGTGCAGCTTGTCCTGCGTTTCGCCGCGGGCCGTAAGCATGACGATGCCGCAGCCGGGGCGCTCGCGGCGCAGGCGGCTGGCCGCATCGAAACCGGTGCCGTCGGGGAGCATGACGTCGATGACGGCGATGTCGGCCTGCGCGGCCAGCGGCAGGAATTGCGCCAGGCTGCCGGCCTGGCTGACCTTCCAGCCTCGCTTTTGCAGGAAAGCCGCTATTTCCTCGCGCAGCTCGACCTCATCCTCGAGCAGGACTACATTGCCCATTTCAAAACCTTGCAGCGGTTGCGTTCGATGATCGTGGCGAGGAATCTCCCTGCTTGCCTGACAAGATTCTACGGCGTCAGCCCGGGCTCCCCCCTACTGGCCGTTGCCCTGGCACTAGCGCCCAGGGTGGCTTAACCGGTATTACGGCCAGACCGGCAGGAATCTTTAACCCCGGGCGCTATCCCGGGCGCTATCCCGGCGCGGCATGCCACGATTCAAGCCACCTCACCAAACGCCAAAAAACACGCCCGCCTGCTTGTAGACATTGGTCTTGGCCGCCACCTCGTCGTTGCTCACCGTAGTGCGCGGCTTGAGGGTGCAGAACCATTCCAGCAGGTGCAGCCGCATCGTCGAGCGGATGGCTTCGTGGCCGGCATCCTCGCCCAGGTCGAAGAACTCGTCCGGGTCGCGTTCCAGGTCGAACAGCTGCGGGCGGAAACCCTGCCAGTGCACATACTTCCAGCGCGCATTGCGCACCATCCACGCCCGGCACTCGCCTGGCTGCCGGCCCAGCGCGATCCGCGCGCCGCGATACGCGTAGTCCAGCTCCGACACCACGAAATCCCGCCACTGGCCATTGCCGCGCTCGCGCGTGAGGTCCAGCAGCGAGCGGCCTTCCACGCGATGGTCGGCCGGCGGCAGGCCCAGCGCGTCCAGCACGGTCGGCACCACGTCCACGGCCGAGACCATGCGCGCATCCGCGCTGCCGCGGGTGGCGTCGGCTTCGGCCGAGGGGTCGTAGACAATGAGCGGGATGTTCTGCACGGTGTCGTAGAACTGCTCCTTCTCGCCGAGCCAGTGGTCGCCCAGGAAGTCGCCGTGGTCTGCCGTGAACACGATCAGCGTGTCTTCCCAGCGGCCCAGGCGCTCCAGTTGTTCCCACAATTCGCCCAGGCGATCATCGATCTGCTGCACCAGGCCTTGATAGGCGGGACGCACCGTGTCCGAGACTTCGCTGCGCATGAAGTTGGCGCATTCTTCCTGCGTGCGGTACGCGTCGAGCACTGGATGCGGGTTGTCCAGTTCCGCCTCGTGGCGCTTGAGCGGCAGGCAGTCGTCCAGCGAGTAGGCCGCATGGTAGGGCGCGGGCGCCATATAGGGCCAGTGCGGCTTGACCAGCGACAGGTGCAACACCCACGGGTCGTCGCCGCGCGCGGCGATGTACTGCATTGCCTGGCCCACCGTATAAGCCGTCTCCGAATGCGCTTGCGCCACGCGTGCCGGCAGGCCGGCATTGCGCATCTGCCAGCCCGACACGATCTCGCCCTGCGCATTCTCGGCGCTGATCACGTAGTCCGTCCACGGGTCGGCGCTGTCGTAGCCTTGCTTGCGCAGCCACTCGGCATAAGCGCTGTGCGGCTCGGCGTGGTGGCCGTCATGGCGGTCGACTTCGACAAAGTGCCCGCTGCGCAGCAGCGTTTCCAGCTCGCTGCCGCCATCGAGATGCAGGCGCTTCATGTTGGCGTTGTCGGGCATCACGTGCGTCTTGCCGGCCAGCGCCAGCGCACGGTGGCTGTCCTTCAGGTATTCGCCCAGCGTGACTTCGCCAACGGACAGCGGCACGCGGTTCCAGGTGGCGCCGTGGCTGCTGGGGTAGCGCCCGGTGTAGAAACTCATGCGGCTCGGGCCGCAAACGCCGGAGGTGACGAACGCCTTGGTGAAGCGCACGCCGCGCGCGGCCAGGGCGTCGATGTGCTTTGTGCGCAGCGTGGGGTGGCCGTAGCACGCCAGGTGATCCTGGCGCAGCTGGTCGCACATGATGAAGAGGGTGTTTCTGGTGGGCATGGCTTTGTCGATGCCGGTCGGGCCGCTGACCTGATCGGCATCAATTAGGTAAATAACGTGATGTAGTTTTTTTGTTATTCAATCCATGTGGAAAATAACATTCATGGAGTGAATAAATTTGATGAAATACGACTGGGTATTTTTAATCCCCGGTATAGCCAGAGGCCTTGACCACTGGTCCCCACCGTCCGGCATCCGCCGCCAGCACCTTGCCGAACTGCTCCGCGCTCCCGGTTTGCGGCTCCAGCCCCAGCTTCAGGAACCGCTCCTTCAGATCCGCCGACTGCACCGCATGCACGATCGCCGCATTCAGCCGGTCGATCGTTGCCTTCGGCACGCCGGCCGGCGCCAGGAACCCGTAGCGGCCAAGCCCCTCGATGTCCTTGTAGCCAAGCTCGGTAAACGTGGGCACATCCGGCAATGCCACCGAGCGCTGCGTCCCCGAGCTCGCCAGGACGCGGATCTTGCCCGCGCGATGCATCTCGGTGAGATCGGCGAGCGTATCGACCGAGGCCGGCACCTGCCCGCCCACCAGCGCATTCATCAACGGTGCCGAGCCGTTGAACGGCACGTGCAACATCTCCACGCCCACCTGCTTGCCGATCAGCAAGCCAAAGAAGTGAGGAATGCTGCCTAGCGCCGGCGAGGCGTAGGAATTGTTCTTGGCCGGGCTGGCCTTGAGCCACTCGATGTACTCCTTCAGCGTCTTGGCCGGCGTGCCGGGGCCGGTGGCCAGGGCCAGCTGGAAGTTGGCGGTTTGTGCCACCGGCACGAAATCGCGCTGGATGTCGTAGTTCAGCTTGCGGTAGGTCAGCGGGGCGATGGTCATCACCGCGGAGTTGGCGACCACCAGCGTGTTGCCGTCGGCGGGCAGGGTGCGCGCATAGTCCATGACCAGGCGGCCGCCAGCGCCGGGCTTGTTCTCGATGACCACGGTTTGCTTGAGTTCCTCGCGCAGCTTGTCGCCGATGAGGCGGGCGGCCAGGTCGGCGGTGCCGCCGGCGGGATAGCCCACCAGGATGCGCAGCGGGCGGTCGTTCTGGGCGCTGGCCGGCGCACTGGCCAGGCACACGGCGGCCAGTGCGGTCATGGTGGCGAGGGTGGGGACTAGCGCGCGCAGCAGTTTGGCGGGTTTCACGGGTTCTCCTGTTGGTTCGGCATCGGCGGGAAGCCGGCCAATTTATCGATACGGCCCGCGGGCGCCAAAGAAGGATTTCGCGCATCGATGTGCGCGTTTCGTTCCTGGGCGCATGGCTGCCCGGCCGTACCCCGGCGGATGCGCTTGGCACGCGCCCGCCAGTTCTTAGGCAGCGGCACAGACGCTAACACCCAGCCATATAATTGACAAAATCAACTAAATTTGCGGGTGCGGCATGAACGGCAGCCAGGCGGGCGAGCAGGCGCAGGAGGACCAGGAGGACCAGGAGGACCAGGGGCGGGACGCCGGCGAAACGCTGCGGCATCCCGCCCGTCTGGCGGACTTCCTCAATTACCGCCTCTATCACCTGACCCGCGTTGCCCTGCAAGCCAGCGGGCATCACCTGCGCGCCGCAGCCGGGGTGAGCCGGCGCGAGTGGCGCATGCTGTCCTTTCTCGGCGAGCAGCCAGGCACGCGCCTGACGGAGCTGGCGCAAAGCGCCGGGCTGGACAAGGTGCTGGCAAGCCGCGCCGTGCACGCGCTGATGGCGCGCGGGCTGGTGCAGCGCGCCACGCGCGAGCAGGACAAGCGGGCGGCGGCGTTTGCCCTGAGCGAGCAGGGCGAGGCGGTCTACCAGCTTGCCTTTGCGCAGGCCCAGGCCTTCAACGCCCGCCTGGCCGCCTGCCTGGATCCGGAGGAGGCGCGGGTGCTGGCGCGTTGCCTGTCCAGGCTGCACACGCAGGCCGAGGCCCTGCTGGCGCAGGCGCAAGCGCTGCCTAGCAGCGTACCCGCGCCTGCGGAACCGGCGCAGAACTGGTGGCGCCAACCGTAAGGTTTGGCCGGCCGCTTCCGACTGCACCTGTCGGCTTCGGAGTCCTACACTTGTAGACTTGGAGTCAGCGCGTGCCCTGCCTGGAGCCTGCCATGCCGCTTGTCCGTCGCTTTCCTGCCTACCTTCCTGCCCGCTTTCCTTCGCGATTGCGCGCCGCCGCCATTGCCGCGCTGCTTCCCCTCTGCCTGTTCGCCTTCCAGCACGCCCAGGCCGCGCGCCAGCCCCCGGCGCCGGCGCAGGAACTGACGCGCCAGGCGGTGACCGCCTACGACGCCGGCGCCTTCGATTCGGCCTTGCGGGATTTCGCCAAGGCGGCCCAGCAAGGCAACCGGCTTGCGCAGTACAACTACGCCATGATGCTGCTGCGCGGCGAGGGCACGCCGGTGCGCCAGGAGGAGGCGCTGATCTGGCTGCACCGCGCGGCCGAGAATGACATGACGCAGGCCCAGTTCACCTTTGGCGAGATGTACGAGCACGGCGAGCTGGTGCCGCGCTCGCTGGAGTCCGCCAACCAGTGGTACCGCCGCGCGGCCGAAGGCGGCCATGTGCAGGCCCAGGTGGAACTGGCGACCAATTACTTCACCGGACGGGGCCTCGCGCGGGACTACGGCAAGGCCTTCGAGTGGTACACGCGCGCCGCCACGGCGGGCGACGGCGGTGCCCAGTACATCGTTGCCAGCTATTACGAGCGTGGCGAGCCCGGCGTGGTCGAGAAGGACATCGAGCAGGCCAAGATCTGGTACGCCCGCGCCGCCGCGCACGGCGACCCCGGGGCGCTGGCCAAGCTGCGCTCGCTGATCGAGCAGGGACTGAAGGCAAAACAGGCTGGCGCCATGTAATGCTGCGGTAGTCTGGGCATGTTGCCATGCAAGGGCGGCCGCCGCCGGCCGCTATCTGGGGTGCGCCGCCGGGGGCGGTACAACTCTTGCTTGAGAGAACCACACGAAACCTGCGCCAATGGGAGGCACTAGTGGCAACACACGTCGCACTGAACCATGTCACCCACTACCGGTACGACCGGCCCGTGAAGCTTTCGCCGCAGGTGGTCAGGCTCCGTCCTGCCCCGCACTGCCGCACGCCGATCCTTTCGTATTCGCTGCGCATCGAGCCCGAGCAGCATTTCGTGAACTGGCAGCAGGACCCGTTCGCCAACTACCTCGCCCGGCTGGTGATCCCCGAGCCGACCACCGAGTTCAAGATCACCGTCGACCTGGTGGTCGAGATGGCGGTCTACAACCCGTTCGACTTTTTCCTCGAGCCCTACGCGGAGAATTTTCCCTTCACCTATGAGCCCGGCCTGGCTTACGAGCTGGCGCCCTATATGGTCAAGGGCGAGCTGACGCCGCGCTTTGCCGCCTTCGTGGAGAGCATTCCGCGCAACAAGCAGACCACGAGCGATTTCCTGGTGGCCCTGAACCAGCGCCTGCAAGAGGACATCCGCTACCTGATCCGCATGGAACCTGGCGTGCAGACGCCGGAGCAGACGCTGGAGACGGGCGCCGGCTCGTGCCGGGATTCCGGCTGGCTGCTGGTGCAGACGCTGCGCCACCTGGGGCTGGCCGCGCGCTTCGTGTCCGGCTACCTGCTGCAACTGGCGCCTGACGTGAAATCCATCGACGGCCCCAGCGGCACCGACGTGGACTTCACCGACCTGCACGCATGGTGCGAGGTCTACCTGCCGGGCGCGGGCTGGATCGGGCTCGACCCCACCTCCGGCCTGCTGGCCGGCGAGGGCCATATCCCGGTGGCATGCACGCCCGAGCCGGGCAGCGCGGCGCCGGTCAGCGGCGCGGTCGACAAGAGCGAGGTGACCTTCCACCACGAGATGTCGATCACCCGCATCTATGAATCGCCGCGCGTGACCAAGCCCTATACCGAGGCGCAGTGGCAGGCGGTGGCGGCCGTGGGCGCCGAGGTCGATATCCAGCTCAACGCACAGGATGTGCGCCTGACCATGGGCGGCGAGCCGACCTTTGTCGCTGTCAAGGATCGCGACGGCGCGGAATGGAACACCGATGCGCTCGGCACCACCAAGCGCGCCTATGCCACCGAACTGGTGCATAAACTGCGCGCGCGCTATGGCAAGGGCGGCTTCCTGCACTTTGGCCAGGGCAAGTGGTACCCGGGCGAGCAATTGCCGCGCTGGGCCTTGTCGATCTGCTGGCGCGCCGACGGCCAGCCCTGCTGGCAGGACCCGTCGCTGTTCGCCGATGAGCGCGAGCCGGCCGACTATACCGAGGCCGACGCGCACCGCTTCCTCGATAGCCTGGCCAACCGCCTCGGGCTCAACCCCGGCTTTGTGCAGCCCGGCTATGAGGACACCTGGTACTACCTCTGGCGCGAGCGCCGCCTGCCGGTCAACGTCGACCCGCTGGAGGCGCGGCTCGACGATGAGATGGAGCGCATGCGCCTGCGCCGCGTGTTCGATGGCGGCCTGGCGCGGCCCACCGGCTACGTGCTGCCGCTGCGCCGCACCGGCCTGGAAGATGGCCCGGCGCTGGCCGCCCACCGCTGGATCAGCGGGCCGTGGTTCTTCCGCGACGACCGCATGTACCTGCTGCCCGGCGATTCGCCGATGGGCTACCGCCTGCCGCTGGATGCCCTGCCCTGGGTCAGCGAGGCCGACTACCCGTGGCAGTTCGACCAGGACCCGTTCGCGGCGCGTTCGCCGCTGCCCACCGGGGCGCAGCTGCGCGCGCAGTTGCCCGGGCTTGCCGGCCAAGGCGCCGAGCCCGGCCAGGCGGCGGAGTTCCGTGCCAGCACCGCGGCCTATCCCGCGCCCGGCTCGGCCGCGGCCGCGCGTGCCGGCAAGCTTGCCGGGGCCAAGCCGGGGGCGGGCACGATCGGTGGCACGGCCGCGCCCGCTGCCCTGGCCGCGGACCTGGCGCGCGTGCCCGAGCGCGGCGAATCCGCGGGCTGGATCACGCGTACTGCGCTGTGCGTGGAAGTGCGCCATCCCAGCCGCGCCGCCGGCCCCAAGGCAGAGAGAGCGGCCGCGGGCGACAAGCGCGGCATGCTCTACGTCTTCATGCCGCCGCTGACCGTGCTGGAGGACTACCTGGAGCTGCTGGCGGCGGTGGAAGCCACCGCCGCCGGGCTGGGCGTGAAGATCGTGCTCGAAGGCTACCCGCCGCCGCGCGACGTGCGCCTCAAGCTGCTGCAGGTCACGCCCGATCCCGGCGTGATCGAGGTCAACATCCATCCGGCCGCCAACTGGGACGAACTGGTCGACCATACGGAATTCCTCTACCAGGCCGCCCACGAGACCTACCTCAGCACCGAGAAGTTCATGCTCGACGGGCGCCACACCGGCACCGGCGGCGGCAACCACTTCGTGCTGGGCGGCGCCACGCCGGCCGACAGCCCCTTCCTGCGGCGCCCCGATGTGCTGTCCAGCCTGATTGCGTACTGGCACAACCATCCCTCGCTGTCCTACCTGTTCTCGGGCATGTTCATCGGCCCGACCAGCCAGGCGCCGCGCGTGGATGAGGCGCGCAACGACCAGCTCTACGAGCTCGAGATCGCCTTTGCCGAGCTGCAGCACCAGCTCGACCGGCTCTGCGGCGCCGAGGGTGGGGTCGGCGCGCACATGCCGCCGTGGCTGGTCGACCGTGCGCTGCGCAATATCCTCATCGACGTCACCGGCAACACCCACCGCAGCGAGTTCTGCATCGACAAGCTCTATTCGCCCGACGGCCCCACCGGCCGGCTCGGCCTGCTGGAGCTGCGCGCGTTCGAGATGCCGCCGCATGCGCGCATGAGCCTGGTGCAGCAGTTGCTGCTGCGCGCGCTGGTGGCCCGCTTCTGGCGCGAGCCTTATCGCGGGCGGCTCACGCGCTGGGGCACGGAGCTCCACGACCGTTTCCTGCTCGGCACCTTCGTGCAGATGGACTTCGAGGACGTGCTCACCGAGATGCGCGAAGCCGGCTTCGCGTTCGACAACGCCTGGTTCGCGCCGCACTTCGAGTTCCGCTTCCCGCGCGTGGGCGAGCTCGCGGCCGGCGGCCTGTCGCTGACGTTGCGCACCGCGCTCGAACCCTGGCACGTGATGGGCGAGGAGGGCAGTGCCGGTGGCACCGTGCGCTATGTGGATTCGTCGCTCGAGCGCATCGAGGTGCGTGTGCTGGGCATGAACGACAGCCGCCATGTGGTCACCGTCAATGGCCGCGCGGTACCGCTGCAGCCCACCGGGCGCGTCGGCGAGTTCGTGGCCGGGGTGCGCTACCGCGCCTGGGCGCCGCCGTCTGCGCTGCACCCCACCATTGCCTCGCATGCGCCGCTGACTTTCGACGTTGTCGACACATGGATGGGGCGCAGCATCGGTGGATGCCAGTATCATGTTTCGCATCCGGGCGGGCGTAGCTATGAGACCTTCCCGGTTAATGCGTACGAGGCTGAGAGCCGGCGCCTGACACGCTTCTTCACGCTTGGCCACACGCCGGGCGTGATGCGCGTGGAACCGCCCCGGCGCAGCCTCGAGTTTCCGTTCACGCTGGATTTGCGACAACGCTGATCCGGCAGCCCCCAAAGCCGCGCCCCGTGTCTCTTCAGCCGTCCCTGCCTTTTGATGAAACCGCCCCTGCCGTCGACGCGGTGATGCACCGCGCGCGGCCGGTGCCGCCCGGGCACCTTGATGAACTGGGGGCATGCGGGGACGGGTTGCGCGAGCCCTGGGCGCGCTTTTTCCAGATACTGGGCGAGGAAGGGATCGACGGCCTTGACCAGCAGGCTGCCGCCATGGCGCGCCAGATCCGCGACAACGGCGTGACCTACAACGTCTACGCCGACAACACGGACAAGGCCGGTGCGCGCGCCTGGGCGCT
Organism: Cupriavidus sp. GW822-FHT03E04; assembly: GCF_058801495.1. Lineage (NCBI taxonomy): Bacteria > Pseudomonadati > Pseudomonadota > Betaproteobacteria > Burkholderiales > Burkholderiaceae > Cupriavidus > Cupriavidus sp. GW822-FHT03E04. The sequence goes on from NZ_JBXANI010000002.1 coordinate 294,065, forward strand.
GGACCTGCTGCCCTTCCTGGTGAGCGAGGAAGACTGGCAGCGGATCGAGCGCGGCGTGGCGCAGCGCGCTGAGCTGGCCAACGCCATGGTGGCCGACATTTACGGGCCGCAGGCATTGCTGTCCAAGGGGTTGCTGCCGGCCGGCCTGGTCTTTGGCCATCCCGGCTACCTGCGCCCGCTCAAGGGCTACCAGCCGCCGGGCGGCAACTTCCTGCACATCGTCGCGGTGGACCTCGCGCATACCTTGGAGGGCGGCTGGACGGTGATGGCCCACCGCACGGAGACGCCTTCCGGCATGGGCTACGCGCTGGAGAACCGCCTCATCATCTCCAGCCTGTTCGCCGATGCCTTTCGCGAGCTGCGCGTGCGGCGCCTGCCCGCCGCGTTCTCGCAGCTGGTGGCCACGCTGGCGCAGCAGCCCGCGGCGCAGCCACCCGCGCCGGAATCCGCGGCGGGCGCCGCCGCCTCGGTCAGCAAGCACATCGTGCTGCTCACCCCGGGGCCCTACAACGAAACCTATTTCGAGCACACCTTCCTGGCCCGCTACCTCGGCATCACGCTGGTCGAGGGCAAGGACCTGACGGTGCGCAACGACGTGGTGTACCTGAAGACGCTGGCCGGGCTGGAGCGCGTCGATGTGGTGTTGCGCCGCCTGGACGACGCCTATTGCGATCCGGTCGAGCTGCGCCAGGATTCCACGCTCGGCGTGCCCGGGCTGCTGCAGGCGATGCGCGCGGGCAATGTGCTGGTGTCCAACGCGCCCGGCTCGGGCTTCCTGGAGACGCCGGCCATCCACGGCTTCCTGCCGGCCATTTCCCGCGCGCTGCTGGGCGAGGAATTGCTGCTGCCGGGCGTGCCCAGCTGGTGGTGCGGCGAGGCCACGGCGCGTGAGGAGGCGCTCGGGGAATTCACCGAAGCCTTCCTGATGCCAACCTACCCGCGCGGCATGGCGCAGCCGTGGGAAGGCCCGCGCCTGGGCATGGAGCGCGGGCTGCAGCGCCTGGCGGACTGGCGCGAGCGCATCGAGCAGGTGCCGGATCTGTTCACCATCCAGGCCGATCTGCCGCTGTCGCACGCACCACGCTGGGAAGGGCCGCATATCGGCTCGCGCGCTGCCATGCTGCGGGTCTATGCCATTGCCGACGGGCGGGGCGGCTGGCAGGTGATGCCCGGCGGCTTCACCCGGCTTGCGGGCGAGGGGCAGCCGGCGGTATCGATGCAGCTCGGCGGCTCCAGCGTCGACACCTGGGTGCTGTCGAGCCAGCCGGCGCAGCCGGGCGCCACGCCGCTGCAGTTCCCCATGGCCGGCGCGGCGCGCGGGCCGGCGGCCAAGCCGCTGGCGGTGTCCAGCCGCGCCGCCGAGAACCTGTTCTGGGCCGGCCGCTATGCCGAGCGCGCGGAAAACAACGTACGCCTGTGCCGCCTGGTGCTGGGCTCGATCGAAAGCAGCGACGACCGCGACGACAGCGCGCTCGACGTGATCGGCGAACTGGTGCTCGCCTGCGGCCTGCTGCCGACCGGCGCGCCGCAGCCGCGCGCCTCGCTGCGTGTGTTCGAGCGCAGCCTGGTGTCCGCGCTGGCGCAAAGCGCCGGCTGGACCAGCGTGGGCCAGAACCTGGCCAGCCACGTGCACGCCGCCACCGAAATCCGCAACCGGCTGTCCAACGATCACTGGCGCACCATCCTGGCCGCGCGCAACGATTTCGGCGATGCCATGGAGGCGGCCTGCGCGGGGAGTCCCGGCGGTGGCGGCGACGCGGGCATCTACGACCGTCCGCGCGTGCTGGCGGCGCTGGATCACCTCTCCATGCAGCTCGCCGCCATCAGTGGCGCGCAGGGCGACCGCATGACCCGCGACGAAGCCTGGCGCCTGCTGTTTATCGGCCGCCATATCGAGCGCGTGGCCACGCTCTCGACGTTCCTGCGGGTGTTTGCGCACAACGGCGCGCTGCTGCACCGGACCTGCTTCGATTTGCTGCTGCACCTGTTCGACAGCACGCTGACCTTCCGCGCGCTGTACCCGGGCCGCTCCGATGTGCCCGCGCTGGTCGACCAGCTGGTGATCGAGCCGACCAACCCGCGCGGGCTCTACGGCTTGCTGGCGCGGCTGCGCGTCAAGCTCGGCCAGATCTCGCCGCCGGCCAGCCCGGCCGGCACAGGGCGCGTGCCGCTGCCGCAATGGCTGCCCACCGTGGAGACGCTGCCCGGCTGGGAAGCACTATGCCAGCGCGGCGCCGACGGGAAATACACCAATCTGGTGCAACTGTGCGAGCAACTGACTGACATGATGGTGCAGCTCTCGGACGAAATCAGTGCGCGCTACTTCAGCCATGCCGGCATGGCCGGCACCCGCGTCGGGGCGCAACCATGAGCGCAACCATGAATGCGACGATGAGCCAGGCGCAAGACGTTGCCGAGCCCGCGCCAGAAGGCGTGGCCTCCGTGCTGACGATTCATCACAAAACCATCTACGATTACTCCGCGCCGGTGGAGAACGCCCAGCAGCGCGCCGTGGTGTTTCCGGTGACCTGCCCATGGCAGGCGGTGCACGCGCACAGCACGCAGATCGAGCCGCCGCCGTCGCACCAGCATGCGGACATCGACGCCTTCGGCAACAACGTGCTGTACTTCACCATCGACGTGCCGCACGACTATATGCAGCTCGCCTGCGAGAGCACAGTCAGCGTCACGCCGCGCTGGGCGTCGCTCGACCCCGCCGCCAGCATGCCGTGGGAGACGGCCGTCGCCGCGCTGCGCTTTCGCGCCGGGCAGCCCTTCCTGCCGGAAAGCGAGTTCTGCTTCGCCTCGCCCAACGTGGCGCTGCATCCCGATCTCAAGGCCTACGCGCTCGCCAGCTTCGCGCCCGGCGTGCCCGTGGTGGCCGGCGCCATCGACCTGATGCATCGCGTGCACGCCGACTTCGAATACCAGACCACGGCCACCGAGGTCGATACCCCGGCGCTGCAAGCCTTCGGCCTGCGCAGCGGCGTGTGCCAGGATTTCGCCCAGGTCATGATCGGCTGCCTGCGCTCGCTCGGCCTCGCGGCGCGCTACGTCAGCGGCTACCTGTGCACCGAGCCGCCACCCGGCCAGCCCAGGCTGATCGGCGCCGACGCTTCCCATGCGTGGCTGTCGGTGTACTGCCCGCTGGCCGGCTGGGTCGACCTCGATCCCACCAACGACGTGCTGGCCGACACCAGCCACGTCACGCTGGCGTTCGGGCGCGACTATAGCGATGTCTCGCTGCTGCGCGGCGTCATCGTGGGCGGCGGCGCGCACGATGTGGAAGTGGAGGTCAGCGTGCTGCCGGTCGAGTAGGCACCGCGCCGCGGTCAGCGGCTGGCAAGCCAATTGCTTGTCAGTAGCCTGGGTTTGCCGAGAAAAGGGGGAATCATCATGCTAAGCCGCACCGCCGACCACCTGTTCTGGATGGCCCGCTACACCGAGCGCGCGGAAAACACCGCCCGCATGCTCGACGTCAACTACCAGGCTTCGATGCTGCCGCAATCACCCGAGGTGGCACAGCAAGGCTGGCTGGCGATGCTCGACGTGACGGAGCTCACGCCGGTATTCGCCGCGCACCACGGCGCGGTCGTGCACGAGGAAGTGATCGATTTCATGGTGCGCGACCTGAGCCACCCGGCGTCGATCATGTCCTGCCTGCGCGCCGCCCGCGAAAACGCCCGCGCCGTGCGCGGCGCACTCACCACGCCGCTGTGGGAGACCATCAACACCACCTGGCTCGATGTCCAGCAGATGGTTGCCGACGGCATCCTGCGCCAAGATCCGGCGCAGTTCTTCGAGTGGGTCAAGTTCCGCTCCCACTTAACGCGTGGTGTGGAAGCCGGCACCATGCTCAAGGACGAAGCCTACTGTTTCATGCGGCTGGGCACCTTCCTGGAGCGCGCCGACAACACCGCGCGCATTCTCGACGTCAAGTTCCAGGCCACCGACCTCGGCCTGCAGCAAGACGATTTCTACCAGTGGGCCGCGGTATTGCGCTCCGTGTCGGGGCTGGAGATGTATCGCAAGGTCTATCGCTCGGTGGTCACGCCGGAGCGCGTGGCCGAGTTGCTGATCGTACATCCGGATATGCCGCGGTCGCTGGCGGCCAGTTTGCGGGAGGTGGTTTCGTTGCTGGCGCAGGTGCGCAATGGGCAGTCAGTGGAGACGGAGCGGCGGGCGGGGAAACTGCATGCCGAGCTTAAATTCACTCGGATCGAGGATATTTTTTCTGTCGGGATTCATGGGTGGCTTAGCGATTTTCTTCGCAGGATCCATGAGCTTGGGGGTGGGGTTAGTCGGGATTTTTTGATGAAGGGGGTGGGGGGGTAGGGGGTAAGGGGGTAGTGGCTTTTGGGGGGCTTTCGCTGTTTATTTGAGCGGTGATGGTTTTTGGACCCAAGGGCCATACGACATCCGCCTGCGGGGGCTGCCGGTCACTCTTCTTTGCGTCGGCAAAGAAGACTAACGAGAAGAAAGCCGACCCTGCCGGGCGCAGAGCAATAAGGCTGTTCAGCCTCGGTGGTTGCGTCGTACGGCCCTGAGTGTTTGCTGGCCGATCCTACCGGCCCCAAGGACATCGTTTCTGCATGACCCATGGGTTACGTGGTGGTGCCCCTGACCTCGTGTGCGGTGCCCGTTCCCAGATCTGCCGTTCGCGGTGCGAGGGGCTGCGCCGTTTCGGGCGTGGCTGGTTTCGTGGTTTTGTCTCGGAGGACGAGCGCCGTGAGTGTGGTGAGGCCCCCGGTAGCAGACATCACTTGCTTCAAACCGTCTGTCGCTCGCGGCGTGGCTGGCCACGAAGTTGCAAGCGCACCGGTTCCGTCGTGGGCGCGGTGGCACCGCCTTGATTAGCCCGAGACCTTCACCACCGCGCCCGCCCCACCACGAAACCATTGGTAGGCGATGTATCGTGATGGCGCGCGCCGGTAACGGCAGATTGGCGAATGGGCACAGACTCCACTACCGGGGGCCGCACCGCGCATTCCGGAAATCGGCAGCGTCGTGGCCCTTCAAACCGGTACCGGCAGATGCCCGCAGAACTGAGGCCATACGACGAAACCAGCGTCCCTCGCACCCGCGATTGCTCTGCGCCCGGCAGGGTCGGCTTTCTTCTCGTTAGTCTTCTTTGCCGACGCAAAGAAGAGTGACCGGCAGCCCCCGCAGGGGGATGTCGTATGGCCCTTGGGCGCAAAAACCAACGCCGATGAAGTAAACAGCGACGCCCCCGGCAGGGTAATGTCGTACGGCTTTTGGGTGCAAAAGCCATCGCCGCACAAAGAAACAGCGACCAACACCTCATGGCCGCTACCCAATCCCTACCCCACCAACTCCCGATGCAACGCCAAATACTCCAACGCCAACTTATGCCTCGGATCCAGGTGAATCATCGGCATCGCATGCTGATGCGACTCCCGGATCTTCACGGACGACGACAACCGTGAATTCAACACCGGCAACCCTTCGCCGACCAGTTCCTCCACCAGTTGCAACGGCAAGGTGGCGCGCGGCTGGAACTGGTTGATCACGATCCCTTCGACTTCCAGGTCCGCGTTGTGGTCGTGCTGGATCTCTTTCACGTTGTCGAGCAGCGTGTAGAGCGCGCGGCGGGAGAAGTCGTCGCAGTCAAAGGGAATCAGGCAGCGCTGGACGGCAATCAGCGCGGAGCGGGTGTAGAAGTTCAGCGCGGGCGGGGTGTCGATGTAGATGGCGTCGTACGCGTCTTCCAGCTCGATCAGCGCGTCGCGCAGCTTGTAGATCTTGTAGCGGGATTCGAGCTTGCCGTGCAGCGTATCGAGCTCGGGATGGGCAGGCATCACATCGAGGTTTTCGAACGGCGTGGCGTGGATGAACGCGGTGACATCCAGCGGCTTGAAGCTGTATGTGAGCGCGGTCTCGAAGAAGTCGGCCACCGTCGGGGTGGCCTCGGCAGCGTGCGCGCCGAGCAGGTACTGGCTGGAGTTGCCTTGCGCATCGAGGTCGATGACCAGGGTGCGCAGGCCTTCGCTGGCACTGATGGCCGCCAGGTTGCAGACGATGGTCGACTTACCGACTCCGCCTTTCTGATTGAATACGACGCGCCGCATTTGAGCCCTTGGAGGTGAACGTTCCAAAGGAGAGAGGATACCTTAGCAAGGTGTCATTTCAGCGGCCAAATCGCACGCCAGGCTATGTTTGTATCAGCCGCTTTTGCCGCGAGATACTCATCAGGATCCCGATGCCCATGCCCAGCGTCACCAGCGCCGTTCCCCCGTAGCTCAGCAGCGGCAACGGCACGCCCACCACGGGCAGGATGCCGCTCACCATGCCCATGTTCACAAAGGCATAGGTGAAGAAGATCAGTGTGATCGATCCCGCCAGCAGCCGCGAGAACAGCGTCGGCGCGTTGGCCGCGATGTACAGCCCGCGGAAGATCAGCAGCAGGTAGAGCACTAGCAGCACGGCGTTGCCGATCAGTCCGAACTCTTCGGAGAACACCGCGAAGATGAAGTCGGTGTGCTTCTCGGGGATGAACTCGAGGTGCGTCTGCGTGCCCTTGAGCCAGCCTTTGCCGAACACCCCGCCGGAGCCGATGGCGATGATGGACTGGATGGTGTGGAAGCCCTTGCCGAGCGGGTCGGTGGTGGGGTCCAGCAGCGTGCAGATGCGGTGTTGCTGGTAGTCGTGCAGGATCGGCCAGTTCACGCCGGGGGCGCAGATATCGTGCTCGAAGCTGACCAGCGCGGTGATGGCGACCACCGCGATGGCGAGCAGCGGCAGGATGATCTTCCACGACAGGCCGGCGAAATAGATCACGTAGAGGCCGGCGGCCATCACCAGCAGGCCGGTGCCGAGGTCGGGCTGCTTGGCGATCAGGCCCACGGGCACGCCGAGCAGCACCAGCGCCAGCACAAAGTCGAACCACCTGATCGAGCCCTCCCGCTTCTGGAAGTACCACGCCAGCATCAGCGGCATGGCGATCTTCATGATCTCGGAGGGCTGGATCACCATGCCGACGTAGAGCCAGCGCCGCGCGCCCTTGCGGATCAGGCCGAACATGGCCACCGCCACCAGCAGGGCCACGCCGATCGTATAGAGCGGCACCGCCACCCGCATCAGCGTCTGGGTTGGCAGGTAAGCGATGACCCACATCACCAGGTAGGACAGCAGGATGTTGCGCAACTGGTCCTCGACCCGGCCGGGCATGTCGATCGCAGCGGAGTAGAGCGCCACGATGCCGGTGGCGAACAGCAGGAAGACGATGAGCGCGAGTGGCTTGTCAAAGCCGGTCAGGGCCGTCTTGATGAACGATAGGACGCGGCGGCGATCCATGGCGCGTCTCCTTCAGCGTGAAGCGTTGCCGCCGGCCGCGGCGGGCGCGGTTGCCGGTTTGGCGCGGGGTTTCGAACTGGCGGGCGCCATGACTGGCGAGGCGGCCGGAGCGGGGGGCGGCGCCGGGCGGCTGTGGCCGAGGGCCTGCGCCATGCGCTGGTCCAGCGTCTGCACCGCCGAGGCGGGCGGGATGGCGGCGGGGTCGATCACCGGCGCCACCACGGCAGAGGCGGCCGTGGCGGAGGCGCCGGCGCGGGCTGCCACCCGCGCCGCCGGCACGCTGGCGCCTTCGCTGGTGGCGGCGGCTTCGCTCGCGCCCATGACGGTGGCGCTGGCGATGCTGGCGGTGTGGCCGGTGGTAAACACGCTGGGCGTATCCACGGGCGGCTTGCCGCCGGCGCGTTCGGACGCGGGCGGGGCGATGTTCGCCAGTTCTTCCGGCCACTTGCCCGTCAAATAGTAATCCATCACCTTGCGTGCGATCGGCGCGGCCACGGCACCGCCGAAGCCGGCGTTTTCCACGATCATCGCCAGCGCGATCTTCGGGTTGTCGGCGGGAGCGAACGCGGTATAGAGCGCGTGGTCGCGCTTGCGCTCGTCCAGCGCGTGGTGGTTGTACTTCTCGTTCTTGCCCATGGTGAAGGTCTGCGCCGTCCCGGTCTTGCCGGCGGACTCATAGGCGGCGCCGGCGAACGCGCGGGCGGCGGTGCCCGAGTGCGTCACGCCGACCATGGCGCGCTTGATCACGTCGATATCCGACTGCTTGAGCGGCAGGCGGTAGCTTTCCTTGGGCACGGTGAGCTCGCGCTCGCGGCTGACCGAATCCTCCACCGCTTTGACCAGGTGGGGCTTCATGGCGATGCCGTTGTTGACCAGGATGGAGGTGGCGTTGGCCAGCTGCAGGATGGTGAAACTGTTGTAGCCCTGGCCGATCCCCAGCGAGATGGTTTCGCCGTCATACCATTTCTGCTGCTCGGGCTTGCGGTAGGCGCGGCGTTTCCAGTCGGTGGAGGGCAGGATGCCGCGGCTCTCGCCTTCGATGTCGATGCCGGTGATCTGGCCGAAGCCCAGCGGCTTCATGAAGTCGTGGATGCCGTTGACGCCCATGTCGCGCGCCAGCATGTAGTAATAGGTGTCACACGACTGAATGATGGAGGCGTTCATGTCCACCCAGCCGTGGCCGCCCGGCTTGTCGTCGCGGAAGGTATGGTTGCCGAGCGTGAACGAGCCCGGATCGTGGAAGCCCCAGGCCGCGGTGCGCTTGCCGGTGGTGAGTGCCGCCAGCGCCATGAACGGCTTGTAGGTGGAGCCGGGCGGGTAGGTGCCGCGCAGCGGGCGGTTCAGGAGCGGCTTGTCGGGCGAGCCGTTGAGCTCGTTCCAGGTATTGGTGTCGATGCCTTCGACGAACAGGTTGGGGTCGTAGGTCGGCTTGGAGACAAAGGCCAGGATGTCGCCTGTGGCCGGCTCGATTGCCACCAGCGCGCCACGCTTGTCGCCAAACAGCGCCTCGGCCAGTTGCTGCAGGCGGATGTCGAGCGACAGGATCAGGTTGTTGCCGGGCGTGGCGGGGGAGGTAGACAGCGTGCGGATGGGCCGTCCGCCCGCGCTCACTTCCACTTCCTCGAAACCGGTCAGGCCGTGCAGCTCGGTCTCGTAGCTTTGCTCGATGCCGATCTTGCCGATGTAGTTGGAGCCCTTGTAGTTGTCGGCGTCCTTGCGCGGATCGTATTTGGCGCCTTCGGCGCTGTTGGCCTCGTCCATGGCCTCGATGCGTTCCTGGTCGCGCTGCGAGATGCGGCCCAGGTAGCCGATCACGTGCGAGGCGGACTCGCCCATCGGGTACTGGCGGAACAGCCGGGCACGCACGTCCACACCGGGAAAGCGGAAGCGCTGGGCGGAGAAGCGTGCCACTTCCTCATCGGTGAGCTGGCTGCGGATCGGCAGGCTTTCGAAGCTGCGCGACTCCTCCATCAGGCGCTTGAAGCGGCGGCGGTCGCGCGGCTGGATGTCGATCAGCTGGGCCAGTTCCTCGATGGTGTTGTCGAGCGTGTCGGACAGCTTGGACGGGGTGATTTCCAGCGTGTAGGCGGAATAGTTGCGCGCCAGCACCACGCCGTTGCGGTCCATGATGATGCCGCGGTTGGGCTCGATCGGCGCCACCGAGATGCGGTTGTCCTCGGCCTTGGCCGAGTACTGGTCATGCTTGTACCACTGCAGCCACAGGAAACGGCTGAACAGCAGGCCGAAGCAGATCACGGCAAACAGGCCCGCCGCCGCTACGCGGATGCGGAAGCGGCCGAGCTCCTGTTCGACATTGCGTATTTCGGTCATGGTACTGCGTCAGCCTTGCGGTTTGCCGCGCCCCCCAAGGGGGCACGGCGGGACTTCGGTTGGGGTAAAGCGTCAGATTGGCCGGGTTTCGTCCACGTCGGCGCTGCGGCGCTGCGGCGCCAGCAGCATGCCGGTGGCCAGCGGCCACAGCAGCGCTTCGATGCCCGGCGCCAGCAGCAATTGCCAGCCGGGCAGCGGCGCGCCCATGGCCAGGCGGATCAGCACCGGCACAGCGTGGGCGATGAACAGGAGCGGCAGCACGTGCAGCGCCTGGGTATAGACCGTGAACCAAAGCACGCGGCGATGGATGGTGATGGCGAAGTACGCCAGCAGCGAGTAGGCCATGGCGTGCTCGCCCAGCAGGCGCGCGTCATGCACGTCCATCAGCAGGCCGAGCGCGAAGGCCACACCCATGCCGACCTTGCGCGGCTGGTGGATGTTCCAGAACACCAGCACCAGCGCCACCATGTCGGGCACCCACAGCGTGGTGCCCCAGGGCATCAGGTTGAACAGGAAGGCCAGCACGAAACTCAGCGCGATAAACGCGGGGTTGACCGGGCGCAGCAGGTATTGGGGATTGGTCAACGCTTGGGCTCCTTGGCCGGGGCGGGCTTGTCAGTGGGCTTTACTGCGGGTTTGTCGGCGGGCTTCTCGGCCGGCCGCTCTCCTGAGCGTTCGGCATCCCGCACGCCCGGGCGGTTCGCCCTGACGCTTCGCGCTTCCTTGGCGTCGCGTGGGCCGTCGATGGACTCGCGCGGCGGCAACTGCGCTTCGTAGCGGATCACCAGCAACTGGCGGTGCGAACGCACGCCGGCCACCGGTTCGCAGTACACGCGCGAGAAGGCGGTATCGGCCTTGCGCTCGATCTGGACGATCTTGGCCACCGGCAGGCCTGGCGGGTAGGTGCCGTCCAGGCCGGAGGTCACCAGCAGGTCGCCCTGCTGCAGGTCGGCCGAGGCGGCCATGAAGCGCAGGTCGAGCAGGCCGGCGCGGGCGCCGCCAAAGGCCACGCTACGCAAGCCGTTGCGCACTACCTGCACGGGAATGGCCTGTTCCTTGTCGGTCAGCAGCGTGACCTCCGACTGGAACGGCGAAACCCGCGTGACCTGGCCGATCACGCCGCGTTCGTCGATCACGGGGTAGCCCGCGCGCAGGCCATGCTGGCTGCCGCGGTCGATCACGATGCGCTGGCTGTAAGGGTCGCGGGCGTCGTACAGGATCTCGGCCGCCGTCACCGGCGTGGCCGACTGCTGTACCAGGCCAAGCAGCTTGCGCAGCTGGTTGTTCTCGGCCTCGAGCTGGGACTGGCGCACCGAACCCTCGGCCTCGGTCACCATGCGGCGCTTGATCTCGCGGTTCTCGCTGGCGAGGGTGGCGGATGACTGGGCGTAGTCGAAGGTGGCGCGCAGCGCGTCGCGCGGCACCAGCACCGCGCGCTCCACCGGCATCAGCACGGTGGCGGCAACCTGGCGCACCACGCGCAGGGCGTCAAAGCGCGCATCAACGATGAGCAGCGCCAGCGCGATCGTCACATAGAAGACGAGGCGCGCAACGGCGGAAGTGCCCTGCTTGAAGAGCGGCGGCGGAGTGTAATCCATTTACCCGTGCGCTGGCAGAAAGGTCCCCCGGTGCCACAGGCACGACCGCGCCGCGGCACGCCAGCCGGAGTGGCTGGGGCGTCGCGGCGCGGTGTGGTGCACGGGGACTGGCGGGGTCGGGAGGGTAGCGCGGCAAGGCGCTGCCTCGACCAGGTAGTCCGGCAGGCCGCGTCGCGCCACGTGCGAATCCTCTGCTTACGCTTTATTCGTAAGAAAAGATGCTGCCGAGCTTGTCCATGCGCTCGAGCGCCATGCCGGAGCCGCGCACCACGCAGGTCAGCGGGTCTTCGGCGACCAGCACCGGCAGGCCGGTTTCCTCGGCCAGCAGGCGATCCAGGTCGCGCAGCAGCGCGCCGCCGCCGGTCAGCATCATGCCGCGCTCGGCGATGTCCGCGCCGAGTTCCGGCGGGGTTTGTTCCAGCGCGATCTTGACGGCCGACACGATCTGGTTGAGCGGATCGGTCAGGGCTTCCAGGATTTCGTTGGACGACACCGTGAAGGCACGCGGGATGCCTTCGGACAGGTTGCGGCCCTTGACTTCCATTTCGCGGACTTCTGAGCCGGGGAAAGCCGAACCGATGGCCTTCTTGATGGCTTCGGCGGTCTGCTCGCCGATCAGCATGCCATAGTTGCGGCGGATGTAGTTGACGATGGCTTCGTCGAACTTGTCGCCACCCACGCGCACCGAGCCCTTGTAGACCATGCCGCCCAGCGAGATGATGCCCACCTCGGTGGTGCCGCCGCCGATATCCACCACCATCGAGCCCGACGGCTCCGACACGGGCAGGCCGGCGCCGATCGCGGCCGACATCGGCTCCTCGATCAGGTACACCTGGCTGGCGCCGGCGCCCAGCGCCGATTCGCGGATGGCGCGGCGCTCGACCTGGGTCGAGCCGCAGGGCACGCAGATGATGATGCGCGGCGAGGGGCGCAGCAGCTTGGTGTCGTGCACCATCTTGATGAACTGCTTGAGCATCTGCTCGGTGACCGTGAAGTCGGCGATCACGCCGTCTTTCATCGGGCGGATCGCTTCGATGTTGCCCGGCACCTTGCCCAGCATCTGCTTGGCTTCCTTGCCCACTGCCTGGATCGTCTTCTTGGCGTTGGGTCCGCCTTCCTGGCGGATGGCGACCACGGACGGCTCGTCAAGGACGATGCCCTTGTCACGCATATAGATCAGGGTGTTGGCGGTGCCGAGGTCGATCGCGAGATCGTTGGAGAAGTAGCTGCGGAGAAATCCGAACATCAGGAATCCTGTTTCTGGTGGTTCGCGAGTATGCGAAGTGGCCGGCGCCGCTGCGGGGCCAGCCACGATATTCATAGCGACGGGTAGTATTAAGGCCCCCGGTCGTCCGGTGGGGCCGGCGCCGTTGCCAGTCCGCGTTGTCATCCGCTGCGAACTGCCAGGGCCAGGGCCGCCAGCCAAGGCCGCTTTGCCAGGTGGCGAAAGCAGCCTCTACGGGAACCTTTGATTAGACCACGCGCGAAAGTTCGGTGGAACGGCGCTGCAATTACAAATTAATTGCTGGCGGGGGCGGCCTAATCGGAGGAACCTGTCTGTCATCCCTTGGGGGCCTTCAAGCCTGCGCCGGCGCGGGCCGGTCGGGCCACGCGGCCAGTGCTGGCTGGCCCGGGTGCCGGAGTGCGCCGCCGGGGTGTCCCGCCGGAGTGTCTCGCCGGAGTGTCTCGCCGGAGTGTCTCGAAATGCTCCGGAGGAGGCGGTTTTGCACCAATGTGACGAAGGCGCGGCCAAAGGATGGCAACGCGCAATGATACCTTATAATTCCCCCTGTTTCGGGGGCTTCTTCCTCGAAAAAACCTGTAACTTTGACGATTCCCGGGCGCTCCCGGCAGCACTTGCCCGGCCCGCCCCGGCCGCGCCCGCATCGCCTTTCGCACCGACCCCAAGCCATGGCTCTCGACCTATCCGACGTCAAGCGCATCGCCCACCTTGCCCGCATCGAAATCAACGATGCCGAGGCCGGGCAGACGCTTGTGCAGCTCAATCAATTCTTCTCCCTGGTCGAACAGATGCAGGCGGTCGACACCACCGGCATCGTGCCGCTGGCCCACCCGCTGTCCGCGGTGCGCGAGATGTCGCAGCGGCTGCGCGACGACGTGGTCACCGAGCCCAGCCGCCGCGAGGACTACCAGCGTCCCGCCCCGGCCACCGAAGGCGGCCTCTACCTGGTGCCCAAGGTCATCGAATAAAGGTCAGACGCACCCCGGCCCTCGACCCAGCGGCTGCGCCGCGCCGCCTCCAGGCTGCGCCGGCAGCCATCACCTGCCAAGCCAAACCGACCGACATGCCCTTTTCCGCAACTTCCGTGACCTCCCTGCGCGAGCTTTCCGACGCGCTGGCGGCACGCTCCGTCTCCGCCGAAGAACTGGCGCGCGATTACCTGGCCCGCATCGAGCAGGCGGGTGCGCTCAACGCCTTTGTCGACGTCAACCCCGAACTCACCCTGGCGCAGGCCCGCGCCGCCGACGCGCGCCGCGCGCGCGGCGAAGCCGGCCCGCTGACCGGCGTGCCGATCGCCCACAAGGACGTGTTCGTCACCCGTGGCTGGCGCGCCACGGCGGGCTCGCGCATGCTGGCCAACTACGAAAGCCCGTTCGACGCGGCCGTGGTCGAGCGCCTCGCCGCCGCTGGCATGGTCACGCTGGGCAAGACCAATATGGACGAGTTCGCGATGGGCTCGTCCAACGAGAACTCGCACTTCGGCCCGGTCAGGAACCCCTGGGACGCCAGCCGCGTGCCGGGTGGCTCCTCGGGCGGGTCTGCGGCCGCCGTGGCCGCCGGCCTGGCGCCTGCCGCCACCGGCACCGACACCGGCGGCTCGATCCGCCAGCCGGCCTCGTTCTCCGGCATCACCGGCATCAAGCCTACCTATGGGCGCGTGTCGCGCTACGGCATGATCGCCTTCGCCTCCTCGCTCGACCAGGGCGGCCCGATGGCGCATACCGCCGAGGATTGCGCCATGCTGCTGGGCGGCATGGCCGGCTTCGACGAGCGCGACTCCACCAGCGTTGCGCCCGCCCTGGGCGGCGTCGACGAGGACTACACCCGCCTGCTGGGCCAGGCGCGGGTGGGCGCCAGCGCCGGCAAGCCGCTGTCAGGGCTGCGCATCGGCCTGCCGAAGGAATATTTCGGCAAGGGCTTGGCAGCGGACGTGGAGCAAGCCGTGCGCGCGGCGCTTGCCGAGTACGAAAAGCTGGGCGCCACGCTGGTCGAGGTGTCGCTGCCCAAGACCGAGCTGTCGATCCCCGTGTACTACGTGATCGCGCCGGCCGAGGCATCGTCCAACCTGTCGCGCTTTGACGGCGTGCGCTTTGGCCATCGCGCCGCCGAGTACCGCGACCTGATGGACATGTACAAGAAGACCCGCGCCGAAGGCTTCGGCCCCGAGGTCAAGCGCCGCATCATGGTGGGCGCCTACGTGCTGTCGCACGGCTACTACGACGCCTATTACCTGCAAGCACAAAAGATCCGCCGCATCATCGCTGACGATTTCCAGCGCGCCTTCACCCAGTGCGACGTGATCATGGGCCCGGTGGCGCCCACGGTGGCGTGGAAGCTCGGCGAGAAGAGCGCGGACCCGGTGCAGATGTACCTGGCCGACATCTTCACGCTGTCGACCAGCCTGGCCGGCCTGCCCGGCATGAGCGTGCCCTGCGGGCTGGGCGAGGGTGGCATGCCGGTTGGCCTGCAGTTGATCGGCAACTACTTTGGCGAGGCCGAGCTGCTGCAAACGGCGCACGCCTTCCAGCAGGCAACGGACTGGCACCTGCGCCGGCCCGCGCAGGCATGATCGCAGCGCGCTGGCTGTCCCGCATCGTGCTCGGCATCGGGCTGGCCGCTGCATTGGCGGCCTGCATCCCGCTGCCGCGCTTTGGCGGCAAGCCCCCGCCGATTGCCAGCCGCGACATCGACCTCGCCGGCGATTGCCGCCGCACCGAGGAAGACGGCTTTCGCGAGGATGCGCAGGTGCGTGTGACGGACAACACCGTGCAGCAGTTGTCATGGAAGCTGTGGGTGGGCAAGCGCGGCTCGTGCAGCTTCAACCTGGCCGAATTCCGCCAGACCCAGAAGAAGCCGCATATCGAGCTGCGCGCCAACGACGGCAGCGCCTGCAAGCTGATGATCTGGCAGGATCCGCGCCGGGTCACGCTCGCGCACGCCAATTGCGAGGCGCGTTGCTCGCCGGGCATCTACGAAGAAGCCTGGCCGGTGATGTTCGAGCCTGGCGGCGGCGGTTGCGCGCAGACCCGATGAACCCGCTCAACGCCATGTCCCGAGCCGCCCACGGTTGCATCGCCGCTCGCCTGAAGGCCTTCTTCAGCCTGGGCGCATGCGCCTTGCTGCTGGCAAGCCACGCCGTGCTGGCGCAGGCTTCCATGCCGGCGGCGCAGACGGTGCGTTTCCCGGGCGCCGACGGCGGCCAGCCGCTCAGCGGCTACTGGTTCGTGCCGCAGCGCAGCGCCGCGGCCCCGGTCCCGGGCGTACGCGTGGTGATTGCGCTGCACGGCTGCGGCGGGCTGCACCGCAGTGGCGGCGCGGATGCGGCAGCGCTCCAGAGCCGTTACCGCGAGTACGTGCAGTGGCTGACCGCGCGCGGCTACGCGGTGCTGCTGCCCGACAGTTTCGGCCCGCGCGGCAAACCGGATGGCATCTGCACCGAACGCATGGACAGCCGCGACATCGACGACGCCACGCGGCGCGGCGATGTGCTGGCGGCGTTACAGTGGCTCGCGCAGCAGCCCGGCGTGGACACCGCGCATATCGTGCTGCTGGGCTGGTCCAACGGCGCGCAGGCGGTGCTCAGTGCCATCGACGCCAGCCGCGACTGGCCGGCGGGCGCACCGGCGATCGAGCGCGCCGTGGCTTTTTACCCTGGCTGCAAGAGCGCGGTACAGCGGCATGAGTACCGCCTGCGCACGCCCCTGCTGCTGCTGACCGGCGGCGCCGACGACTGGACCCCCGCCACCCGCTGCGCCATGCTGCGCGAGGCGGTCGCGGCGCGCCAGCCGGATGCGCGTTTTCGCCTGGAGATCTACCCCGGCGCGTATCACGGCTTTGATGGCACCGAGCCGCTGCGGGTGCGGCGCGATGTGCCTAACGGCTCGCGTCACGGCCAGGGCGTGACCGTGGGCGGCGACCCGATCTCGCGCGATGCGGCGCTGGCGCAACTGGATTCATGGCTGGCCAGCCCGAATCCGTGAAAGAACACCGTAGCCATACATAGCCACACGTAGCAAACAAGTAGCAACACATACAGCACACGAACAGGAATACCGCCATGCAATGGGAAGTGGTGATCGGCCTCGAGACGCACACGCAGTTGTCGACGGCCTCCAAGATTTTTTCCGGTACCTCCACCGCCTTCGGCGCGGCGCCGAACACGCAAGCCTCGCCGGTTGATCTGGCGCTGCCCGGCGTGTTGCCGGTGCTTAACCGCGGCGCGGTCGAGCGCGCCATCCAGTTCGGCCTGGCGATCGGCGCCACCATCGCGCCGCGCAGCATCTTCGCGCGCAAGAATTACTTCTACCCCGACCTGCCCAAGGGCTACCAGATCAGCCAGTACGAGCTGCCGGTGGTGCAGGGCGGCAGCATCAGCATCCAGGTCGAAGGCAAGAAGGGCGAAACCTACGAAAAGACCGTGCAGCTCACGCGCGCCCACCTCGAGGAAGACGCCGGCAAGTCGCTGCACGAAGATTTCGCCGGCATGACCGGCATCGACCTGAACCGCGCCGGCACGCCGCTGCTGGAGATCGTCACCGAGCCCGACATGCGCAGCTCGGCCGAGGCCGTGGCCTACGCCAAGGCCCTGCACGCGCTGGTGATGTGGCTGGGCATCTGCGACGGCAACATGCAGGAAGGCAGCTTCCGCTGCGACGCCAACGTGTCGGTGCGCCCCTATGGCAGTCCCAAGCTGGGCACGCGCCGCGAGATCAAGAACCTGAACTCGTTCCGCTTCCTGCAGCAGGCCATCGACTACGAAGTCCAGTGGCAGATCGCCGAGATCGAGGATGGCCGCGAAATCCAGCAGGCCACCGTGCTGTTCGACCCGGACACCGGCGAGACGCGCGCCATGCGCACCAAGGAAGACGCGCACGATTACCGCTACTTCCCCGACCCCGACCTGCTGCCGCTGGAGATCGACGCCGCCTGGATCGCGCGCGTGAAGTCCGAGCTGCCGGAGCTGCCGGTGGCCATGCAAGCGCGCCTGGTGTCGCAATACGGCCTGTCCGCTTACGACGCCAGCGTGCTGACCGCCTCCAAGTCGCTCGCGAACTATTTCGAGGCGGTGGTCGCTGAAGCTGGCGCGGCCAATGCCAAGCCGGCTGCCAACTGGCTGATGGGCGACGTGTCGTCGCTGCTCAACCGCGAAGGCATCGCGCTGGAAGCCGCCCCGGTCAAGCCGGCCCAGCTGGCCAAGCTGCTGGTGCGCATTGCCGATGGCACGGTGTCCAACAACACGGCCAAGAAGGATGTCTTCCCGGCCATGTGGGCAGGCGAAGAAGGTGCCGACGCCGACGCCATCATCGCGGCCAAGGGCCTCAAGCAGATGTCCGACTCGGGCGAGCTGGAAAAGATCATCGACGACGTGCTGGCTGCCAATGCGAAGTCGGTGGAGGAGTTCCGTGCTGGCAAGGAGAAGGCGTTCAACGCGCTGGTGGGGCAGGCCATGAAGGCCACCAAGGGCAAGGGGAATCCTGCTCAGGTGAATGAGTTGCTGAAGAGGAAGTTGGGGGCGTAAGGGGGGCGTAAGGGGGGGCGTAAGGGGGGGTGTAGGGGGGGTAGTGGCTTTTGGGGGCTTTCGCTTTTTCTTTGAGCGGTGTTGGCTCTTGCACCCAAAAGCCGTACGACATCCCCCTGCGGGGGCTGCCGGTCACTCTTCTTTGCGTCGGCAAAGAAGACTAACGAGAAGAAAGCCGACCCTGCCGGGGGCAGAGCAATCGGGCTTATGTGGGGCTGTGGTTGCGTCGTACGGCCCTGAGTGTTGGCTGGCGGATTCTACCGGCCCATAGGGCATCGCTACTGCATTACCCAATGGTCACGTGGTGGTGCCCCTGATCGCTTTGCCCGGTGAGCATTCCACCATCTGCCGTTACCGGCGCGCGCCATCACGACACATCACCCGTCAATGGTTTCGTGGTGGGGCGGGCGCGGTGGTCAGGGTCGTGGGCGTATCAATCCGGTGCCACCGCGCCCACGACGGAACCGGTGCGCCTGCAACTTCGTGGCCGGCCACGCCGCGAGCGACAGACGGCTTGAAGCAAGTGGTGCCTGCTACCGGGGGCCTCACCACGCATCCCGGAAGCTGGCAGGATCGTGGCCAGTCAAGCCGGTACCGGCAGAAGCCCGCCGGCACTCCGGGCAGTACGACGCAACCACCGAGGCCCATGAGCCTTATTGCTCTGCGCCCGGCAGGGTCGGCTTTCTTCTCGTTAGTCTTCTTTGTCGACGCAAAGAAGAGTGACCGGCAGCCCCCGCAGGGGGATGTCGTATGGCTGTTGGGTGCAAAGGCCAACGCCGATAGAGACGAACCAACGAGCCCACACATCCGAGCCCTTGCGCCCAAAAACCAACGCCGACCACTCCCCCAAAATTTCCCCCTAACCATTTGCTACACTGCCCCCCAAACAATCCGGTTGAAGCCAATGAACGCCCAAGAAGTTGCCTCCTACCTGCAGACCAATCCCCAGTTCTTCGAAGACAACGCCGAACTGCTGGCCGCGGTGCAACTCACCAGCCCGCACAGCCACCGCGCGGTGTCGCTGCAGGAGCGCCAGATGGAAATCCTGCGCGAGAAAAACAAAGGCCTGGAGCTGAAGCTGGCGGACCTGGTTCGCCACGGCCATGACAACGACCGCACCCAGCAGCGCATGCACGCCTGGCAGTTGCGCTTGCTGGCCGAGGCGGACTCGCACGCGCTGCCGTATGCGGTGCAGGACGGCCTGCAGCAAGTGTTCGACGTGCCCGGCGTGGCCCTCAAGCTGTGGAATGTGGCGCAGAGCTACGCGCACATGGAAGTGGCGCAGGGCGCGAGCGAAGACGTCCGCCTGTTTGCCGAGGGCCTGCGCGCGCCGTATTGCGGCGCCAACAGTGGCTTCGAGGCCGCGGCCTGGCTGGAGCGCGACGATATCGCCTCGCTGGCCATGGTGACGCTGCGCGTGCCCACGCGCGACGCCGGGACGCTCGGCGCGGCCTTTGGCTTGCTGGTGCTGGGCTCGCCCGAGCCGCGGCGCTTCCACGAGGGCATGGGCACGGCCTATCTGGCGCAGATCGGCGAAGTGGCCGGTGCCGCGCTGAACCGCCTGCGCGACTGATGGAGCCGAGCCGCGCGCGCAAGGCCGCTTCGCCCGCGGCGAAGAAGCCGGCCGCGCGCAAGGAGGCCGCCGAGGCGCCACTCGACAAGCCGCCGCCCGATCCGGTCGTGCTGCGCTATCTGGAGTGGCTCGCCAGCAGCCGCAAGCTGGCTGTCCACACACTGACCAACTACGCCCGCGACCTGTCTGTGCTGCAAGCGCACGCCGCACGCCATGCGCCGGGCATTGCGCTGTTGTCGCTGCAGACCCACCATATCCGCGCCTTTGCCGCGCGCATGCACGGCAAAGGCCTGGCCGGCACCAGCATTGCCCGCACGCTGTCGGCGTGGCGTGGCTTTTTTTTGTGGGCCGCGCGCCATGGCCTGGGCGTGCAGGCCAACCCGGTGGACGGCGTGCGCGCGCCAAAATCCGGGCACCGGCTGCCCAAGGCCTTGTCGGTGGAGCACGCGGTGGCGCTGGTCTCGCACAACGCGGGCGACGGCGCCGAGGGTCGGCGCGACCAAGCTGTCTACGAGTTGTTCTATTCCAGCGGCCTGCGCGTGTCGGAGCTGGTGCAGCTGGACGCGCGCTATGCCGAGGATGGGGAATACCGCTCCGCCGGCTGGATCGACATGGACGGCGCTGAGGTCACGGTGATCGGCAAGGGCTCGCGACGGCGTACCGTGCCTGTCGGCAGCAAGGCCATGGAAGCGCTGCGCGCGTGGCTGGCGGTGCGCCCGGAGCTGCTGCGCCCCGGCGCGCTGCCCGATGATGCGCATGCGCTGTTCCTGAGCGTGCGCGGGCGGCGCTTGCCCGCACGTACGGTGCAGTTGCGCATCAAGCAGCAGGCGATCCGGGCCGGCGTGCCGACCGACGTGCATCCGCACATGCTGCGGCACTCCTTCGCCACCCACGTATTGCAATCCTCTGGCGACCTGCGCGCGGTGCAGGAAATGCTCGGGCACGCCAGCGTGGCCACCACCCAGATCTATACCGCGCTGGATTTCCAGCACCTGGCCAAGGTCTACGACAAGGCGCACCCGCGCGCGGGCAGGGCGCACTCAGGGCCGGCGCCAGTGGTTGCTCCGGTAGTTGCCCCGGTGGCCGTGCCGAAGGCCGCGGATGAGGGCAAGGACGCCGAAGTCGCAAAAGACGCAGAAGCCGGCAAGGGCGACTAGCCCTCCCACTGCGCCAGGATGCCCCGGAAGGCTTCCATCTCCGGCAGCAGCCAGGCGCGGAAGGCCTTTACCTTGGGCGCTTCCAGCATGCCTGCCGAGCAGACGAAGTAGAGCAGCCACGGGCAGGTAATGCTCACATCGAAGAGCCGCACCACGCGCCCCGACAGCAGGTCGTTATAGGCCAGCGACGAGCGGATCAGCGCAATGCCCTGGCCCGCGGCGGCTGCCTGCAGCAGCAGCGAGGAGTCCTCCAGCAGCAGGCCCTTGCGCGGCTCCGGCCAGTCCAGGCCGGCGGCTTCGAACCACGGCTTCCACGGATCGCCCTCGCCGCGCAGCAGCGACATGCCTTCCATGTCCTGCGGCCGTGCCGGCAGCTTGCCGCCGTTGAAGGCCGGGCTGCAGACCGGGAAGAACACGTCGTCCAGCAGCTTCTCCACATACAGGCCGGGATAGTCGCCGCTGCCCATGCGCAACGCGATGTCGACTTCCTCGCGCCCGAAATCCACCAGCGTGTTGGACGACAGCAGCTCCACGTCCAGCTCGGGGTGCTGCTCGATAAAGCTGCCGATGCGCGGCGTGAGCCAGCGCGCGGCAAACGACGGCATGGTGCTGATGGTGAGGCGCTTGTCGCGGTTCCCGGCCTGCAGCGCACGGGTGGCATCGGCGATCTCCAGCAGGGCTTCGCGCACGCGCCCGGCGTAGGCCCGGCCGCCGGGTGTCAGGGTCACACGCTTGCCGTTGCGCTCGAACAGGGCCTGCCCCAGCTCTTCCTCCAGCGCGCGGATCTGGTGGCTGACCGCGCCGTGGGTGACGAACAGTTCGGTGGCCGCGCGCGAAAAGCTCTCGTGGCGGGCGGCTGCCTCGAACGCGCGCAGCGCGGTCAGCCCCGGCAGGCGCGGCAGCTCGCGATGCCAGCCACGTGGCAAATCTCTCTCCCATGCTCCCTTCAGCGCCATCATCCACCTCGTCTTATGTGAGCGTACCTAACAAGAACAAGGAAAATATATCGTTTTGGAAGAGGACCGGCAATCACTAGAATGCAATGCATCGGGGCGCTACCCGCACCGGTGCCGATCCAGTACCAGGCAAGACCAAGCATAAGCCTGCCAGGGCTGAGCTGATCGGCGGCCGCCCATTCCGGGCAAGCGGGCGAGGCAGCCGACGATGTCAGCGAAGGATGCCCAACATGAAAACATTGCTCACAACGACCCTGTTCACCCTGAGCCCGGGCGAAGTTACCTCCCTTTCCATCCACGCCGGCCAGCGCCTGCGTGTGGAAGAGGCCACGGGGACCGACGTCTGGGTCACCCGCGAAGGCGATTCGGAAGACTACTGGCTGCGTTGCGGCGGTAGCCTGCTGCTTAACAGCGGCGACGAAATCACGCTGAGCGTGGACCCGCGCGCGGCAGAGCCGGTACGGCTGGCCCTGATCGCTGAAGCCCGCCGGCCGGCAACCAATGTGTCGCACCTGGTGGCGCGCATGGCGCGGCGTTTGGTTCGAGGCACCGAGTGGACGCCTAACCAGGACCAGGTCACGGCCTCCTGAGCCAGCGGATACCGATGCAGATGGCCGCGTGCGTGGCCATCTGCGGCTGATCCATTCTAGGCCGGCAAGCAAGGACGCAGCGCCAACGTCATAAAGACACACCGAAAGACACACCAGAAAAGGGGCGGCCTCCTGTGAGATCCGCCCCTTTTCGCTAAACTGCCGGGATGCAATCGATACAAGTCATCGAGCAGGGCCGGCAAGAGTACGAACCCTGTTTCGACGCGATGCGCGCCTTTACCGCCGCACGCACCCCCGACACTCCCGACCAGATCTGGCTGGTCGAGCATCCCCCGGTCTATACCCTCGGCCAGGCGGGAGATCCTGCGCATGTTCTGGCCCCTGACGATGCGATCCCCATCGTGCGGATCGATCGTGGCGGTCAGGTCACTTATCACGGTCCTGGCCAGGTCGTGGCCTATCTGTTGCTCGACCTGCGCCGCCGCTACCTGATGGTGCGCGAACTCGTCCATGCGATCGAGCAGGCCGTGCTGGATACGCTCGCGGCGTATAATCTCGCAGCCGAACGCAAGCCCGGCGCGCCTGGTATCTACCTTTCCGAAGGCCAGCACCAGGGCGCCAAGATCGCCGCGCTCGGACTCAAGATCCGCAATGGCTGCAGCTATCACGGCGTCAGCCTCAACGTGCAGATGGACCTCGCGCCCTTCCTGCGCATCAACCCCTGCGGCTATGCCGGCCTGGAAACGGTCGACATGGCAACGGCGGGCGCCACCTTCGCGGTGGCCGATGCGGCGGGTGCGTCCCGCTTGCCCGTGACCGCGGCACAACAAGCCGATATCGCGCGGCGCCTTGCGGCGGCGCTGTGTGAAGTGCTGGCAGAGGCGCAAGAGCGCGCCCTGGCGGCCCAACGGAATACCGCCGCGGCCCTGGCCACTTAGTCATCCAGCCGAATATGCACGCACCGCGCGTGCGGAGAACTCTATGAGCGACGCCCTGATCGCCACTTCCAGCGAAGCCCCGCAACCCCAGGCGGAGCAGTACGACCCGACCCGCAAGCAGAAGTCGGCGGACAAGACCGCGCGCATCCCCATCAAGATCGTGCCGGCCGAGAAGCTCAAGAAGCCCGAGTGGATCCGCGTCAAGGCGGCCACGGGCAGCTCGCGCTTCTATGAGATCAAGGACATCCTGCGCGCCAACAACCTGGTGACGGTATGTGAGGAAGCCAGCTGCCCGAACATCGGCGAGTGCTTCGGCAAGGGCACCGCCACGTTCATGATCATGGGCGACAAGTGCACCCGCCGCTGCCCGTTCTGCGACGTGGGCCACGGCCGTCCCGATCCGCTGGATGCCAACGAGCCGGGCAACCTGGCCCGCACCATCGCCCAGCTCAAGCTGAACTATGTGGTGATCACCAGCGTTGACCGCGACGACCTGCGCGACGGCGGCGCCCAGCACTTTGTCGATTGCATCACGCTGACCCGCGAGCTGTCGCCGGCCACCCGTATCGAAGTGCTGGTGCCGGACTTCCGCGGCCGCCTGGACAAGGCGCTGGACATCCTGCAAGCCGGCCCGCCGGACGTGATGAACCACAACATGGAAACCGTGCCCCGTCTGTACAAGCAGGCCCGCCCGGGCGCCGACTATGCGCACTCGCTCAAGCTGCTGCAAGAGTTCAAGCGCCGCAATCCGGCCGTGGCCACCAAGTCCGGCTTGATGGTGGGCCTGGGCGAGACTGACGAGGAAATCCTCGAAGTCATGCGCGACATGCGCGCCCACGACATCGACATGCTGACCATCGGCCAGTACCTGGCGCCGTCGGGCCACCACCTGCCGGTGATGCGCTACGTGCATCCGGACACCTTCAAGATGTTCGAGGCCGAGGCCTACAAGATGGGCTTCACCCATGCCGCCGTGGGCGCCATGGTGCGCAGCTCCTACCACGCGGACGAGCAGGCGCATAAGGCCGGGTTCGCCTGAGGTCGAACGGGCCAAAACCCCGCGCCATGACGACGGCTGTCGCTCCCTCTCCCCTCAGGGGGAGAGGGCTGGGGAGAGGGGTGGCTTAGCTAGGAGCCACTTGAAGCGGAGCCCTCGGTTTTGTCCAGCACGACGGCATAACGAGCGCCCGCCCTCTCCCCCGCCCCCTCTCCCGCAAGCGGGAGAGGGGAGACCACCCAGCGCAGGGTCAACGTTGTGAGCAGTTCGATCGGCCGGTATCCACCCGGCCGTTTTTTCGCCCGCGGCACCCCGTTGCGGGCCCTCCTGGCGTTGCATTCGCGCCACGGCCAGCCAAGTTTTCCTGAAATCTCTCCTCTCCGGCAAGTCTGGCCCGGTGTGTCCGCGCGCACCCATATCGAGCAGGGCCGATGCGACGCAAGCGCCGCACCGGGCGCTCCTGCACCGGATCCAATCGCCGCGTCCGGCACCCGCACCGAGGCGGTGCGCCAACGCTATCCCGCATGAAGACGTAGCACCTCGTGCCTAGGGTCAACACCTAGCCACAGCATCTTCTTGTTTGGTTATTATGAATTTATCGATAAATCATCGATGAAATAGCGATCTCACTCTCGGACCCGTCGCAGCCGGCACCGCGCCTGACTAGTACAGCGCGCCCGCCTACACTGCAAGACAGGTCCCCCCGCTGGTGCCGCCCATGACCCGATGTTCCGTTCACCGCCTGGCCGAGCAAGCACTGCTGTGCAGCGTGTCCCCGCCGGCCTCGCTAGATGTACAGCGACGTATCTGGGCCATGGCCCAGCGCGCGGCCGAGTGGCGCGGCGTGGTCGATGCGGTGCCGGGCATGAACAATCTCACCGTGGTGTTCGACCGCGAAGCCGATCCCGAAGCGCTGGAACGCAACCTGAAGCTCGCCTGGGCTTCCGGTGAAGCGCGTGCCGCCACCGGCAAGCTGGTCGAGATCCCGGTGCGCTACGGCGGCGAGCATGGCCCCGACCTGGCTGAAGTCGCGGCGCATACGGGCCTTACGGTGCAGGAAGTGGTACGCCGCCACAGCGCGGGCGAGTACGTCGTCTACTTCCTCGGCTTCCAGCCCGGCTTTGCCTATATGGGCGGCCTGGACCCGGCGCTGGCCACGCCGCGCCGGCGCGAGCCGCGTTTGTCCGTGCCCGCGGGCACGGTCGGCATCGGCGGCGAGCAGACCGGCATCTACCCGGCAGCCGCCCCCGGCGGCTGGCAATTGATCGGGCAAACCACCAGCCAACTCTTCCTGGCAGACCGCGATCCGCCTTCCCTGTTCGCGCCCGGGGATACCGTGCGCTTTGTCGTCGAGGCGCTGCTGCCATGATCGAAATCACCCGACCCGGCGCGCTGGCCTCGGTCCAGGACCTTGGCCGTCCCGGCTTTCGCCGCTTTGGCGTGGGCACCGCGGGCGCGCTCGATGCCGTCGCGCTCACCATCGGCAACCGCCTGCTGGGCAATCCGGCGGGCGACGCCGCCATCGAATTCACGCTGGGCCGCGCCGCCGTGCGTTTCCATGCCGACATGCGCGTGGCGCTGACCGGCGCCGAATGCCGGGCCAACCTGGACGGCGTGCCGGTCTGGTCGTGGCATGCCTTCGACGTGCGCCGCGGCGAAACGCTGACGCTGTCGGCGGCGCAGGGCGGCACACGTACCTATCTGTGCGTGGCGGGCGGCATCGCTGTCGCGCCGGTGATGGGCTCGCGCAGCACCGACCTCAAGGCCGGCTTTGGCGGCCTGGGTGGCCGCGCCCTGCATGAAGGCGACCGCCTGGATGCGGGCCGGCCCGGCGTAGCCGAGGACAGCGACTGGCTGGGCGTGCAGGCGCCATCCTGGGCGCTGCCGGTGAAGAAGCTCGGCGACGCGATGCCGATCCGCATGTTGACCGGCATCGAGTACGAGGATTTCGACGCCGCCGCGCGCGAAGCGCTGTGGCAGTCCGACTGGATCGTCACCCCCAACAGCAACCGCATGGGCCTGCGCCTGCAAGGCCCGGCCCTGGCGCGCCAGCCCGAGCGCGCGGCCGAGCTGCTCTCGCATGGCGTGCTGCCGGGCGTGGTCCAGGTGCCGCCGGCCGGCCAGCCCATCGTGCTGATGGCCGACGCGCAGACCACCGGCGGTTATCCCAAGATCGGCGTGGTGATCGGCGCCGACCTGTGGCGGCTGGCGCAGGTGCCGCTGGGTGCGCCGGTGCGCTTCGTGCGCGTCACGCTGGATGAGGCCGCCGCGGCGCAGGCCGAGCTGGACCGGTACCTGCAGCAACTGGACCAGGCGCTGCAGTGGCAGGGTGACGGCATGGCGATCGCCTCGCGGCGGCGCACGCGTACCCGCGCTGCCGTGGCCTGAGCCGCCAAACGCGCAACGACGGAACCTCAGAACGACCGAACGACAGAAACGACAGCAACCCCAAAACCTCAACACAAGCCGCAAGACCGGTGAGGAGCAACGCAATGCATATCGACCTGAACGCCGACCTCGGCGAAGGCTGCGGCAACGACCGCGAATTGCTGGGGCTGATCAGCTCGGCCAACGTGGCCTGCGGCTGGCACGCCGGTGACGCCGCCACCATGCTGCAGACCGTGAAGTGGGCCCTGGAGCAGGGCGTCGCCATCGGCGCGCATCCGAGCTATCCCGACCGCGAGAACTTCGGCCGCACCGAGATGCAGCTCGATCCCGAGGTGGTGTACGCGAACACGCTCTACCAGATCGGCGCCCTGGCCGCGCTGGTGCGCGCCCAAGGCGGCCAACTGGCCCACGTGAAGGCGCACGGCGCGCTCTACAACCAGGCAGCCAAGGATCCCAAGCTGGCCGACGCCATCGTGCGCGCGGTGCGCGACTTCGACTCCGACCTGGTCTTCTTCGGCCTGGCCGGCAGCGTCATGGTGAAGGTGGCGCGCGAAGCCGGCCTGAAGGTCAAGGAAGAAGTTTTCGCCGACCGCGGCTACAACCCCGACGGCTCGCTGGTCAAGCGCGGCACGCCCGGCGCGCTGCATGAGGACGAGAACGTGGCACTGGGCCAGACGCTGGACATGGTGCGCGAGCAGCGCGTGCGCGCCATCGACGGCACCTATGTATCGATTCGCGCCGAAACCGTGTGTCTGCACGGCGACGGCGCACACGCGCTTGCCTTTGCGCGCCGCATCCGCGAGCGGCTCGGCGCCGAAGGCATCGCAATCCGCGCCGGAGTCTGAGGGGCACGCCACACCTAACGGACGCGCCCCCAGGCTTCCGGTTTTCACTGTGCCCCGCGCGGGTGTCGAGCAGCATGACGCGACGCGAGGGCACTCGCCTCCATCACACTCTATTGGTGTCTCTCATGGAACAGGCAGTCAACCTCTGGCCCCTAGTCGGGGTCGGTATCATCATCCTTGGCTTCGTGCTGCGCTTCAACCCCATGATGGTGGTGGCGCTTGCCGCCATCGCCACCGGGCTGGCGGCAACCATGCCGGTCATGCAGATCTTCACGGCGATCGGCACCGCCTTCGTCAAGACGCGCAACCTGCCGCTCATCATCCTGCTGCCGCTGGCGGTGATCGGCCTGCTCGAGCGCCACGGGCTGCGCGAGCACGCGCAGGCGTGGATCTCGCGCATCGCGTCGGCCACCGTGGGACGCCTGCTGATCGTCTACCTCGGCGTGCGCGAGCTTACCGCCGCGGTGGGCCTGACCAGCCTCGGCGGCCATCCGCAGATGGTGCGCCCGCTGCTGGCCCCGATGGCCGAAGGCGCGGCCGAGACCCGCTTCGGCAAGCTGCCCGAGCCGATCCGCCAGCGCGTGCTGGCCTTCTGCGCGGCCACCGATAACGTCGGCCTGTTCTTTGGCGAAGACATCTTCGTGGCCTTCGGCGCCATCGCGCTGATGCACACCTTCTTGCTGTCGTCCAACATCGACGTGGAACCGCTGCATATCGCCGTGTGGGGCATCCCCACCGCGATCTGCGCCTTCCTGATCCACGCCGTGCGCCTCAAGCGCCTGGACATGTGGCTGGAGCGCGAAGTGGGCGGCAAGTCCGCTGCAACGGCTGGCGCTGCCTCGGCGGCCAAGAGCGGGGAGTAAGCCATGATCATTTCCATCGACTATCTCTACTGGCTCGCCGGCCTGGTGCTGGCCATCACGGCGTTGATGACTTTCGCCGACGGCGACCATCCGCGCCGGCTCAGCACGGGTTTGTTCTGGGCGCTGTATGCGCTGGTCTTCCTGATCGGCGACAAGCTGCCGCCGGCCATCGTCGGCATCGGCGCCGTGGTGATGGCGCTGATCGCGGGCTTTGGTGGCGTGGGCCACGGCAAGCACGGCACGCTGCCGGAGGCCGAGCGCCGCGCCTCGGCCAAGCGCCTGGGCAACAAGCTGTTCATCCCGGCACTGCTGATTCCCCTGGTGACCGTGATCGGCACGCTGCTGTTCAAGGACGTGAAGGTCGCCGGCCTGGCGCTGCTCGATCCCAAGAACGTCACCTTCGTCTCGCTTGGCATTGGTTGCCTGGTGGCGCTGGGCGTGGCGTGCTGGCTCACCCGCGACACGGTGGTGCAGGGCGTGCGCGAATCGCGCCGGCTGACCGAGTCGCTAGGCTGGGCGCTGGTGCTGCCGCAGATGCTGGCCATGCTGGGCCTGGTGTTCGCCGATGCCGGCGTGGGCAAGGCGGTGGCGCACCTGACCACGGCCTATATCAACATGGACTACAAGCTCGTGGCCGTGGTGGTGTATTGCGTGGGCATGGCGCTCTTTACCGTGATCATGGGCAATGGCTTTGCCGCCTTCCCGGTGATGACCGGCGGCATCGGCGTGCCCATCCTGGTGAACATGTTCCACGGCAACCCGGCGGTGATGGCGGCCATCGGCATGTTCTCCGGCTACTGCGGCACGCTGATGACGCCGATGGCGGCCAACTTCAACATCGTGCCGGCCGCGCTGCTGGAGCTTGATGACAAGAACGCCGTGATCCGGGCGCAGGTGCCAACCGCGCTGATGGTCCTGGTGGCCAATATCGTGCTGCTGTATTTCCTGATGTAAGAACGCGGCCCCGCCGCGAATGATTGGCCAGGGGCCCGGGCAACCGGGCTTCTTGCCGGGAGTCCCTGCCATGCGTACCGTGCTGCTGACCGGCTTCGAGCCGTTCGAGAGCGAGCCCATCAATCCTTCCTGGGAAGCGGTGCGCGCGCTTGACGGCGTGCGCATCGGCAACGGGCCCGATGACCTGGACGCCGCGATCATCGTCGCGCGCCAGTTGCCCTGCGTGTTCGGCGCCGCCAACGATGCGCTGGCCGACCTGCTCGACGCGATCAATCCCGTGCTGGTGATCGCGGTGGGGCAGGCGGGCGGGCGCCCTGAGATGTCGGTGGAGCGCGTGGCGATCAATGTCGACGATGCGCGCATCGCCGACAACGCGGGCGCGCAACCCGTCGACACGCGTATCGCCGAAGAAGGCCCGGCGGCGTATTTCTCCAGCCTGCCGATCAAGGCCATCGTGCGCGACATGCGCGCCGCAGGCGTGCCCGCATCGGTGTCGCAGACCGCGGGCACCTTCGTCTGCAACCACGTGTTCTACGGCTTGATGCACCTGCTTGCCACGCAAGGCGTGCCTGCCGGGATCCGTGGCGGCTTCATCCATATTCCCTATTTGCCTGAGCAGGCGGCGCGCCATCCGGGGCAGCCCAGCCTGTCGCTGGCGTTGATGATCGAAGGCATCCGCTGCGCGGTGACCACGGCGCTTGCCACCACCAGCGATATCCGCGAGCAGGGCGGCCAGACGCACTGAGGCGCCGCTCAGGCGCCCGGAGGCGTGGCATCCTCCCGATTGTTGCCATCGCCGCTGCCATCACTTGCGCGCGCCGCCAGCCGCTTCGCCTTGCGGCGCGCACGCCGCAGGCTGCGGCGATCCAGCTGGAATTGCTCGAAGCGCCAGATCAGGTAGCACAACGCCACGAACGGCCACATCCACCCCAGCCATTGCGACAGGCTGTTGAAGTGGATGAAACGGCCTAGCCGCCAGCCCTGCTCCGAGATCCAGGAGTATGGATTGGCGGGCAGCAGGTTGGACAGCATCACCAGCAGCATCAGCGTGGCGAGCGCCAGCGCGCCGCGCAGCCAGCGCGGCAGCCGCAGCAGCAAAACCAGTACCAGCGAGCCCGTCAACAGGGCAAAGCGGCCGCCTTCGGACAGCCAGTTGAAGGCGTTGTCGTCCGGGAACTGCATCTCGGCCACCACCGCCTTGAGCAGCAGCGCGCTGGCCAGCAAGGCCGCCAGGATGCGCAGCATCGGCGCCTGCCTGCGCATGGCGATCGAGGCAAACAGCCCGGTGCCCACCCAGCCGCATCCGGTAACGAGTGACTCCAGCAATTGCTGCCCTTGCACGTCGTCCGGCCGCAGCAGGCTGATGTTCTCGATCAGGTCGGGCAGCCCCGGGAATACGCCTTGCAGCCACTGCACGGGCCAGGAATCGGGGTCGGTCAGCCACTCGCGCACGATCGCGCCCATGCCGAACAGGTGATCCTGCGGGAAGATCTGCGCGAACGGCCACAGCAGGATCAGGATGATGGCAAAGCTGGCGTGCGGCTCGAACCACGCCATGCGCAGCTGGCGCAGCGAGCCGCGATCGATCAGCGCGGCCGAGAAGGGCGCCACCGCGGCACCGCCCAGCAGTGCGCCCAGCGCGTTGGTCATCAGGTCGATATTGGACGAGACGCGGTTGGGCAGCCAGGTCTGCAGCGCTTCCATGGTGCCCGACAGCAGCGTGCCCGCCACCAGCGCCAGCAGCACGGCGCGCACGCCGGAGATGCGCGGGTGCAGGGATAGCACCACCAGCGCGCCAAGCGGGCAGTAGCCCAGCACGTTGGTGATGAGATCGAACCCGGTCAGGTAGCGGGGCTTGGGCGCGGTGATGAAGGCCAGCGCGGAGATGCCGTTGTCGGTCCAGCCCGTGAACGGGTACAGGCTGCCATAGACCACCAGCAGGGCGAAGCACAACAGCCCCACCCGCGCCAGCGGCGAGTGGCGCGGCGGCGGTGGCGGGGGAACGAGCGGCGCGGGAGCCGATGCCATGCGCGGCCCGCTTACTGCAGCGGCAGCGTTGCCACCCAGTCCAGGATCGCCGCAATGGCGGCATCGCTGCCGGTGGCCAGCGCCTTGACGCCGCCGGCGCCATCGGCCGTGGCGGCGGGCTGCGCCACCACGAAGGTCTTCTGCCCGATCAGCCCGCTGCGAAATACCGTGGCGCGCACGCGGATCACGCCGCGGCTGGCGCTGGCGCTGTCGAACACCTGCTCGAACTCCAGCATGTCGATCTTGAGCGCCGGCGCGGTCGTGTCGCCGAACCACGTCAGTGCGCCGCGCGAGGCCACGGCTTCGCGCAGGCGGTCGTCAAACAGGCGCACCGGCGACATCACCCAGCGCTGCGTGGCATAGGGCTGCAGGCGCTCCGCCTGGGCGTAGTGCAGCCGGTAGTACAGCGAGTTGCCGTCCAGCCAGGTAGGGCCATCGGTCTGCGCCACGCGCATCTTGGGCAGGTGCGCGGCGTCAGGTGCGGCTCCTGCCGGGGGGCCCAGATCGTAGGTGATGGTGGGCGCGGAAGGCGTCAGGGCACAACCGCCCAGCAGCAGGCAGGCCAGCGCGACGCCGGCGGCCAGCCGGCGCGGCAGGGCGAAGGTGCCGGGTGTGTCGCGTC
Organism: Cupriavidus sp. GW822-FHT03E04; assembly: GCF_058801495.1. Lineage (NCBI taxonomy): Bacteria > Pseudomonadati > Pseudomonadota > Betaproteobacteria > Burkholderiales > Burkholderiaceae > Cupriavidus > Cupriavidus sp. GW822-FHT03E04. The sequence continues at coordinate 325,941 of NZ_JBXANI010000002.1, forward strand.
CGTCCGGCCGGGTTTGGGCATTGCGCATCATGATGTGCCTTGGTTTGCTCGAAGGATTCGCAGCGCCAGCCTGGCGGGCCAGGCGTGGTGTGCGTGCGGCGAGTGCGTAGGTGCGCGGCATGAGAGCATGCGGTCCGCGTCAGGGGGCCTGGAAGCCGGGCTCGCCCGGGCCCGGCACGGTGGGAGGGCCGCCAAACAGCACGCTGCGCGGGCTGTCGTTGAACTGGCTGGCGGCGCGGTCGATGCTGCGCATGGTCTGGCGCGCATCGCGCGCGAGCCCGTTGATCTGCGGCAGCGTGTCTTGCGAGACGCCGCCAGCGGCCGACTGCACGGAATCGGCGGCGCCCTGCAGATCGCGCCCGACGCGGTCGACGGTGCGCATCACGGTACCGTCGGGGCTGGCCAGTTCCTGGGTGAGCCGCCGCGTGGAGGCCAGCGTGGCGTTGAGGTTTTCGGTCACCTGCGGCAACTGGCGCACGGCTGGCGCGATCGAGCTGGCCAGTTGCGAGTAGTCGTCGGCGGTCTTGTGCACCGAGCGGATCGCCTCCATCAGGTCGCGCCGGTTGTCGGCCTGGAACATGTCGTTGAGCGAACCCATGATCGTTTCCAGTTGCGTGAGCAAGCTGTCGCCGCGCTTTTCCAGCTCCTCGAAGAAGCCGGCCCGCATGATGATGCGCGCCACCGACTTGGAGGAGGTGGCCAGGTGCGGCGACGGCGTGCCGCCTTCCTGCGCGGTGGTGTCGTCGAGCTGCACGTAGCCGATCCCGGTCACGCCCTGGAAGCCGAGCGTGGCATAGGTGGTGTGGGTGATCGGGGTGTCCTGGTTGACGCTGATGCGCACGATGATCTGGCCCGGCACGGTCGGATCGAAGCGGATCGACACCACCTTGCCCACGTCCAGCCCGCGGTACTTGACGTCGGCCTGCGGCCCCAGCCCGTTGACGGTGGAGCGGGTGATCAGGTCATACGGCACGCGCACCGCGTGGTCGCTGCTGAACCAGAAGATCGCGAACAGCACCAGGATGGCGAGTCCAATCGTGAACACGCCGGCCAGGAAGGCGTGTGACTTGTTTTCCATCATGCTTCTCCAGATTGCGGGCCTGCGGGTGTTGCCGCATGCGTTGCCGCGCGTGCCGCGTCCGGCAAGGCCGGGAGCGCCTGCATGGCGCGCTGCCCGCGCTCGCCCAGGAAATACTCGTGGATGAACGGGTGGTCAATATGCACCAGTTCCCGGATCGGCAGCGCGGCGAGTACCTTGTGGTCCGCCAGCACCGCGACGCGGTCAGACAGCGCCACCAGGGTGTCGAGGTCATGGGTCACCATCACCACGGTCAGGCCCAGCTCGCGGCGCAGTTCGCGGATCAGTGCCACGTAGTCGTCCGAGGCCATCGGGTCCAGCCCGGCGGTGGGCTCGTCCAGGAACACCAGCTCCGGCTCCAGGGCCAGGGCACGTGCGAGCGCCACGCGCTTGATCATGCCGCCGGACAGGTCGGACGGCATCTTGTCCGCATCCCGGGCTGACAGCCCCACCAGTTGCAGCTTGAGCAGCGACGCCGCGCAGATGAGATCGTCGGGCAGGGTGCGAAGTTCACGCAGCGGCAGCGCGATGTTGTCGATCACCGACAGCGCGGAGAACAGCGCGCCGCGCTGGAACTGCAGGCCCCAGCGGTTGCGCAGGGCTTGCAGCCGGGCCGCGTCGAGCTTGGTCAGGTCCTCGCCGAACACACGGATGGTGCCGGAGGTGGGCCGCTCCAGCCCCACGATCTGGCGCAGCAGCACGGTCTTGCCGCTGCCCGAGCCGCCGACGATGGACAGCACTTCGCCCCGATGCACATCGAGGTTGAGGTGGTCGTGCACAACCGCCTCGCCAAAGCGCTTGACCAGGTCGCGTACCTCGATCACGGTGGTGCGCGGGGCGTGCTGCACGGTGCCCGAAGGCGGCGTTGCGGTGGCGGTCGTGGCGGTAGTCATAAGCCGATGTCCTTGAACAGGATGGCGAAGATGGCATCGGCCACGATCACAACGGTGATCGAGGTCACTACCGAGGCGGTGGTGCCTTCGCCCAGGCTGCGCGTGTTGGGCTCGATGCGCAAGCCGAAATGGCAGGCGGTGAGCGCGATCAGGATGCCGAACACCACGCCTTTGCCCAGGCCCATCCACAGGTTGGCCACCGGCACCGCATCGGGCAGCGCGCGCAGGAAGAAGGCCGCGCTGATATCCAGCTGGAAGTGCGCGGCCAGCATGCCGCCGGTAAGCGCCAGCACGTCGGTCCACGCCACCAGCAGCGGCATGGCGATGGCCAGCGCGATCACGCGCGGCATGATCAGCCGGAAGCCGTGCGAGATACCCATCACGCGCATCGCATCGAGCTCCTCGGTGACCCGCATCACGCCGATCTGCGCGGTGATGGCCGAGCCCGAGCGCCCGGCAATCAGGATGGCCGCCAGCACCGGGCCCAGCTCGCGGATCACCGCCATGCCGAGGATGTTGACGATAAAGATGCTCGCGCCAAAGGTGCGCAGCTGGTTGGCCGACAGGTACGACAACACGATGCCGATCAAAAAGCCGACCAGCGCCGTGATGCCGAGCGCCTTGTAGCCGACGTTGTAGATATTGGCCGAGATCTCGCGCCAGGGGCCGCGCTGCGGCGCGCGCGCCAGGCGCAGCAGGTCGAAGGCCAGCTGGCCCAGCATGGTCACGCCATTGCCGAGCTGCGAGAACATCGACAGGATCGAGGCGCCGAACAGGGTCACCGGATTGAACCGGTCCACCATATGTTTCTTCCAGTTCTCGCGGCGCAGCCCGGCGATGCGGGTAAAGACGCGGCGCTGGGCCTCGTTGGCTTCCAGCTTCTCGGGCAGCTTGCCGCCCCAGGCCTGCCACATCAGCTGTGCGCCGATGTGATCGAGCCGGGCGAGGCTTGCCAGCGACCAGTGCGCGTCCGCGGCGATCGAGTGCAGCTCGTTGCGCAGCGCGCGGGCGCGGTGGCAATCGGAGAGCGCAAGCGCTGTCCAGTCGCCGCGCAGTTGCACGGTTTGCGCTCCGTCCGCGCGCGTCACTTCTATGGCTGGCGTGGTAGGGCTTTCCAAAGCAGGGGGAGAAGTGATGGGCAAGTCCCGATTCTATGCCACCCGCAGCGTCAGCGGGCGTGCGCAGCGCCTCGGCCGTGGATTCGCACGGCTACAATGCGTAGCTGCTTGTGCCCATTGTGCTGTCCATCGCCGAAACGCATGTCCGCTGACAAATCCTTGCCCACGCCAGACCCGACCCCTGCGGCCGCCGCTCCCGCGCAAGCCTGGCGCATCGACCCCGACCGCCTGCGCGCCGCGCTCACCGGCCCCGCGCGCGGCTGGACCCTCGGCGTGGTCGACGAGACCGGCTCCACCAACGCCGACCTGACGCTGGCCTGCCGCAGCGCGCCGTGGACCGAGTCCGCCACGCTGCGCCTGGCCTATCGGCAGACCGCCGGGCGGGGCCGCCAGGGGCGTCCCTGGCAAGGCCAGGCGGGGCTGACGTTTTCGGTGGCGCTGCCCTTGCCGCTGGCGCCCTCGCAGTTGAGCGGGCTGAGCCTGGCGGTGGGGCTGGCGCTGGCCGAGGCGCTGGGCGACTGCGACGCGCGCCTCGGCGGCGCCGTTGGCCTGAAATGGCCTAACGACCTGCAGATCGACGGCCGCAAGCTGGCCGGCATCCTGATCGAGTCGGTGCCGGCGGGGCCACAGCGGGTCTGGGCCGTGATCGGCATTGGCCTGAACCTGGTGCGCGATGCGCAGATGGAAGCCGCGCTCGGGCGCAGCCTGGCTGGTGTGACCGAATTCCTGCCGGGCTGCGATCCCACCGTGCTGCTGGCTGCGGTGCTGAACCGGCTCGCGGTGATGCGCGAGGATTTCCTGGCGCAGGGCTTTGCGCCGATGGCGCCCCGCTGGTCCGCGCGCGACGCCTATCGCGACCAGCCGGTGCGCCTGCTGCACGACGGCCGCGTGCAGGCCGAAGGCCTGGCGCGCGGCGTTGACGGCGACGGCCACTTGCTGCTGGAAACGCCCTCGGGCCTGGAGCGCATTGCCAGCGGCGAAGTGTCGCTGCGTTTGGCGGACAAAGCGGCGGACAGAGGGGCAGGCGCATGAGCGGCACCAGCGCCGGTATGCCGCGAGTTCCGCAACTGCTGATCGATATCGGCAACACCCGCCTGAAATGGGCCTGGTGCGACGAGGCCTGGTCCGGCGCCGTGCTGCACGAGACGCCATTGCCCACGCCCTGGCCGCACGGCGGCGCGGTGGCCCACGGCGAACTGGCCACGCTGGTGGCGCAATGGGCGTCGCTGCGCGCGCCCGGCGCGCAGCCGCTGGTGTGGGTCAGCAACGTGGCCGGCCCGGCCATCGCGGCCAGCCTGCAAGCCACGCTCGACACCGTGTTCGGCCCCGGCATCGGTGTGAACTGGGTACGCTCGGGCCCGCGCTTCGGCGGCCTCGTCAACGGCTACCGCGAGCCCACGCAGCTCGGCGTCGACCGCTGGATCGGCAGCATCGGCGCGCGCTGCTACCGCCCCGAGGGCGCTTTGCTGATCGTCACCGCCGGCACCGCCACCACGCTCGACGTGGTGAGCGCGCAGGACCGTTTCGAAGGCGGCCTGATCCTGCCTGGCCTGGACCTGATGCTGGGCGCGCTGGCGCGCAACACAGCGCAATTGCCGTCCCTGGACGTGAGCGATGCCGGGCTGGCTACGCCCTGGGCCGACAACACCCGCGACGCGATCGCCGCCGGCTGCCTGGCGGCCCAGGCCGGTGCCGTGGAGCGCACCTGGCGCGCGCTGTGCGAGCGCGGGCCGGTGCGCTGCTTGCTCTCCGGCGGCGCTCGCCATGTGCTGGCAAACGCGCTCTCCATGCCGTTCGAGATGCACGATAATCTCGTGTTGCTCGGCCTGCATGTGATGGCCTCGCAAAGCCCGGTCGGCACAGCGGGCTGAACCGCATCACACAGCATCACACCGCATCGCCTCTTCACCCCGTCGCGCCACCCCTGCATCGCCCCCAATGCTCCAACGAAGCCTTTTCATCCTGCTGGTCCTGGTCAATGCGCTGCTGCTGGCTGCCGTGCTGGGCGCGTTCGGCCCACAGCCGCTGGCCGGCTGGCTGGAAAGCGCGCGAGAGCCCGAACGCGCTGCCCAGCAGGCGCGCGCCGAACGCTTCCGACAGATGCCACAGGCAAGCGGCAAGCGGGCGGCATCCGAGCCCGCCACTGCGGCAGCCGCAACCACAACCACAACCGCAGCCACTCCCCAAGCCGCCGCGCCAGCCATGGCTTGCGTCGAGATCGGTGGTTTCAACGGGGAGCTGGTGCGCAAGGTGGCCGATGAGCTGGCCGGCGCGCCGCCCGGCGCCTGGCGCGTGGAACAGTTCGAGCGGCAGGAGCAGGCGCGCTGGTGGGTCCACCTGCCGCCGCAGGCCTCGCGCGAGAACCTGCAGCGCAAGCTCGGCGAGTTGCGCCGGCGCAATATCACCGATGTATCGGTGGTCAGCGCCGGCTCGCCGGAAACCTATACGGTGTCACTGGGCTTGTTCCAGGAGCGCGAGCATGCCGAGCATTTCCTCGACAACCTGCGCGAGCACGGCGTGCGCACCGCGGTGCTGACCGATACGCCGCATCCGCTGACGCGCCAGTGGCTGCGCGTGCGCAACGCCGACGCGGCACTGCGCACGCGGCTCGACGAGATGCGCCAGCGCTATGGCGCGCAGGACTTGCTGACCTGCACCTGAGCCGTGCGTCAGCGCTTGCTGCTTCGCTCAGCTGCCCTGGCGTACCTTGGACAGCAGCTTGGTGGTGGAGCGGTCGTGCAGGAACGCGATGGCATGCGCCTGGCCGCCCCAGCTGCGCACCAGGCGGGTTTCTTCCAGCGTATCGATGTCGTAGTCGCCGCCCTTGACATAGATGTCCGGGCGCACCAGCCGGATCAGCTCGACCGGCGTTTTCTCGCGGAACATCACGACCAGATCTACCGAGGCCAGCGCCGCGATCAGCGCCATGCGATCCGATTCGTGGTTCAGGGGACGGTCGTCACCCTTGCCGAGCATGCGCACTGACGCGTCGCTGTTGACGCCGACTACCAGGCTGGCGCCCAGGGCCTTGGCTTGCGCCAGGTAGGTGGCGTGGCCGCGGTGGAGGATGTCGAAGACGCCGTTAGTGAAGACTAGCGGGCGGGGGAGGGTGGCTAGTTTTTCTGCTAGCGCGGTTGGGTTGTCGGGGGGGACTAGTTTGGATTCGAAGGAGGGCATGGTGGGAGGGGAAGGCGTTGTGTTCGGGCGGCGGAGGGTTTTGTGATTGTGTTCGGGTGGGGGGTGAACTTCAACTGCAACGGCTTAACGTCAACTTCAACTGCAGTTTCACCTCCCCTGCGGGGAGGCGACCTACTTTCTTGTCTCGCCAAGAAAGTAGGCAAAGAAGCGACCCGGATGGGGCGACCCCCCCTCGTCGACAGGCAAAAAGAGCGGCCGGGGGCCAAACTCACATCGCCTTAAGGCGATGCTCAGACATGGCCCCCTCTTTTCCGCTCTTTTTGCCTGCCGACGAGGCGCCCCATAACGGGAGATGAAAACCCAGACGGCTCGCTTCGCATCGCGGGCAGGTGATTGCCGCCTGGGGGCGGAAATCACGGCTACACCGAATGGTGATTTGACGACATCGCGCTCGCGCTGGTTCGGCCGTGTTTCCCGCCTGGGGGCGGGAAACACCCATGGCGATGCGAAGCGAGCCGTAAAGGTTCACCTAGGCCGTATGGGGCGCCTTCTTTGCCTACTTTCTTGGCAAGACAAGAAAGTAGGTCGCCGCCCCGCAGGGGTGGTGAAACTGTCGTTGAATTTGCAGTTAAGCCCTTGAATCTGAAGCTGATTTTGCAGGTGCAGGTGCAGTTGCAGTTGCAGTTGCAGTTGCAGCCACTACACCCAGCCCCTTTACTCCCGCCGATTCACCAACCCAATCCCCCCCAACACCAGCACCGCGGCAATCGCAAACCGCATGCCCACGGCGTCATGCATCAGCACCACGCCAAACGCCACCCCGAACAGCGGCGTCAAAAACGAAAACACCGACAAGCGCGAAGCCAGGTACTGGCGCAGTAGCCAGAACCACGTCAGGTAGCTGGCGAATGCAATCAGCACCGACTGATAGAACAGGCTGGCGACCACCATGCCGTCGACGCGCGCATGCAGATGCTGCCCGGCTGCAAGCGCCATGGACAGTAGCATCACCGCGGACACTGCGAGTTGATAGAGCAGCGTCTTGCTGGGCGCTGCCGAAGCCAGCCGGCTGGCGCGCACCACCACCGTGGTAGCGGCCCAGAGGAAGCCGGCCAGGATCCCCAGCGCATCGCCCAGTAACGTGCTGCCGCCATGCACGGCCGGTGTGGCGATGCCATCGGCAAAGGCCAGGGCCATGCCGCAGAAGGCTAGCCCGACGCCCAGCCATTGCCCGCGCCGCAGGCGTTCGCCGGCGACGCTCAGATGCAGGCCGAGTGCGGTAAAGATGGGCGCGGTGTAGAGGAACACCGCCATGCGCGAAGCCGTGGTGTGGCCGAGCCCGACGAAGATGCAGAAGAACTCGGCGCCGAACAGCAGGCCAGCCAGCAGCCCGGCGCCCAGCGTGCCGTCGTGTTGCCACAGCGGCGTGCGGCGCCAGGCGGCAAAGCCGAACACCAGCACGGCTGCCACCGCCGAGCGCACGCCAGCCTGGAGCACGGCGCCCATCAGTGGCGCCGTCGCCTTGATGACCACTTGCTGCAGTCCCCAGGCCACGCACAGGACCACCATCAACGTGACGGCTGTGCCGTCGAGCGGGCGCCGGCTTGGCAGCGACGCGCTCACCTCAAGGACGGCTGGCGTCGCGCGTGGAATTGCGCTCGATCAGCTCGATCTTGTAGCCGTCCGGATCTTCGACGAAAGCGATCACCGTGGTGCCGCCCTTGACCGGGCCGGCCTCGCGCACGACGTTGCCGCCGGCGGCGCGGATGCGCTCGCAGGTGGCTGCCGCGTTATCGGTTTCCAGCGCGATATGGCCGTAGGCGGTGCCCATCTCGTACTTTTCCACGCCGTAGTTATAGGTCAGCTCTAGCACGGCGGTTTCGGATTCCGCGCCGTAGCCGACGAAGGCGAGGCGGTACTTGTATTCGGTGTTGTCGCTCTCGCGCAGCAGCTGCATGCCGAGGATGCGGGTGTAGAAGTCGATCGAGCGTTGCAGGTCGCCGACGCGGAGCATGGTGTGGAGGAGTCGCATTTTGGGAGAGGCCTGATCTTGTTTTGGGATAGGTCGATTATTCTAAACGGGATGGAAGCAATCGGTTTGCCTTGGCCCAGGTGTGCCATTTCCCCGTTTCAAATCAAAGGCCCAGCCTAGAACGTGGGCAGCAACTCGGGCGGGTGGGCCCGCAATTGCGCGCGGGCATCACGGAACTCCGGAAAGATCGATGCCACCGTATCCCAGAACCTCGGGCTGTGGTTCATCTCCTTGAGATGCGCCAGCTCATGGGCGGCCACGTAGTCGATCATCGACAGCGGAAAATGCATCAAACGCCAGTTCAGGCGGATCTTGCCGTCGGCGGTGCAACTGCCCCAGCGCGTGGCGGCGGAGGTCAGCGCAAACGCGCTATGCCGCACGCCGAGCTTTTCCGCGTAGATATCGAGCCGCTGTGCCAGCAGGCGTCGCGCCTGATGTTGCAGCCAGCCTTGCACGCGATCCTTGATCTGCTGCTCGTCGGCATGCACGGGCAGCGCGAGATGAAGGATGCAGGTCTGGGCATCGAACAGCAGCACGCCGGCCGGAGACTCCAGCTGCAGCGTGATGGGCTTGCCCAGGAAGGGCAGGCTGGCGCCGTCGCGCCATTGCACGGTGGGCAGCACGCGGCGGGCTTCGCGGTGCTGCCATTCCCCCAGCTTGTTGAAGATCCAGCGCTGTTTTTCCAGAATGGCCGACTCGATGTCGGCCAGCGTGACCCAGCGCGGCGCCGTGATGGACAGGCCGCGGTCGTCCACGGTGAAGCCGATGGTACGGCGCGACGAGCGCTTGAGCGTGTAGTGCACGGCGCGCTCGCCCACCAGCAGCCGTCGTGCATTGGGCTGCGGCTGGGGCCAGGGCTGCGCCGTCGGGGAGTTGGGCTGCGCCGGCGCCAACCCGCCTGGCACCATGCCGGGCGCCCTGTCTTCGCCTGTGAGGGCGTCGGACAGCGGCAGCTCCATCTGGGAACCGGGGGAGTCGGGGGTCGGGCGCAGCAATTTCATGCGGGCGTTCTGCTCCGGTAGCTCTCGGCGTCGATTCTACGCATATCTTGTTCGATCCACGCCTCAACCTCTTGATTGACCTGGTCGGCCGTCTTGTTGGCCGACGAGATCGGCGCGCCGACGGAGACCGTGATCAGGCCCGGGTACTTGAGGAACGAGTTGCGCGGCCACAGGCGGCCGGAGTTGACCGCCATCGGGATCACCCATGCGCCGGTCTCCACCGCAAGGCGGGCGCCGCCGCTCTTGTAGCGCGTTTTCTCCAGGCCCGACGGGGTGCGCGTGCCTTCCGGGAACATGATGATCCAGGCGCCTTCGGCCAGCCGCTCGCGGCCCTGGCGCACCGCCGAGGCGAAGGCACGGGTGCCTTCCTTGCGGTTGATGTGCACCATCTTGAGCATGCCCAGCGCCCAGCCGAAGAAGGGCACCATCAGTAGTTCGCGCTTGAACACGAAGCACATCGGCTTGGGCATGGTGGCCAGGTAGGCCACGGTTTCCCACGCCGACTGGTGCTTGGACAGCACCACCACCGGCTTGTCGAGCATGGCATCGAAATGCTCACGGCCTTCATAGCGGTAGCGGATGCCGCAGATCAGCGCGGCCGCACCGGTCACCAGCCGCGGCCAGCCGCGCACGAAGCGGTAGCGGCGGTCGGCGTTCATGAACGGAAAGACGATGAAGCACGCGCAGGCATAGGGCGGCGTCAGTACCAGGAGGAACAACGCGAACAGCAAGGAGCGGAGAAAAATCATCGGTACGGGAGTTGGGTTCAGGAGCCGGCCTGGCGCGGGGCGCCATCGCCGGTGAGCAGCCAGCGCGCAAAGGCGCGCAGGTCGTCGTGGATCAGCGTGCCGGTCGGCAGGCCGCCCTTTTTCTCGGTCTTGGGGCCTTTGCCGGTCAGTACCAGGTGCGGGGCGCAGCCTACCGCCAGCCCGGCTTCGAGGTCGCGCAGGGAGTCGCCCACCAGCGGCACGCCCTTGAGCTCGACGCCGAAGCGCTCCGCCAGCTGCTCAAGCATGCCGGGCTTGGGTTTGCGGCAATCGCAGCCGTCCGCCGCCGTATGCGGGCAGAAGAAGACCGCGTCGACGCGCCCGCCAAGGTTGGCCAGCGCCTTGTGCATCTTCTCGTGCATGGCGTTGAGCGCGCTCATCTCGAACAGGCCGCGTCCGATGCCGGACTGGTTGCTGACGATCACCACGCGATAGCCGGCCTGGTTGAGCGCTGCGATCGCTTCCAGGCTGCCATCGATGGGGATCCATTCGTCCGGCGTCTTGATGAACTGGTCGCTGTCAAGGTTGACGACCCCGTCGCGATCGAGCACGACAAGCTTGGGCGGTGTCTGCGGCATGATGGCTTCCCGTTGTGGTGCCGGCCCGCTTACGCGGCCAGCTTGGAGATGTCGGCCACGCGATTGGCCAGCACGTGCAGCGAGGCCAGCAGCGCGAGCCGGTTGGCGCGCAGTTGCGGGTCTTCGGCCATCACCATGACATCGTTGAAGAACTGGTCGACCGCTTCGCGCAGTTGTGCCAGGTCGCGCAGCGCGGTGGCGAAGTCGCCGTTGGCGAAGGCGGCATCCACTTGCGGACGCACGCTTTCCACCGCCTTGTGCAGCGCGCTTTCGGCGGCTTCCTGGAGCAGGGCCGGCTGCACCGTGCCTACGGGGTCGGTGTTCTTGCGCAGGATGTTGGTGATACGCTTGTTGGCCGCGGCCAGCGCTTCGGCCTGGGGCAGGGCGGCAAAGGTGCGCACCGCTTCCAGGCGGGCCAGGATATCGTCCAGGCGCTGCGGGCGCAGGCTCACCACCGCTTCGACCTCATGGGTGGTGTAGCCCTTGTCCTTCAGGTAGCCGCGCAGGCGGTCGTAGAGGAAATCGGCAATCGCGGCTTGCGCGGGCTTGACCGCGGCAATGCCGGCGAAGGCTTGCTGGGTGAGTTCCAGCAGCGCGTCGATCGACAGCGGCAGCGGGGTTTCGACCAGCATGCGCAGGATGCCCAGCGCGTGGCGGCGCAGCGCGAACGGGTCCTTCTCGCCGGTGGGCGACAGGCCGATGCCCCAGATGCCCACCAGCGTTTCCAGCTTGTCGGCCAGCGCCACGGCCAGGCTCACCGGGCTGCCCGGCAGGGCATCGCCGGCAAAGCGCGGGCGGTAGTGCTCTGAGCAGGCCAGCGCCACGCTCTGCGCTTCGTCGTCGTGGCGCGCGTAGTACGTGCCCATGGTGCCTTGCAGTTCCGGGAATTCGCCCACCATGTCTGTCAGCAGGTCGGCCTTGGCGAGTTCGGCGCCACGCATGGCGGCCGCCTTTTCCACGGCAATGCCGGCTGCGGCCAATGCGTCGGCGATGTGGCCGGCGATCTGCTGCAGGCGCTGCACGCGGTCGAGCTGCGTGCCGATCTTGTTGTGATAGACCACGTTGGCCAGTTGCGGCACGCGCGAGGCGAGGGTCTTCTTGCGATCCTGGTCGAAGAAGAATTTGGCGTCCGCCAGGCGCGGGCGCACCACGCGCTCATTGCCGCTGATGATGGACTCCGGCGTATCGGTGGCCAGGTTGGAAACCACCAGGAAGCGGTTGCGCAGGTGGCCGGCGGCATCGGTCAGCGCGAAGTACTTCTGGTTGGTCTGCATGGTCAGGATCAGGCATTCCTGCGGCACTTCGAGGAAGGCCTCCTCGAAGTGGCAAGGATAGACCACCGGCCATTCCACCAGCGAGTTGACTTCATCGAGCAGCGCATCGGGCATCACGACCTGGTCGGCGCCCGCCTGCTCCAGCAGTGCGGTGCGGATGCGTTCGCGGCGATCCGCGTAGCTGGCCAGCACGTGGCCTTGCGACGCCAGCACGGCGGCGTATTCGCCTGCATGCGCGATCTCGATCTCGCCGCTGGAGAGGAAGCGATGGCCGCGCGTGGTGCGGCCCGCCTGCAGCCCCAGCACGCTGAGCGGCACCACCTCGGTGCCAAGTAGTGCGATCAAACTGTGCGCGGGGCGCACGAAATGCACCGTGCTGCCGTCCGGGCGCTGGTAGCTCATCACCTTGGGGATGGGCAGCTTGGCGATGGTGTCGTCCAGCGCTGCCTGCAGCCCGGCGCCCAGTTCGGCGCCGCGCGCGGTGTAGCGGTAGAAGAAGGCGTCGGCCTTGCCGTCGGAGGCGCGCTCCAGGGTTTGCCAGTCGATCGCCTCGACGCCTACCGATTTAGCCAGGGCGACCAGTTTCTTGGCCAGCGGGGCGGTGGGCTGGCCGGTGGCGTCCAGCGCCACGGTCAGTGGCAGCACTTTCTCGCGCTGCTCGCGGTCGGGCGCGTTACGGCGCACTTTGGTGACCAGCGCAGCCAGCCGGCGCGGCGTGGCGAACGCGGTCACGGCGGCGCCGTCACCTACCAAGCCACGCTCGGAGAGGCCGGCGAAGAGGCCCTGCGCGAAGGCGTCGCCCAAGCGTGCCAGCGCCTTGGGCGGCAGCTCTTCGGTGAGCAGTTCGATCAGCAGCGTATCGTTCGAATCGGTCAGGAGTTGCGACATGAATCGTTTCCAACAAGTTGTGGCACGCGCTGCGCTTTAGCAGCGCGGTGCAATAGTAGGTTCTACGCCGGACAACAGCCACAGGCCGTTTTGCTGGCGGAATTGCAGCGTGGTTGCTACGCACTGCGTGTCTGCGCTGGTGCCATTGGTGCCGTTGCTTGCGCTGCTGCCACGGCCGCCGGGGGCGGGACGAGGCGCGAAGAAGCGGGCATCGAGGCGGCGCAGCCGCTTGTCGTAGCGGATCTCGTCGATGCGGCCGCTCACCCAGAAGTCGATCCTGGGTGGCAGCTGCGCGGCCGAGTAGTATGTCCTGATCTGCCTGCGCACCCGCCCGTTGACCGTCTCGGTCTCAATCCACGAGAGCGGGTAGCGGATTGCGCTTTCATAGGCGCGCAGCGGCACGCGGTGCCAGCCAAGGTCCTTGGAGCCCGAGAGATCGCACGAGAACGTGCGCACCAGCTGGGTCCATTGGTCCAGCGAGTTGTTCGGGCCGAAAGCGCCATGCCAGTGCCGGTCGATCGCCTGCTGCAGGGCCTGCGGATTGGCCTCGCATACATTGGACAGGTCGGCCGGCAGGTACAGCACTTGCGGGCTCGGCATCGGCGCGGTGGCCTGGGCGGCGCCATGCGCTCCCAAGGCCAGCAGTGCCAGGGCAGCGCCTCGGCATAGCGCGCTGCGCGCTGTGCGGGTCATGCGGTGGCCTCGCGGTCGCACATCGGGAAGCCGAGCGACTCGCGCGAGTCGTAGTAGGCCTGGGCCACCAGCCGCGACAGGTTGCGGATGCGGCCGATGTAGGCCGCGCGCTCGGTGACCGAGATCGCGCCGCGCGCATCCAGCAGGTTGAATGTGTGAGCGGCCTTGAGCAGTTGCTCGTAGGCCGGCAGCGCCAGGCGCTTGGTGACTTCGGCCGATGCGTCCTGCTGCGTGGCTTCGGCGGCACCCATCAGGCGCTTGGCCTCGGACTCGTACTCGGCGAAGTGGCGGAACAGGATCTCGGTGTTGCTCTGCTCGAAGTTGTAGGTGGATTGCTCCACTTCGTTCTGGTGATAGACGTCGCCATAGGTCAGGCGGCGCGTCTTGCCGTTTTCTTCCCACTCGGTCCACACCAGGTCATAGATGTTCTCGACCTTCTGCAGGTACATCGCCAGGCGCTCGATGCCGTAGGTGATCTCGCCGGTGATGGGCTTGCAGTCGATGCCGCCAACCTGCTGGAAGTACGTGAATTGAGTGACTTCCATGCCGTTGAGCCAGACTTCCCAGCCCAGGCCCCAGGCGCCGAGGGTGGGGTTCTCCCAGTCGTCCTCGACGAAGCGGATGTCGTTTTGCTTGAGGTCCAGGCCCAGCGCTTCCAGCGAGCCGAGGTACAGCTCCAGGATGTTCTCGGGGGCCGGCTTGAGCACCACCTGGTACTGGTAGTAGTGCTGCAGGCGGTTGGGGTTCTCGCCATAGCGCCCGTCCTTGGGGCGGCGCGACGGCTGCACATAGGCGGCTCGCCACGGTTCCGGGCCGATCGCGCGCAGGAAGGTGTGCACGTGCGAGGTGCCGGCGCCGACCTCCAGATCGATAGGTTGCAAGAGTGCACAACCCTGCCGGTCCCAGTAGGCCTGCAGGGTGAGGATCATTTGTTGGAAGGTCAGCATAGGCGAAGACTAGTAAGGGCCTGCACGCAGGCCAGCAAGCAAGGGCGGACGGCGTGGCGGCAAAGTTGCCGCGGCGCCTCACGAAGATCGTGCCAAACCCTGAATTCTATCGGTTTTTTTGCCGCCGCCAGCCATCGGCACGGCCCTTGCATACGTCAGGGCGTCCAATCCCGCCCGCGGGGCTGGCATGTGGTGTCGGCGTTTTGCAACGAATCGGGTAAACACCGAAGGGTGCTAAAGGCCTGCCGGATACTGGCCGTTAGTGTTTTTGTATACAGTATTAGGCAGAGCTGTGCATAACAGCCGCAACCGTTTGAATCAATCCAGTTACGGGGACACCGGTCATGTCGCTACTTTCTCGCAGGCCTTATCTCGTCGCCATTGCAGTGATGATTGCCGCCGCCTTGCTATCGGTAGCAGCGGGGGCGTCTGCCTGACGACTGGCCCGGCGCAGGCCCGCCCGCCCGCCGTCAGCCCTGCCGGCGGCGGCGCCAGGCCGCCAGTGCCAGCACCAGCAGGCATGCCGCCAGCGCCGGTACATTGCCCCAACGCACGTAGGGGGTGAAACCCTGCGTGCCCTGCACATTGGCGGTGAGCGTGCCGACGGTGAAGGTCGGCAGCTGTCCCGCCACCACGCCGTCCGGCGTCACCACGGCCGTCATGCCGGTATTGGTCGAGCGCAACATCGGCCGGCGCGTTTCCAGCGCGCGCATGCGCGAGATCTGCAGATGCTGGTCCAGCGCGATGGTGTCGCCGAACCACGCCAGGTTGGTCACGTTGGCCAGGATATTGGCCGGCACCTTCTGGCTGCGCAGGGTCTCGGCGATTTCCTCGCCGAACAGATCCTCGTAGCAGATATTGGGCGCCACCAGGATGCCGCGCACGGGCAGCGGCGCCTGGTCCAGCCCGCCGCGGCGGAAATCCCCCAGCGGCATCTTCATCATGTCCACGAACCAATGGAAGCCGAAGGGAATGAACTCGCCGAACGGCACCAGGTGGTGCTTGTTGTAGCGGTACAGCCGTTCGGTCAACGGGCCCAGGCCAAAGACGCTGTTGGTGAAATCGACCGGCGAATCCGCGCCGGCGGCGCCGAACAGCACGGTGGTACCGCTGGCCACGGTGAAATCGCGCACCGCGATGGCGATGTCCACAGGCAGGTCCTGCAGGATCACCGGGAACGCCGTCTCCGGCGTCACGACCAGATCGGCCGGAGCGGCGGTGATCAGGTCACGATAAAGCTCGAGCGAGCGCTGCACGCCGACCGGCTCGAACTTGATGTCCTGCGCTACGTTGCCCTGCAGCAGCCGCACCGAAATGGGCTTGCCGGCAGGCGTGGTCCAGGCGATCGGCACCAGCGCGGCGCCGGCCAGCGGCAGCGCCACGGCGGCCGCCAGGGCGATCGCGCCGGCACGCATGCCATGCGGGTTGGCGTGCTCATTGCGACCACGGCCAAAGCCACGCGCGGCGGCCACCAGCAAGGCGGCCACGGTCGCGGCCAGCGCGCCGATGCCATAGACGCCCACCAGCGGCGCAAAGCCGGCCAGTGGGCCATCGGTATGGGCGTAGCCGCTCGACAGCCACGGAAAGCCGGTGAAGACCACGCCGCGCAGCCATTCCGACAGCCCCCAGGCCGCCCCAAAGGCGAGTGGCGCAAGCAGTGCCAATGAGGTTGTCCGCGTACGGCGGGCAGCCAGCCAGTGCCACGTGGCGGCGGCCAGTGCCGGATAGAGCGAGAGGAAGGCGCTGAACAGCAGCACGGCAAGCATCGCCATCCACGCCGGCATCTCGCCATAGACGTGCATGCTGATATAGAGCCACCAGATGCCGGAGAGGAACCAGCCGAGGCCGAAAGCGTAGCCGGTGGCGGCCGCGACACGGGTGCGCGGCGCATCGGCGACCAGTGCCACCAGGCCCGCCAGTGCCAGCAGTTGCAGCCACCACCAGGTGTGCGGCGCGTAGGCCTGGGTATGGGCCACGCCCAGCACGGCAGCCAGCAGCAGGCGGGGCAGGCTCACGCCGCGCGCGTCGTCACGTCCGGCGCTAGCGGCGCCGGACCATGCCTGGACAAGGCGCTTCATGCGCCGTCCACGTCGGGCGGGGTGAGCGGGGCCTCGCGGCGCACCAGCATCAGGTGCGCCTGGCGGGCGTCGGCACGCAGGACTTCGAAGCGCATCGGCGGCAACACCACCACTTCGCCACGATGCGGCACGTGACCCAGGTGGTTGCTCAGCAAGCCGCCCACGGTATCGACATCGTGATCCGAGAATTGCGTGCCGAAGGTTTCGTTGAACTGCTCGATTTCGGTCAGTCCATGCACGCGCCAGCTGCCATCGGGCAGCTGCACGATGTTGTCGTGGTCTTCGTCGAGGTCGAACTCATCCTCGATGTCGCCCACGATCTGCTCCAGCACGTCCTCGATGGTGACCAGGCCGGCGACGCCGCCGTACTCGTCCACCACCATGGCGATGTGGTTGCGGTTGATGCGGAAGTCGCGCAACAGGATAT
Source organism: Cupriavidus sp. GW822-FHT03E04 (assembly GCF_058801495.1). Lineage (NCBI taxonomy): Bacteria > Pseudomonadati > Pseudomonadota > Betaproteobacteria > Burkholderiales > Burkholderiaceae > Cupriavidus > Cupriavidus sp. GW822-FHT03E04. The sequence goes on from NZ_JBXANI010000002.1 coordinate 342,853, forward strand.
TGAGGCGCTTGGACTCGGGAATGAACACCGCCGGGCGCAAGGTCTCGCGCAGGTCGAACTCTTCATCGGTGTAATACCGCAAGAGGTCCTTGGCGAGCAGGATGCCGATGATGTTGTCGCGGCTGCCTTCATAGACCGGAAAGCGCGAGTGCGCTGTCTGCCGCATGAAGGGAATGAAGCTCTCCGGCGCGTCGGCGATATTGACGGTGTCCATCTGGCCACGGGGGACCATGATGTCGCGCGCGGTGAGTTCGGATACCTGGAACACGCCTTCGATCATGGAAAGCGAGTCGGCGTCGATCAGGTTGCGCGCATGCGCATCCTGGAGCACCTCAAGCAATTCGGCACGGGAGTCGGGCTCCGGAGAGATGAAATCCGAGAGCCGTTCGAGCAGGGATCGGGGACGGTCGGCTGACTTCGAACTGGGATAAGGGTCGTTCATGGCGCGACGAGCGCGGGGTGGATATCGGTTGAAGGATACACTAAAAGGGTTTGGGGGCAGTGATGGGGGAGGTTTGGTGGGGTTTGGAATGGCAACTGCGACAGGAAAATTGGCTTCAGCTGGATTGACGTCAAGGGCAACTGCAACTGCAACCGCTTAACTGCAACTGCGGTTTCACCACCCCTGCGGGGCGGCGACCTACTTTCTTGTCTTGCCAAGAAAGTAGGCAAAGAAGGCGCGCCGGATGGGGCGACACCCCCTCGGGCTTCGACGAAAAGAGCGGCCGGGACCCAAACTCGCATCGCCTTAAGGCGATACTCAGACATGGGTCCCTCTTTTCCGCTCTTTTCGCCGAAGCCCGAGGCGCCCCATACGGCCTTGGCACACCTTCACGGCTCGCTTCGCATCGCGCTTGGGTGTTCGCCGCCTGGGGGCGGGTCACACGGCTACACCTAGTCCTTGATTTTGGTGTTGCCGTTGGCCAGGTACGGATCCGGGTAGCCTAGGGCTTGCAGCGTTTCCGTCTCGATGGCTTCCATTTCTTCCGCTTCGCCATCTTCCTCGTGCTCGTAGCCTTGCGCATGCAGGACGCCGTGCACGATCAGGTGGGCGTAGTGCGCTTCAAGCGACTTTTTCTGCTCGCGGGCTTCCTGCTCCACTACCGGGCAGCACAGGACGATGTCGCCGCTGACCGGGTCGGACTCGTGCTCGGCATAGGCGAAGGTCAGCACATTGGTCGCGTAGTCCTTGCCGCGGTAGCTGCGGTTCAGGCTGCGGCCTTCTTCCTCGCCGACGAAGCGGATGGTGAGCGTCGCATCGGCGTACAGCGCGGACTTGGCCCAGGTCTGGACCTTGCGCTGGGTCGGCAGGCCGCGCTGCCCCTTGATGCCTTCGCCATATTGCAGTGCCAGTTCCAGGGATGGCGGCGTGGCGGGTGTGCCGGTGGTGGTGACCGTAGGCGTGGCGGTAACGGCGACCGACAAGGCGTCGTGGTTGTCCGGGCGCACCAGCAGGCCGGCCTGCTGGCGGTCGTCGGTGTGCTCGGCCAGCAGCGCGACGACGCCGTCGGCGGCTTGCGACAGGTCCACGGTGATGCTGCGGCCGTCAGGCAGTTGCACGCGCAGGGCGTGTGCCTGGGTCTTGCGCGCGCGGCCTTCGGCGTCGAACAGGATCAGGCTGGCGGGGGAGGAGGATTTTGCGTTCACGATTGGGCGTTTGATTAAGCGTCTCGGTGTTGAGCGTGATATTCGTCATAGGCATCGACGATGCGCGCCACCAGCGGGTGTCGCACCACGTCGGTGCTGGTAAAGCGGGTCATGGCCACGCCGCGCACTTCACGCAGCACGTGCTGGGCTTCCACCAGCCCGCTCTTCTGTCCGCGTGGCAGGTCGATCTGGGTGGTGTCGCCGGTGATGACCGCCTTGGAGCCAAAGCCGATCCGGGTCAGGAACATCTTCATCTGCTCGGGCGTGGTGTTCTGCGCCTCGTCCAGGATGATGAAGGCGTGGTTCAGCGTGCGCCCGCGCATATAGGCCAGCGGCGCGACCTCGATCATCTGGCGCTCGAACATCTTCTGCGTGCGGTCGAAGCCGAGCAGGTCGTAGAGTGCGTCGTACAGCGGCCGCAGGTAAGGATCGATCTTCTGGGCCAGGTCGCCGGGCAGGAAGCCCAGGCGTTCGCCGGCTTCCACCGCCGGTCGCGTCAGCACGATGCGCTTGACCGAGTCGCGCTCGAGCGCGTCCACGGCGCAGGCCACCGCCAGGTAGGTCTTGCCGGTGCCGGCCGGGCCGATGCCCAGAGTCAGGTCGTGCGCCAGCACGTTGCGCAGGTAGTCGCGCTGCATGGGCGTGCGCCCGTGCAGGCCCGCGCGGCGCGTGTGCAGCACGGGGGATTCGTCATCGTCGCTGCCGGTATCCGCGCTCGCGCCGTCGGGCACATAGCCGCCGTGCGCGGCGACCTGGCGCGCCTCGACCAGGCCGAGCTGCACGTCGTCGATCGACAGGGCGGTGCGGGCGTTGTTGTAGAAGCGCTCAAGGGCCGCCGCGGCGTCGCGGGCGTAGGCGCCGCGCACGGTCATGCGATGGCCGCGGCGCTGGATGGTGACGTCGAGCGCTTGCTCGATCTGGCGCAGGTTCTCGTCAAGCGGCCCGCACAGGTTCTGCAGGCGGGCGTTGTCGTCCTTGGGGGCGACGAATTCGGCTGAAGGGATTTTCATCTGGGTACGAGTGGCTGCATCGGGCTGCATCGGGCGTGGGTTACTGGCGCACGACGATTTCGCCGCGCAGCGAATGCGGGAAGGCTTCGGTGATGGCCACATCCACCATTTCGCCGACCATGCGGTCGCGCCTGGCCTGGGGCACGCCGGGCAGTGCGAAGTTCACCACGCGGTTGTTCTCGGTGCGGCCGTGCAGCTCGGTTGGATCCTTGCGTGCCGGGCCTTCCACCAGGATGCGCTGCACCGAGCCGACCATGCCTTTGCTGATGCGCTGCACGCTTTCCTCGATGGTGGCCTGCAGATGCTGCAGGCGCCGCAGCTTGACCTCGTGCGGCGTGTCGTCGGCCAGGCTGGCCGCCGGCGTGCCGGGGCGCGGGCTGAAGATAAACGAGAACGAAGTGTCGTAGCCGATCTCCTCGATCATCGCCATCAGCTTGTCGAAGTCCGCCTCGGTCTCGCCGGGGAAGCCGATGATGAAGTCGGATGACAGCGACATGTCCGGGCGCAGCGCGCGCAACTTGCGGATGATGCTCTTGTATTCCAGCACGCTGTAGCCGCGCTTCATCGCCATCAGGATGCGGTCTGAAGCGTGCTGCACCGGCAGGTGCAGGTGGTTGACCAGCTTCGGGCAGCGCTCGTACATCTCGATCAGGCGCGGCGTGAACTCCTTCGGGTGGCTGGTGGTGTAGCGGATGCGCTCGATGCCGGGGATCTCGGCCACGTATTCGATCAGCAGCGCGAAGTCGGCGATCTCGCTGGTGCCGCCCATGGCGCCGCGATACGCGTTGACGTTCTGGCCCAGCAACGTGACTTCGCGCACGCCTTGCTCGGCCAGCCCGGCGACTTCCGCCAGTACGTCCTCGAACGGGCGGGAGACTTCCTCGCCACGGGTGTAGGGCACCACGCAGTAGCTGCAGTACTTGGAGCAGCCTTCCATGATGGAGACAAAGGCGCTCGGGCCTTCCACGCGTGCCGGCGGCAGATGGTCGAACTTTTCGATTTCGGGAAAGGAAATGTCCACCTGCGAGTGGCCGGTCTGCTGGCGGCGGTTGATCATGTCAGGCAGGCGGTGCAGCGTCTGCGGGCCGAACACCACGTCGACATAGGGCGCACGCTTGACGATGGCGGCGCCTTCCTGGCTCGCCACGCAGCCGCCCACGCCGATCACCAGGTCCGGCTTGACGGCCTTGAGCGCCTTCAGGCGGCCCAGTTCGGAGAACACCTTCTCTTGCGCCTTCTCGCGCACGGAGCAGGTGTTAAAGAGGATGACGTCCGCTTCTTCCAGCGTGTCTGTCTTCTCCATGCCCTGGGTGGCATGGAGCATATCGACCATCTTGTCCGAGTCATACTCGTTCATCTGACAGCCGTAGGTTTTGACGAAGACTTTTTTCATGGTGCCGATCTCAGTGGTTGACCTGGGGGCATCAGGGTTTTATGGGGGCGAAAGATATCCGGGCCTCGGCGCGTCGCCGCGCCCCGGACTACGACTATTGCGCTGCTTTTTGTTCCTGCTCGGTCAGCACCCAGGCCGTCAGCAACTGGCCGTAGAGGTCGAGCTTGAACCGTACCGGCAGCTTCTGGCCGGCCACCGCCCCGATGGGCAGCAACTGGTTGTCCGTGCCGAACAGCCGCAGGCCCGGCGCCACGCCAACGGTCTTGCCGTCCAGCGTGGCCGACTGTGGCGCGCTGGGCGACTGCGCGGCGAGCACCAGCTTGGCCTTGGCCGCGTCCGCGGGGATCACGCGCAACGCCTGCTGCGCATACGCCGTTGCCGGCAGCAGCGCGGCGGGCAAAACAAGCGATGCAGCTAGCAAGGCGGTCCGGACCAAAACGAAAAGGGCAGGGCGCGCGGCACGGTTGGCTGGCATGGAGGCTCCGGCGGAAACGGTTCGGAAAACAAAAGCGATTCAGGTCTGCTCCCCGGCGGCGCGGGCCGGGCAACCTTGTATTCTACCCGGTCGCCCGCCGGCCGCGCGGCGCTAGAATAGCCCGGATGCTTCCTGCAGCACACGCTGCTTGGAGACCGTGCCCATCAGCTCGCGCCCGGCCGTATCGCGGATCAGCGGGATCCGGTTGAGCGCGTGATGGGTGAACAGCCGCAGCGCGTCGGGCAGCCGCGACTCCGGCGTCAGGGTGGGGAAATCGCGTTCGCACAGTGCCAGCAGGCCCGCGTGCGGCCGCTCGCGCAGGGCACGCTGCACCGCATGGATCGACAGCGCGCCCAGCAGGCAGCCATCCGGCCCAATCATATAAAGATAGCGCGTGCCGGTCTCGGCGAACTTGTCGCTGGCCTGCTCCAGCGTGGCCTCGGGGCCGATGACGGTGTCGGTGGCGTCGCACAGCCCGGCCAGCGTCAGCGCCCGCGCGCGCTCCGCGGCGGCGGATGCCTGGGTGCGCTCTGCCACCACGCTGTACAAGGACAAGGTCTGGCAACGCGATGCGGTGTAGTAGGCCGCCGCAGCGCCGATCATGCCCGGCAGCAGCAGCGCCGGGGCCAGCGTCATCTCGAACACCATCAGCACCGACATCAGCGGCGCCTGGCTGGTGGCGGCCAGGAAGGCGGCCATGCCAACCAGCGGCAGCAGCGGCGCGCCGCTGCCGCCTGGCACGGCGGGTGCCAGCAGTTGTCCGAGCGCCGCGCCGACGAACAGCGAAGGCGTGAACACGCCGCCCACCGCACCCGAGCCCATGCTGAGCACGGTGGCCAGCAGCTTGGCCAGCAACACCGCCGCCAGCGATACGCTCAAGGGGTGCGCCTGCAAGATCGACTGGATGGTGTAGTAGCCGTTGCCGACCACCTCGGGCACCCAGATCGCCAACACGCCCACCATCGCACCGCCCAGCGCCAGGCGCGGCACCAGGCCGCCCGGCACCCGGGCAAAGGCACCCTTGGCCAGGCTGGAGGCACGCATGAAGAGGGCGCCGGACACGCCGGCCAGCACGCCGAGCAAGACCGCCGCCAGCAGCATGGGCGGATGCAGCAGGTCGGCGGGCACGGTCAGGCCGGGGTAGAGCGGCTGCAGGCCGCCATGTAACTGGCTGACCACCGTGCCCGCCACGGAAGCCAGGAACAGCGGCATCAGGCGCTGCACTGCCACTGCGCCGAAAACCACCTCGGCCACGAAGACCGCCGCCGATAGCGGCGTGTGGTACACCGAGGCCAGCCCGGCGGCCGCCGCGCAAGCCGTGAGCATGCGCCGCAGGTTGGTGTCGCCATCCGGCCCGCTGCCGCCGCGCGCGGACGGAAACACCGATCCGCACAGGGCCGCGAGCTGGATCATCGCGCCTTCCTTGCCCACCGAGCTGCCGGTGACGATGGAGCAGAACGAAGACAGCGCGCGCAGCAAGGTGATGCGCACCGGCAGGCGCCCGGTGCCGCTGGCAACCGCCTCCATATAGTCGGAGACGCCTGGCTGCGCGGCGTTGAGCTTGGCTGCCGCCGTCAGCAGCAAGCCCGCGATCACGCCGCCGAGCGTCGGGATCGCCACCCGCCAGATCAGGGCGAGGCCCGCGAATACCGTGACGATATCGGCATGCGTGCCAAACATCACATAGCCGCTTGCGTCCAGCGCCTCCTTGAACAGGGTGGTGACGATGGCCGCGGCAATCCCTACCGGGATGGCAGTAAAGAGGGTGACTTCCTGGTCTTCGATGAACCTGAACCGCATCGTGTCGGCATCCGGGGGCTGGGATGGGCTGGGCCGGGCTGGCGCGCGCCCGCGCGGTGCGTGGGCTCACCCAGGCAGGGGCCAGGCGGGGGATGGCCGCCATCATAGCGCAGCGGCGCGCGCGTCCCTCGGGGCGCAGCGCGCGCGTGAAAGCGCCAGGCTGGTACACTAGCGGTCTTTCCTCCTAAAGAAGCGGGGGCAGTCGCCTCGCTTCGCCGGTCGGTATTTCCGGTTTTCGGTTTTCTCACTCACGTCGCCCCCGCGATTGGCGCACCACATGCGCAAAGGGCGGCCGAAGCGTCAATTCATGTCTTTTTCCGAACTTGGCTTGTCCGACAAGCTTATGCGTGCCGTGGCCGAACAGGGCTATACCACGCCGACTCCGATTCAAGCGCAGGCGATTCCCGCCATCCTGAAAGGGGGCGACCTGCTTGCCGGCGCGCAGACCGGCACCGGCAAGACGGCCGGCTTCACGCTGCCGCTGCTGCAACTGCTGTCCGAATCCTCGGCCGGCCGCGAACCCGCGCGTGGACAGCGCCTGCCGGTGCGCGCACTGGTCCTGACCCCGACCCGCGAACTGGCGGCGCAGGTGGAAGAAAGCGTCCGTAACTACGGCAAGTACCTCAAGCTGCGCTCCATGGTGATGTTCGGCGGCGTGGGCATCAACCCGCAGATCGAACAGCTCAAGCGTGGTGTCGATATCGTGGTGGCCACGCCCGGCCGCCTGCTCGATCACCTGTCCCAGCGCACCATCGACCTGTCGCACGTGGAAATGCTCGTGCTGGACGAAGCCGACCGCATGCTCGACATGGGCTTCATCCACGACATCCGCAAGATCCTCAACGTCTTGCCGCCGAAGCGCCAGAACCTGCTGTTCTCGGCCACCTTCTCCGACGAGATCCGTGGCCTGGCCGACCGCCTGCTGGACAACCCCGCTTCCATTGAAGTGGCGCGCCGCAATACCACGGCCGAAACCGTGGCGCAACGCGTCTACCCGGTGGACCGCGAGCGCAAGCGCGAACTGCTGGCCCACCTGGTGCGCGAGAACGACTGGCACCAGGTGCTGGTGTTTACCCGCACCAAGCACGGCGCCAACCGCCTGGCCGAGCAGCTCGACAAGGACGGCCTGTCGGCATTGGCGATCCACGGCAACAAGAGCCAGTCGGCCCGCACGCGCGCGCTGACCGAGTTCAAGGCCGGCACGCTGCGCCTGCTGGTGGCGACCGATATCGCCGCGCGCGGCATCGACATCGACCAACTGCCCCACGTGGTCAACTACGACCTCCCCAACGTGCCCGAAGACTACGTGCACCGTATCGGCCGTACCGGCCGCGCCGGCGCCGAGGGCGAGGCGATCTCGCTGGTCTGCGTGGATGAAATCTCGCTGATGCGCGATATCGAGCGGCTGATCAAGCGCCAGATCGAGCAAACCATCTTGCCGGGCTTCGAGGTCGATCCGAGCATTCCGGCCGAGCCGATCCAGAAGGGCCGGCAGGCACGCGGCCAGGGCCAGGGCAACGGTGGTGGCGGCCGTGGCCGCGGCCAGGCACCCGCCGGCGGCCAGCCGCGCGGCCGTGCACCGGCAGCGGAAGCTGGCGAGCGCCAGCAACGTCCGGCACGCGCGCCGCAAGGCCGCGGCCAGGCTCCGGCCGCGGCCGATGGGCAAGGCCAGCGCCGCGCGCCGCAGGCACCGGGCCAGCGCCCGGCGCAGGGCAGCGGCCGCCCGGCTTCGGCCGGGCAAGGCAACCCGCGTAACGGTCAGGCCAACGGCAACCGCACCGGCGAGGCCAACGGCAACCGTGCCGCTGGCAATGGCAATGGCAACCGTGATCGCAATGGCGATGTCAACGGCAACCGCGCCGGTGCCAACACCCACGCCGCGCAGCCGCGCACCGGACAGGATCCGGCGGCACGCGGCCGCCGTCCGGCGCCGCAAGCCGCGCTGCTGGGCGGCCAGCGCGCCAAGCCCACGCGCTAACTCCATAACGTTCCGCAACGGCTGCCACGCGCAATGTCCAGTTCAGGGTTTGACCTTCAGGTGCCCGGCGACGGCGGCACGCCCATCGATGGCGATGGCGTGCCCTACGCCAGCCTCACGCCGGACCTGATGCTGGATGCGATGGAGGCCGCCGGTTTCGAGCCGGATGGCCGCCTGCTGGCGCTCAATAGCTATGAGAACCGGGTCTGGCAGGTGGGGATCGAAGGCAGCGCGCCGGTGGTGGTCAAGTTCTACCGCCCCGGCCGCTGGAGCGACGCCGCCATCCTGGAAGAGCATGCTTTCGTGCGGCAACTGGCCGACGCCGAGATTCCGGCGGTGCCGGCCATCGCGCGCGACGGCGCCACGCTGCTGGCGCATGCGGGTTTTCGCTTCGCGGTGTTTCCCCGCTGCGGGGGGCGCGAACCGGAGCTGGATCGTGCCGATACGCTGACCTGGCTTGGCCGTTTCATCGGCCGCATCCATGCGCTCGGCGCCACGCATCCTTACCAGGCACGCCCCACCATCGACGTGGACACCTTCGGGGTGGCCCCGCGCGACTGGCTGCTGGCGCAAGACTGTATTCCCCTGGAACTGCGCCCAGCTTGGCAGGCGGTTGCCGACCTCGCCGTGGATGGCGCTCGCCGCTGCTTCGAGCGCGCGGGCGATGTCGCGCAGTTGCGCCTGCATGGCGATTGCCATCGCGGCAATGTGCTGTGGATCGAGGAGTCGCATGCGGGTTCGCGCCCACCCGGGCCGCACTTTGTCGATTTCGACGATAGCCGCATGGGGCCGGCGGTGCAGGATCTGTGGATGCTGCTGGAAGGCGACCGCGCCGCCCAGCAGGGCCAGATGGCCGACATCCTGGCCGGCTATGAGGATTTCGCGGAATTCCAGCCGCGTGAGCTTTACCTGATCGAGGCGCTGCGCACGCTGCGCCTGCTGCATTACAGCGCCTGGCTGGCCAGCCGCTGGCGCGATCCGGCCTTTCCGGCGGCATTCCCGTGGTTTGGGACTGCCCGCTACTGGCAGGACCGCATCCTCGAGCTGCGCGAGCAGGTCGCGCTGATGGACGAGCCGCCGCTCTGGCCGGTCTGACCTGGCACCGGCCAGCCCAGGCCGGCTGCCTTACTTCTTGCCCGGGGCCTTGACCAGGACGACCGGGCACGGGGCGTGCGCCAGCACCCGTCCCGCCACCGAACCAATCACCGCATCGAAGAACGAGCCGCGGCCGTGCGTGCCCATGACGATGCCGCGTGCGTCCACGCTGGCGGCGTAGGCGACGATGCGCTCCGGCGCAAAGCCGTGCAGCGCATGTTGCTCGAAGGCGATGCCCGCGGCGCCGAGGATGTCGGCCACGGACTGCATGGCCTTACCGCTTTCTTCCTGATGCCAGGCGTCGATGGTTTCCTTGCTGACGAAGGCGCGTACCTGTCCGGTGACATCGGGCGTCACATGGACCACATGCACGGTAAAGCCGCTTTGCAGCAATTTGCCTTCGGCGATGAAGCGGGCGGCTGCGTCGGAAAAGGGCGAACCGTCGGTGGCGAGCACGATGTTGGTCATGGCGGCTATCTCCTGTAATGGCTGTGATCGTTGTCGGCATGGCGGCCCCCGCCGGGGTGGCCCGGGGGCGGTCACTACGGTCATGATGGCACCCTGCGGGCAACCCTGCCTGGATCCAGATCAAGTCGGGCGCAATCGCCGGTGCCTTCCACGAGCCTTCCGAGAGCCTTCCAATTCCCCGTTTTGACGGTTTTTTTGCACCGTGCCGTGGCATCTCAGCGCCTTTTTGACGTGGGGAAATCTACGCTGCAGATAGGACAACTCTGTCGGATGTTCCGGCTTGCCGTCATGTGGATCTACTATCGGTTGGCGATCGGCGCGCTGGCCATGCTCGCGCTGATCCTGCTTTTTGCCATGGAATTCGGGCTGGCCAGTGCCATTGCGCGCCGCGAGGAGGGCTTTTCCCGGTCGCCCGATGAGCAGGGTCCCTGAAGGTGCCTGCGCGCTGCCGGGCCCGATGAAGGCGCGCCGCCAGGGGCGCCGCGCGTGGACAAGTTGCATGTAGCGGTTCAGACTGCCGGGTGCGGGCCGCGCGGCTGTCTTGCGGCCCGCCCGCCGTATCCGTCGCCATGCACTTTCCTATCCAACAAGAGCCATGAGACTACGTTCCCTTGCCCGCGCGCCTGGCAGCGCGCCGCATTGCGCCCCCCTGCATACCCATTCCCATACCTTCCAGTCCCCCTTGCGCAGCGCTGTCCGCGCGACCGTGTGCAGCGCCCTTGGCGCCATGCTGCTGGCCGCTGGCGCGCACGCCGCCACGCTCGACGGCGTGCAGCTGCAGCAGCACGCCGATCAGGCCGCGGCGCGCAGTTACCGCGAATGGGTCGAGTTGCTGGCGCTGCCCAACGACGCCACCGTGCCGGCGGATATCCAGAAGAACGCGGACTGGCTGGTCAAGGCCTTCGCCCGGCGTGGCTTCCAGGCGCGCGAGCTGCCCAATAACGGCAAGCCGATGGTCTACGCCGAATATCCCGCCAGCACGCAGCAAAACGCTGGCCCGCGCAAGACCGTGCTGTTCTACATGCATTTCGACGGCCAGTCGGTAACGCCGTCGCAATGGGCGCAGCCCAGCCCGTGGGAGGCTACGCTCAAGGCGCGCAGCGCCGATGGCAAGTGGGAAACGCTGCCGCTGGACAAACTCTACGCCGGCCAGGTCGATCCCGAATGGCGCGTGTTCGGGCGTTCGTCGTCCGACGACAAGGGCCCCATCGTGATGTTCCTGGCCGCCATGGATGCGCTCAAGGCCGCCGGGGTGGACCCGGCGGTCGATATCAAGGTGCTGCTGGATTCCGAGGAGGAGAAGGGCTCGCCGTCGCTGGGCAAGGTGATAGCGGACAACCTGGCGCTGCTGCGCAATGACGGCATGGTGATCTTCGATGGCCCCATGCACCAGAGCAACCAGCCCACGCTGATCTTCGGCAACCGCGGCGTGCTGCTGGTGCAGATCAAGGTGTTCGGCGCCAGCCAGGGCCTGCACAGCGGCCACTACGGCAACTATGCCGCCAACCCCGCGCAGCGGCTGGCAAACCTGCTCGCCACCATGAAGGACGACGACGGCCGCGTCACCATTGCCGGTTACTACAAGCCGGTAAAGATCGATGAACGCGCGCGCCGCATCATGGCCGCCGTGCCAGACGACGAGGCCGCGCTGCGCCGCCGCCTGGGCATCGCGCGCGCCGAGCGCGTTGGCGCCAACTACCAGGAGGCCATGCAGTACCCCACGCTGAACGTGCGCGGCATGGCCGCCGGCGACGTGGGCGAGAAGGCCCGCACCATCATTCCGGAAGTGGCGGTGGCCGAAATCGATATCCGCACCGTGCCGGAGACCAGCCCGCAATCCCTGTTCGGCCTCGTCAGGCAGCACGTGGAAAAACAGGGCTACCACCTGGTCAAGGGCGAGCCTACCGACGACGACCGCGCGCGCTATCCCAAGCTTGCTTCGGTCACCGCGGGCGAGGTCTCGGCCTCCAGCTCCGCCGCGCGCACGGACCTGTCGGCGCCGATCAGCCGGTGGCTCACTCAGGCCATGCAGCAGTCCTACGGCAAGGCACCGGTGCAGATCCGCATGATGGGTGGCACCGTGCCGACCGGCGCGGCGGTGCAGGCGCTGCAGGCGCCGTTCGTGATCGTGCCGCTGGTCAATGCGGACAATAACCAGCACAGCTACGACGAGAACATGCGGTTGGGCAATTACCGCGATGGCATCCGTACCGTGATGGGCATCCTGCAGACACCGTTCAAGTAAGGGGCAACGCCGTAGGCCGCAGGCGCCGCGCATCCGCCAGGACGCGGCGTGCCTGCCCAATGACCCACGCAATCACAGGAGATAGCAAGATGACGCAAGCCAGGCAAGATCCCGCCGCCTACGCGCAAACGCCGGCCTTCGAAGCCGGCCGGCAGGTACGTTCGGAAGTCATGGGAGAACAATACGTGCAGCGCGCGTTCGACGCCGCGCAACAGCAGGGCGATGTCGGCCTGCAGCAACTGGTGACGGAGTTCGCCTGGGGCACGGTGTGGACGCGTGACGGCCTGGACCGCAAGCAGCGCAGCCTGGCCACGGTATCGATGCTGATCGCGCTCAACCGGCCGCAGGAACTGACCGGCCATCTGCGCGGCGCCCTGGCCAATGGCGTGACGCCGCTGGAATTGCGTGAACTGGTGGTGCACAGCGCGGTGTACTGTGGCTTTCCGGCGGCGCTGGACGCCGGGCGCAAGCTGGCCGAAGTGCTGGAGGCTGCCAACGTGAAGGGCTAAGTGGGCGGTAGCAGGCGGGGGCAGGCTTGTGGCAGATGCACGGCCGTTTCGGACATCCGGAATCATGCCAGAATGCGCGGCGCTTGCCTTGCCAGCGCTCAACCGCCCAGGCGCGCAAGCGTGTCAGCCCTAACGCTGCAGCGCCTGCGCGGCGAAGGTCACGAGGTAGCCGCTGCCCAGGCAGGCGGCGATCCATCCGGCGAGGATCAGGGCGGTGTCTTTGACGGTCATGATGCGTTCCTGCTGTCTGTGCTGTCTGTGCTTTCCGTGCAGCGCTTGCTTGATGCTCACACGGAGAAACCGAACGGATAGTCATGCTTGACCGTGCGGGCGCCGTCACTGAACACGTCGACCTTGCGCGCGCCATCGGTATAGGCGTCGGCCGAGCGGTGCACGTAGCCGTAGTTGTCGCCGGCGTGGGTGCCGCGGGCGTCCGCGGCAAAGGCGGAGTTCAAGGAGAGCAGGGCGGTGCCGGCGATGGCGGCAGCGAGGAACAGGCGGGCGGTGGTAATTCTCATGATCTATCTGCCTTGTTGAAATTGGGAGAACATGTTCCGTCTCCATGTGACAAAGGATAGATCTGGTACGGGATCGATAAGGGTCCCTGTATCGTATTCGATATTCAAATTTTCTGATTAAACCTCCTGTGCAAGCCCCGGGGCCCGCCCCGAGGCCTGCCGTGCCGCAAAATCCTGCGCCGCCGCCAGCAGCCAGGTCCGCAGGCGCGACATCGCGTCGCTCATTGGCCGCGAGTCCGGCGCCACCAGGTAGTAGGCGCGCTGCGAGCGCATGGCCTGCGCCACCGGCATCACCAGCAGGCCCAGCGCCAGGTACTCCTCCACCAGGAAGCGTGGCACCAGGCCCACGCCCAGCTTGGCGCGGGCGGCGCTGATCACCATGCTGTGGTGGTCATAGCGCGTGCCGCGCATGGCGTTGACGTCGCCCACGCCGGCCGCCTCCATCCAGTTCTTCCAGTCCAGCCGGCGCGTCGACAGGTGCAGCAAGGGCGCCTGCGCGATCCGCTGGGCGCTGACCGGCCCTTCGCCGGCAAACAGCTCAGGATGGCAGATCGGCACCGATTCTTCATCGAACAGCGGGTCGGCGCGGCCGCCCGGATAGTTGGCTTCGCCGTAGTGGATGGCAGCGTCGTACGGCGTGCCGTCGAACAGGAACACATCCGCTTGCGCGCTGAAGTTGACCACCACCTGTGGATGCTGCGCGTAGAACGCCGGCAAGCGGGGGATCAGCCATTCCACTGCCAGGGTCGGCACGCAGGCCAGTTCCACGATACCGCCCGCGCCCTCGTGCGCCATGATGTCCAGCGTGTCGCGCTGCAGCTTTTGCAGGCTTTCCCGTACCTGGTAGCCGTATAGCGATCCGGCCGGCGTCAGGCTGACGCGCTGGTTGGCGCGGTGGAACAGCGCCACGCCGAGCTGGCTTTCCAGTGTGGCGATCTGGCGCGAGACGGCGCTCTCGCTCAGGCAGAGTTCCGCCGCGGCCCGGCGCAGGTTCTGGTGTCGGGCGGCGGCTTCGAAGGCGCGCAGGCTGCTGAGGCTGGGAATGCGGGAGGCGCTCATGGGGCGAGTGGCAGGGGGTGGTTGACTTGGGCATCTCACTGGCACCCCAGATTGATGCATGAAAGTCATCATCCTATGCGTAAATCTCGCTTGAAGTAAAAAAGTTGATGACTAAAAATGCCGAACTCGCGGAATGTTGCCTATAGGCCTTCCGGCGTCCCCCGCCCCCCAAGAGACCAGAGACGGGACATCACAACCAATAAGGAAACGAGGAGACCGGCATGAATCGACTGCTTCGCATCATCGGCCATTGCGGCATTTCAATGGGTTTGCTAGCCGTGACCGCGGCCACGGCCAGTGCGGACGACTTCCCTAACAAGCCGGTCCGCATCATCGTGCCGTATCCGGCCGGCGGCACCACCGACATGGTGGCGCGCATGATCGGCGACCAGCTCACCGTGATGTGGAAGCAGCCGGTGCTGGTGGACAACCGTCCTGGCGCCGGCGGCATCGTTGGCACCGGCGTGGCGGCCAAGTCGCCGGCGGATGGCTACACGCTGCTGATGGGCTCGGTCGGCGAGTTCGGCATCAATCCCACGCTGTACAAGAAGCTGCCCTACGACGCCGCGGCGGACTTCGTGCCCGTTTCGCTGGTGGCCAAGGTGCCCAACGTGGTGGTGATCTCGCCGGCATTTGCCGAGCGCGCCCGCGTGACCACGCTGGCGGAGTTCATCGCCTACCTCAAGGCCAATCCCGCCAAGGTCAACATGGCCTCGGCCGGCAACGGCACGTCGACCCATCTGGCGGGCGAGCTGTTCCAGCGCATGACCGGTACGCAGATGAGCCACGTTGCCTACAAGGGCAGCAGCCCGGCGCTGGCCGACCTGATGGGCGGCAGCGTCGACGTGATGTTCGATAACTTGCCCGCATCGATCCAGTTCGTCCGTGCCGGCAAGCTCAAGGCGCTGGCGGTTACCTCCGCAGCTCGTTCGGCGGCGCTGCCCAATGTGCCCACCGTGGCAGCGGCCGGGCCGGTCGAAGGCTTCGACGCCAGCCCGTGGTTCGGCCTGTTTGCGCCCAAGGGCCTGCCCGCCGCGATTGCGCAGAAGATCAGCCGCGACCTGGCACGCGCCACCAGCGATCCCGCCATCCAGGCCAAGCTGCGCGAGCAGGGCGCCGAGCTGGCGCCGAACTCGCCGGAAGCGTTCGCCGAACTGGTGCGCAACGATCGCCGCAAGTGGGGCGAGATCGTCAAGCTCTCCGGCGCCACCGTCGACTGATCGACCGATCGACCGATCGACTGATCCCACACCGAGCCTCTCATGAGCACGCCAGTCCATCCGTACGCGTTCGCGCCGGCCATGCGGGAGCCGCAAGGCTCGCCCATCCGCGAGCTGTTTCCCTACATGAGCCTGCCGGACATGATTTCGTTCGCGGGTGGCTATCCCTCGCCGGCCAGCTTCGATGCCACCGCGCTGCAGGATGCCGCGTCCAAGGTCATGGCCACCAATCCCGCGCAATGCCTGCAGTATGGGCCGACCGAGGGCATGCCCGCGCTGCGCCAGGCATTGTCCGCGCTGATGGCGGAGCGCGGCGCGCCGTTGCCGCCCGAGCAGGTCGTAGTGACTTCGGGCTCGCAGCAAGGCTTCGACCTGCTGGTGCAGGCCTTTGTCGCGCCGGGCACGCCGGTGTGGGTGGAAACGCCGACCTATCCCGCCGCCGTGCAGGCGCTGCGGCTCGCCGGCGCCGCCGTGCGCGCCATCCCTTCCGACCAGGACGGGCTGTGCGTGCAGGCCCTTGCCACCATGCTGGCGGATTGCCCCGACGCCGAACGGCCGCGCCTGCTCTACCTGGTGCCCACCTTCGCCAACCCGAGCGGGCGCACGCTGGCGCTGGCGCGCCGCCGCGCCGTGCTCGCGCTCGCCGCGCAGCACCGCATCGTGGTGGTGGAAGACGATCCCTACGGCAGCCTGCGCTTTGACGGCGAGCCGCTGCCCTCGCTGCTGTCTCTGGCCGCGCAGGAGCCCGCGCTGACACCGTGGGTGATCTATCTCGGCAGCTTCTCCAAGACCATGGCGCCCGGGCTGCGCCTGGGCTGGATGGCCGGGCCCGCCGAAATCCTGCGGCGCGCGGTGATCGCCAAGCAAGTCTGCGATCTGTGTACCTCGCCGTGGCTGCAGCTCGCCATGGCAAGCTGCCTGGCGGACGGCCTGCTGCCCCGCCAGACCGCGCGCATCATCGACCTTTACCGCCACAAGCGCGACCTGATGGTGCAGGCCCTGGCCGATGCGTTCGGTTCCGCGCTGCGCTGCGAAACCCCGCAAGGCGGCATGTTCCTGTGGTGCGAGATCGACGGCGTGGCCGACGCGGCCAGCCTGCTGCCGCACGCCATCGCGGCGCGCGTGATGTATGTGCCGGGCGCCAGCTTTGGCGTGGACGGACAGCGCTCGGCCGCGCTGCGGCTATCGTTCGCCACCGCGTCCGATACGCAGATCGTGGAAGGCGTGGCGCGTTTGCGGCAGGCGGTAATGTCCAGCCAGGGCGCTTAGCCAGAACCGCTTCGCTTCATGAAACGGCCACTTAGCGGGATATCGCCACCTGCCGGTTCCTCGCATCCAGTTTGCGCAGGATGTGTTGAACCTGGGTCTTCACCGTCCACTCGCTCTTGTTGAGGATACGTGCGATTTCCCAGTTGGTCTTGCCTTGGCGGAGCCAATGGAAGACCGCTTGCTCCGCTTTGGTGAGGGATCGTACGGCCGCGCTCGCGGGATTGCCGCTCCCTCTGAGATGATGGATCTTGACGAGAGCATCGTGGACCCCGAGGGCAACCGCCTCGGCATGGTGCTCGTGGTGAGCGCGGCGCGCCGTATCCACGCCGAACAGCGCGAAATAAGACGCCAGCCCGCGGTCCGCATCGACGTGTCCGTGGAGAAAAAGATTGCCAAGCGCGTATTGCTTGAATAACGACGCCAATGCCACGTTCTCGCCGGCCATGTCCGGGCAGAAAAACTGAGGAGTGCGCGCCAGGATCCAGTGCGAAAAAACCGGGCAGCCCACGCCGGGGCTACGCGTAACCTGTTGCAGGTAGGCCTCCGGCACGCGAAAGGTGAACGTTTCGAGTGGCCTGACCCCCAAGGTATGTTTGGTGGTCAGGCCGAATGCGGACATCTGGTGCGGGATCAGTTCATTGAGCCAGGTGCGTGACCAGTGCAGGAAGCTATCCGGATCCGCAATCGCGGCGGACCGCATGGACTGCTGAATCTCCCGGCCACGGCTGGAAGGTGCTTTCACATAAAGCGCAGACGCATGCATGTCCATCGTTGTCGCTCCTTAAGCACCTGCCCTTGCGCATTGGATGAGCACGGTGGGTTGGATGGGTAGGGACGGAGCGCGCGCCGGGTGAGCGATGTGTCGTGTCCGCCGATCGTTATGGAGGCGCATGCCACAACCGCTGGTGCCGGCGCCGAAGTACCCGGAAATCATCGTCCGGGCATGTCCTCGGGTCAAGCGGATAATTCTCGAACTTGGCCCGCGCTCAATCAGCGCGTGCCGTAGATGAACCGGGTGGCAGCCTCGGCGACTTGCTTGCCCAGTGCCTGAGCCGTATCGCGATCGCATTGCGGCGGAGCGACATCGGGCGATTCGTCCGCATTGGCCTGGGCCATGGCGCCCAGGAAGCCGCCGACCCGGTTCAGGTCCCGCGGGGTTCCCTGGCTGGTGTGATAGCCGGGCATCGTACCCAGCGGTACCCAGATCATGGCGTGTTGCGCGGCAAAGATCGTCATTTGCATCAGGGTGTTCAGCTTGTCCCCGCTCCAGCATGCCGAGCAAGTGAACCCGGCCGCAAGCTTGTTACGCCAGCCCTGCGACGCCCAGACGACGGAGGAGTCATCCATGAATCGCTTGAAGTCGGCAGGGACGTTCCCCATGAACGTGGGGGCGCCAAAGATGATTGCGTCGGCCTGGTCGAGTTCGCTCCAGCGGCTGTTCACCTCAGAGACAGGAATGAGGCTTGTGGTTGTGTTGGCGATCGACTGCGCGCCCACTTGGACCGCATGGGCGAGCACGGCGGTGTGGCCTGCGTTACTTTGATAGACGATGGCAATCCTGGGCATGGGGAACTCCTTTTTGCGTTGTTGGCGGTGGGAAACTGGAAGGCAGAAGACTCGGCCCTCTGGGCGGTGTGAACGCTTTACAAGGTGCTTAATTCGCGCGCCAGGCGATGGCGCCAGTCCATGCCTTCACGGAACGACTGATGGCGGGCGTTGCTCTCCTGCTCGATGCGTGCCGCGTTGGCGCGGGCCATGGCGATGGCGTCGGGGATGCTGCATAGGTGCGGCCATCCATAGAGCGCTGTAATTTGCGCGAGTCTCTGTTCGATCGATCCGCCCACCACGCGGCAGGGAATGCCAAGCGCCTGCAACCTCTCCAGCAGCATGCGCTCAGTCATGCGGCGAAACGCTTCCGAGACGGGGCGATGGCCATCGTCGGTCATCGGGAACTCGATCGGCAGGTGGATCACCTCCTCATACGAGGCGCGGGCGTGCGCCTCCACCGCGTGCATGAGTCGCTCAAAGATGTGTTCATGCGCGGGGCGATAGCGCAAGCCCAGTAGCTTGCGCAGGCCACGGGTTAGTGGCCCATTGGCGGGATTGATCCCCGCGATCAGGCGGCCTCGGGCATAGATCCACTCGTGCAGGCAGGAGCCGTCCGAAATGTAGGTGTCTCCACACATGTGCTCGGACACGACACGCTCCTTGAACCGCCACAGGCAGAGTTCCATCAGTTCGGGAATGCTGCACTGCTCAAGCACCTTGCCCGGTAGCGCTTCCGGCATGATTTCGCGCATGGTGCGGGCATTGGTGCGGGGAATGCCGGTCAGGTAACCCAGGGCATCGGTCGTGGTCGACTTGCCGGTGGAGTAAGTGCCGGAGATCACGATGCGCATGTCAGTCCCTGCTCGCAGGCGGGGCATCTTCTTCCGTCGCGGGGAGGTGGTGGGCGAATGTGAAGGTGGCGGTCATTGTGCCAAGCTGGCATAGGAACCGGAAGACGGACCAATTGCATCCATTCGCGCGCCTGCGCTTGTGGCTCAACGTGTGCAGCTCGATCAATTGCTGGCGGCGGACCTTGCAGGGCACGGCGGTGCTGATAATGAAATCCCGCATCCAGAGCGTATTGCTCCGGGTTCGTGAAATCCTGTCTTTCTGGTAGATGACGGCTTGCGCCATCTGGGCGCAAGCCAATACGAACTCCACATTGGAAAGCGTTCGGTAGACGGATGTAGGGGCACTGAAGATGGTCTCCGCGATGGCATGGCCGTCGTCGGGACTGAGCATGAGATGGTGCAGATCGATCCCGTAGACGCCGCCGATCGCCAGCCTGCCGGCTACCGATTGCGGCGCATCGTGTTCGAGCATTCCGGTGTTGTCGACGTGTGTCGCATCGTTGCGCGGCTGCCCATTGTGGGTCAGGGTCAGCGCCAGTTCCATGCCGCCAAGCTGCAGTTCAATCCGCGTGGAAAAGCGGTAGAGCGAGCGGCGATCCTTGAGCGGCTCGGTGACAATGCGATGGATGGCATAAGGCAGGGCGTCGAGCTGTTCATCGGGTGCATTTCCACTGCGAATCTCACAGCGATTGATCAGCACTTCAGGCTCGGACGGACTTGTCGTGAATCGCTGAGCTACCGCCCACTCGGAGAGCACCGCGCCCAGATGGGTTGCGTCCACTGTCGAGAGATGCGGCGGCGCCGTAGCGCCGGTGGACTTCCTGGACCAGTCCTGAGGATAGATGACCGCAACCTTGCCCTGGCATGGCAGCGCTGCGATGTCGGTGCAGGGCGCTATCACGCGATACTGGACGCGCATGAATCCGGATCCGAAGTAGCGTTGTTCTCGCGGGCCCAGCAACTGATCAATGTCGGCAAAGTGGCGTGACTGTCCGCGCTGGGACGGGTGTTGCCGTGCGTGATTGGCGTCAGCCCTGGCGCTGAAGTGCATGGTTCGCCCCGTGAATTGTGCAGGAGGGAAAGTATCTGCGCGGGCGGTTTGCAGCGTACATACTCTGGTCGGAGTATTGCGCTCGGCAATCAAGTGCGGTCTGTGCGGGTTCTCCCAAGCGAGCCGCGCAATGGCCGCGCGCCAGGAAACTGGTTCTTTTCTGCCAAGGCGCAAGGGGCTCGCTGCCGCGGCCTATGGGATACTGAGGCTCCCCTTGTTTGCTAACCCACCATGGTTGAATCCATCCCCGCCCGCTGGCCCCATTCCGGCTTCGACTCCGCTGCGCGCGACGGTGACGGCCAGCTGCTGGCCAGCGACCACCTGCTGCGGATGTGGTGGCGCCGCCCGGAGGTGGCGCCGGTGGACGAATCTTGCGACGCCGAGCGAGCGCTGCATGCTGCGTTGATCGCCGAGCCACGGCGGGCCGTGCCGGCCAGCGAGCTTGCCGCCTTGCAAGACCCCGATGCCCGCGACAACTACGCCGTGGTGCTGGCCATGCGCGAGCGCCTGCTTGCCGCGCCGACCATCGAGGCGGCCTATCTGGATATTTTCCGCGAGGGCAACGTCAGGGTGCCGCCGGTCTTTATCGACCAGCTTGCGCACCTGATCGTGCACGGCATCCTGCATGACAGTGACAAGCCGGATCCGATGGAGTGGCGCGCCGCGGAGTTGTTCTCCCGCGCGCAGAAGGTCTCGCTGCAGGAAGGCGGTGTGATGCTGGCCGATGCCGACACCGTCGAGCTGCACGCGTCGGGCAGTGTCTACGGCGAGCTAGGCCGCACGCTGGCCGAAGCGCAGGTCCCGGCGCGCAAGGTGGAACTGGATGTGCTGGATCGCGATAACGCGCAGGCTTACTGGGGACGCAGCGAGCGCCACGACACGGTGATCCGCTTCGCCAGCGGCAGCGCGGCGCTGGCTGCGTTCAGCCGCGTGCTCGCGCGTTGGGTGCGGCATTTCTTCGGGGTGGAGGTGATGGTGATGCCGCTCTCCGCGATCGAGGACCGGCAGTGGGCCTGGCATATCGGGCTGGACGCGCAGGCCACGCTGTTGCTCAATGACCTGTATCGCGGCGTGGAACTGGAGCCGCAGCGGCAGCGGCGCATCTTGTCGCTGTTCCGGCTGGATTTTGCCGATCCATCCGTGGTGCGCCCGGATGTGGCTGGCCGGCCCGTCTACCTGGCGGCGGCGATGAACGAGGCCGGGATCCTCAAGGTGAAGCCGCAGAATCTGCTGCTGAACCTGCCTCTGGCCTCGATCTCATAGCCGCTGGCCGCAGGAGCACCACGACCAGCAGGAGGAGCCACGTCCGCGCCATCAACGGCGCCATTCGCGGTCGCGGTCGCGCTCATGGTCGTGTTCGTGCCAATCACGCTCGCGCCAATCACGCTCGCGCCGATCGCGTTCGCGCCAGGCGCGCTCGCGCATACCGGGGCCGTAGTAGCCGGGGCCATAGTAACCCGGGCCTGTCACTACCACCGGCTGGGGCTGCACATACACCGGGGCCGGTTCATAGACTGGCGCGGCCCGGTACACGGGGGCTGGCTGGTAGACGGGAGCCGGCGCGACAAACACCGGGCCGGGCATGCCGATGCCGATGTCCACATCCACGCGCGCGAATGCGGCGCTGGACGCAAGGCCTGCAACAGCAGCAATGACGCAAAGGGTGGCAGTTTTCCGCACGGGTGGCTCCGGTTAGTGATTGGCTCCACTGTAAGCCGGCGCGCCGATGTCAGGTATTAGCGGGGTAATACAACTGTGTCTTCTTGTAACGTTTGATGCTTAATTTCCAAAGCATCAGGCGCCGCGCCACTGCAGCCGCCGTCCCAGCCACGGCGCCAGCGCCGACGTTGCCACCCCCAGCGCGATCAGCGCCAGCCCGGCCGACAGATCCGCCGAGATCCGCTCCTGGAACGCCACCGCCGAGACCACCAGCCCGATCAGCGGCACGCACAGCATGGCGATCGAGGTGGCTGCAGGCGGCAAGGCCTGTGTCATGTTGAGCACCACGATAAAGGTCAGTGCGGTGGCCAGCGGTCCGGTGTAGAACAGCAGCGGCCAGATCTCCGGCACCGAGAGGAAGTGGGGCGCGCCGTCACGCAGCAGTGCCAGCACCACCAGCGGCACCGAGGCCACGGCGGTTTCCCACGGGATCATGTCCGCGCCCAGGCGCACCGTGCGGTTGGCGCGCAGCTGGATGATGCTGAGCGACCAGGCCAGCGACGCGCCGAGCAGCATCACCAGGCCCACGGCGGTATGCAACTGCCAGTCCCGCACGGCCGGGGCGATCATCAGCGCGATGCCGGCATAGCTCAGGCCGGTGGCGATCCACTGTGGGCGCGACAGCCGCTCCTTGAGCACCAGCGACGACAGCGGAATCACCCACACCGAGGTGGCATAGGCGATCACCGAGGCCCGTCCCGGCGGCACGTACTGCAGCGCCCACAGCGCCAGCGCGGTGAAGGCCGCCATCTGCAGCAGGCCCACACCGATCACCAGCGGCCATTCCTGCCGCGTGGGCACGCGCAGCCGGCGAAATGCACCCAGCACCAGGAAGCTGATGGCGGCGGCCGAGACGAAGCGCGCTGCGGCAAACCAGAGCGGGCTGACGTGGGTCAGGCCCAGCTTCATGACCGGCCAGTTGCCGCCCCAGATCGCCACGGCGCAGGCGAGGGGAATAAACCGGCGCCATCCTTGTTGTACTTGCATGCTTCGACTCGATTCTTTGACCAGGTTGTCCCGCCGCCATGAGATGGGAGGGGGATGCTGGAAAGTCTACGGTTTATTGCGCCGCAGCAAAAACCGAAAGCGGCTGCAAATGCGTGTCGTTGCGGCATAGAATGCTGTCATATAAAAAAACAGGAGTGCAACGTGCTGGACATCGACCTGGACGCCACGGATATCCGGATCCTCAACGAGCTGCAGCGAGACGCCAGCCTGACCAACGTGGAACTGGCCAGCCGCGTCAGCCTGTCCCCCTCGCCCTGCCTGGCGCGGGTCAAGCAGCTGGAAAAGCAAGGCGTGATCTCGCGCCGTGTCACGCTGCTGGACGCGCGCCGGCTCGGGCTGAAGGTGGTGGTGTTTATCCAGATCTCGCTGGACAAGCAGCGCCGCGAAACCCTGGATGCCTTCGAGCGGCGCATCACCACCCTGCCGCAGGTGATGGAGTGCTACCTGATGTCGGGCGATGCAGACTATCTGCTGCGCGTGGTGGTGGCCGATGTGGAAGCGCTGGAGCGGCTGATCATCGACCAGATCACGCGCATTCCCGGCGTGTCCAGCATCCGCTCCAGCTTTGCGCTCAAGCAGGTCCTGTACAGCACGGCGTTGCCGCTGGGCTGATGGCCCGGTTCAGGACGACGCCCGCAGCGCTTCACGCGCCGTGAGCGCCACCACGCTGTCGATGCGCGTGTCGGCGCAGGCCACGGCGATGCCGTCCGGCTGCAGCGGCGCGGCCAGCCGCGTCAGCACATTGCCGGGCGGCATTTCCACCGCCAGGCGCACGCCGCATTCGCGCGCCAGCAGCATGGCCTCATGCCAGCGCACCGGCACGGCAAGGTTGCGCGCCAGGTCGGCGGCGATGCGCGCCGGTTCGCGCAACTCGCGTGCCGCGCTAGCGCTGAAGTAGCGCAGGCGCGGCCGGTTGATGCGCACACCCTCGAACGCGCGAACGAGCTCGATTGCCGCGCCGTCGAGCAGAGCGCAGTGCGAGGGCACGCTGATGGCAATGGGTTTGGCCGCGTGCGCGCCATTGTCCAGCGCCAGCTCCGCAACGCGCGCCATGGCCGTCGCGGCGCCGGCAATCACGAACTGGGCGGGCGCATTGAGATTGGCCAGGTAGACCGGCGACGCCGGTCCGTGTACCTGCGCGATGATGCGCTCCAGCGGGCCCAGCTCCATGCCGAGGATCGCCGTCATGCCATAGCCGCTCGGATACGCTTGCTCCATCAGCTTTGCGCGCTGCGCCACCAGCCTGACCGCATCGGCATGGTCCAGCACGCCTGCGCAGACCGCCGCCGGGAAGGCGCCGATCGACAGGCCGGCCACGGCATCGGGTTTGGCGCCTTCGGCAAGCAGGCAGCGCGCCATCGCCACGCCAGCGGTCAACAGGCACAACTGCACGGCCACGGTGGACGCTAGTTCGGCCGCGCTGTCCAGCGCCAGCACATCGCGCCCGAGCACTTCGCTGGTCTCGCTTACAGTAGCGCGCACGGCAGGGTGGTCGGGCAGCGCATGCAGCATGCCGGGGCGCTGGGCGCCTTGCCCCGGAAAGGTGAATAGTGTGCTCATGGCTGCGGCTGCCAAGGGTCCTGGCTCATGACAGGGCCAGTCGCCGTTTTGAGCAACACGCGGCCGCCGGTGCGCACGCGCTCGCGCAGCGCGAACGCGCCAAACGGGGTGGCCACCTGGATGTCGATGCGCGCTCGCGCATCATCGAGCAAGGCAGCCAGAGTGCGGGCCAGGCCGGCCGAAAGCGGCGTGCCCGCCGTAACCAGCAGGTCCAGGTCGCTGCCCGCATGCAGCACGTCGATGCCGCTGGCCAGCGTAAAGCCGACACCGCCGGTCACGCCCCAGTCCACCTGCGCAGCATCCAGCGCTGGCGCGATGCGCGCCAGCGCGGCAAGCGCAGGCAACGCGGCGCGGCGCGGATGATCCCGCCAGCGTGCCTGCCGCGCGAGCATGCCCGGCGTGACCACGCGCGCTACCTGCGCGGCGGGCAGCCACGCCGCGTGGCGCTGCGCGCGCGTGGTGCCGCGCAGCCCGACCGGGATGCGGCCTTCGATGGCGCCATCGCGCCGCACCACCAGCGGGGCTTGCGCGAGCCAGTCGGCACTTGCCCACTGCGGCAGCGCACTGGCACGGGCGAAGCCCGGTGCGTCCGCGAGCCACAGCAGGTCATGCGGCAGGAGCGTGCTTGTGGTCATCTCATGCGCCGGTCGTGCAATGGTTCAGTCCTGCCACTGCTGCGCGAGCACTTCGCGCACACGGCTGGAAGCCTGGCGGTTTTCTCCACCCAGGCGGCTGCGCAGATCCCGTTGCGGATCCGCCTGGATATCAGCCAGCGCGGCTTGCAGCGCGCCATGCACGGTATCGAGATCGGCCGCGTCGGGCTGCGCCGCGTGGTTGACGCCGACCCGCTTCCACAGCAGGCCCAGCGTGGCGTAGTTGCCAATGTCATACGCCATCGGCGGCACGGTGGCGGCAAAGCTCTCCAGGTCCTCCACGCTGCGCATGGTGATGCGCGCGGCGGCCTGCTTGCCCATGGCGTGTACCTGCACGCCGGCATCACTCAGCGCGATCAGGCGGTTGGCCTGGTATCCGTGCGCGAGGAAGGCGCCCGACATGGCGCGCCCGACCAGCAGCGCGATCACCGGATGGCCCTGCAGCCGCGCCGTGGCGTAGGCATCGGCCGCGCCCGCCAGCGACTGATGAATGCCGAAGGCTTCCTCGCGCCGGCCATAGGCCTGGCTGGGCGTATCGACGATGGCCACGATGGGCCGCTTGATGGCGGCGTCGCGGTCGGCCAGCACGATCTCGTGCACGGCGCGCGCCAGCGACCAGCCTTCGAGCAGGCCGACCTCGCCGTCGCGCACGCGCGGGAAGGTGTTGCCGGCGTCGGGCACCACGGCGATAAAGCGCGCCGGCTGGCCGGCCAGTTCGGCGTCGGCCACCTGCACGGTGGCGGGATAGCCGGGGAGGCGCGGGGCGTTGCGCGTCAGCGCCGCGAGCCAGGCCTCGCCGCGGCCCTGGGTGTTTGCTGAACTCATGGCTTCGCTCCGTGTGCGTAGATGGTGCGGACGGTTTGCGGCTCCGGCTGGCGTGCCGGATCGTATTCGGCCAGGCGTTGCAGGTAATGCGCGTAGCGCTCGCTGCGGTGCACGGCCGGCACGCCTTGCGCCAGGGCCTCGCGCACCGTGGCGCGGATGGCTTCGGTGTCGTCCTCCACGTAGTGATCCGCCAGGCCAGTGGCAACGCGTTGCTCGCCGCCGGTAAAGCTCCAGATAAAGGGCCGGTCACGCGAATCGTATTCGGCCACGCCCGCCTCCTGCTCGATCACCGCCGGCCCGTTCAGGCCGAGGCGAGCCTCGCGCGTCACCACCAGGCAGCTGCACAGGCCGGCCGCGATGGACATGCCGCCGAAGCAGCCCACGGTGCCGGCGATCACGCCAACCACCGGCTGGTAGCGGCGCAGGTCGACAATGCCTGCGTGGATCTCGGCGATGGCCGCCAGTCCCAGGTTGGCCTCCTGCAGCCGCACGCCGCCGGTCTCGAACAGGATCACCGCGCGCGTGGGCACGCCGCGCCGGTTGTCCTGCGCCGCCAGCTCCAGCGCGCCGGCGATCTTGGCGCCGCCCACTTCGCCCAGGCTGCCGCCCTGGAACGCGCCTTCGATGGCGAGCACCACGGCAGGCTGGCCGTCGATGCGGCCCTTGGCCACCACCACGCCGTCGTCCGCCTGCGGCACCACGCCCTGGCGCGCCAGCCACGGCGAGACCAGTTGCTCGAAGGGGCCGGCGAGTTCGCGCAAGGTGCCGGGATCGAGCAGCGCATGCACGCGGGCGCGCGCGCCGAGTTCGACAAAGCTCTCGCGGTTCAGCAGCGATGCGTGGTTCATGCTTGCTCCTTGCCATCGCCGCCGAGCGCCTCGAAGGCTTCCGCCAGCCGCATGCCCACCACGCCCGGCGTGGCGCCGAAATCATGGATGCGGATGCGCATGGCGGCGCGCGGCTCGGTGCTGAACACGCGCGAGAGCTGCGCGTCCCAGACCTTGCCGTAGCCGTCCACCGAGGTGGTGACGTGAACCAGCGTGGTACCGGCTGTGCCGGGCTCGACCATGACTTCGAGATCGCCGGAGCCGACCACGCCGACCAGCACGCGCTGGCTTGCCGGCGCGCCGGCGGGATATTCGAACTGGAGCTGTTCCATTATTTGTCTCCTTGCACGGGGGCTTTGGCCGGCCGCGCTGCGGGTGGCAGCCGGTCCAGGAAGAAAGTGGCGGCGAGCAGGTCCGCTGCGCCGCCGGGAGAGGCGTTGCAGGCGAGCATGCCGCCTTCGAGCCGGCGCAGCAGGCGGCGTCCGGCCAGCGTGCCGATGCCGCCGGCTGCCAGCACCTGGCCCGCGCCGTCCTGCATTAGCGCCAGGCCTTCGCGGCCGGCGCGGGCCAGCACGCAGGTATCGTCGAGCCGCTGCATGATCGCCAGCAGCGCGTTGACGCGCGCGCTGGGCTCGGCGTCGCCGCGCGCCCGGCTGCGAATCAGCTCTGGCAGGCCAGCGCGCAGCACATGCGGGAAGCCCGCCTGCGCCTGGCCGCGCGCGCCGGCGACGCCGTAGTTGATGCAGGCCCGTTCGCCCTTGTTGCCCGTGCGCGCGGGACGGTGCCGGTCGGGCAAGCGTGCGATGGCGCCGGCGGTGCGGGCTATGCCATGCGCGCCATGTCCATGCCGGTGCAAGCCCGCCGCGCCAACCAGCAGTCCCAGGCTCCAGATCGCGCCGCGATGCGTGTTGATGCCGCCGGTGGCGCGCATCATCGCGGCCTCCGCTTCGCGGCCCAGCGCGCCGAGCCGCTCGCGCAACGCCACGCTGGGCTGCGCCGCGCGCATGCCCGCCGCCGCCATCTCGGCAAAGGCGGGATGCAGCGCGCGCGCCGAGACGCGCATCAGGTCCAGGTTGAGGTCGGCGTGGGCGCCATTGCCGCGGCCATCCACCAGCCCCGGCTTGGGCGACAGCGCGGCCTCGTCGATCAGGGCATTGACGGCGAGATCGGCCAGCGCGATGGCGGCGGGGTTGAAGGCATCGTCACGGTGCCCGGCAGGTAACGCGAGGCTTGCCATCACCAGCTCCGGAAGCGTGCCGGCGGCTCATACAGCCCGCCGGACCAGTCGACCAGGTCGGCCATGCTCTTGGCCGCCAGCAGCGAGCGCGTAGCCTGGCTGCGCTGCACGCCGAGGTCTTCGGGCAGCGCGATCAGGCCATCGCTGCGCATGCGGCGCGTGGTGCTGGTGTCGTGGCGCAGGCCGATCGGCGTCACCCCGGCCACGGCCGCCAGCATGGCGCGGCGCTCCTCCAGCGAGCGTGCCTTGTAGAGATAGGCGATGCCTTCCTCGGTCAGCACGTGCGTGACGTCGTCGCCGTAGATCATCACCGGCGCCAGCGGCATGCCGCTGTCCTTGGCCACCTGCACCGCATCGAGCGATTCGACAAAGGTCGGCTTGCCGCCTGCCTGGAAGGTCTCCACCATCTGCACCACCAGCTTGCGGCCGCGCGCGAGCGGGTCGTCGGTCTCGATCAGGTCGAGCCACGCTGGTGTGGGATGGCGCCGGCCGCCCGGGTTGTGGCCCATGTTGGGCGCGCCGCCAAAGCCGGACAGGCGCCCGCGCGTGACCGTGGAGGAGTGGCCGTCGCCGTCGATCTGCAGCGTGGAGCCGATGAACAGGTCCACCGCGTACTGGCCGGCAAGCTGGCAGAAGGCGCGGTTGGAGCGCATCGATCCATCCGCGCCGGTGAAGAACACATCCGGGCGCGCGGCCACATAGTTCTCCATGCCGAGCTCGCTGCCAAAGCTGTGCACGCTCTCCACCCAGCCCGACTCGATGGCGGGGATCAGCGTGGGGTGGGGGTTGAGCGTCCAGTACTTGCAGATCTTGCCCTTGAGGCCGAGCGACTCGCCATAGGTCGGCAGGATCAGTTCGATGGCAGCGGTATTGAAGCCGATGCCATGGTTGAGCGACTGCACCTGGTGGCGCTCGTACACGCCGCGGATCGCCATCATGGCCATCAGCACATGCACCGGCTTGATCAGGCGCGGGTCGCGCGTGAACAGGGGCTCGCAGAAAAAGGGCTTGTCGGCCTGCACCACGTAGTCGATCCAGGAACCGGGGATATCCACGCGCGGCAGCCCGGCGGGGTCATCCACGATCTCGTTGACCTGGGCCACCACGATGCCGTCGCGGAAGGTGGCGGCCTCCACCAGCGCGGGCGTGTCCTCGGTGCTGGCACCGGTGTAGAGGTTGCCGTCGCGGTCCGCCTTGTAGCCGGCGATCAGCACGATGTTGGGCGTCAGGTCCACATAGAGCCGCGCGTACAGCTCGATGTAGGTGTGGATGGCGCCGACCTCCAGTTGGCCATCTTCCAGGAACTGCGAGATGCGCAGGCTCTGTGCGCCGGCATAGGCAAAGTCCAGTTTCCTGGCGATGCCGCGCTCGAACAGGTCGAGATGCTCCACCCGGCTCACGCTCGGGATGATCATGTGCAAGCCGTGCACCTTGGCCGGGTCTACCTCGGCCAGCGAGCGCGAGAGGAAGTCGGCCTGCTTCTGGTTGTTGCCCTCCAGCACCACGCGGTCGCCCGGCGCGGTGATGGCTTCGAGGAATGGGACGATGTCGGCCGTGGGCACGACCCGGCCGCTGGCAAAGGCGGCGCCGCGCGCCATGCGGCGGCGCTTTTCGCTGCGGCGGGTGTCCCACTGTCGGTCCGTGACTGGGTTCGGCATCGCGTCTCCGGTGTGCTTGATGCAAGGAATGGCACCAAGATACGCAGCGCGCGCGGCGCAAGCAATGACGCCCGGCGTGGCATCGTTACTCTAGGTGTAAGTGTTGGCGGCCCGACATGCAAGGCGCGCGGTCCCGGCCGGGGGCGCACTGTACGCCGCCGCACCTGGCACGCAAGAGCCGGCCTGGTCACTAGTGCGCCGGATGGCGGCATCCCGCCGTTAATCCCACGCTAACGATTCTCCCGCCGGGTTGATTGATGCAGCGCGATGGCTGGCCTAGATTGCATCCATCAAACCTAGAACCAGCCCGCGCGCAACCCTGCCGACGGGCCAACAGGAGACAGCACCATGATCATCTACGGAACCGCCTTGCTGGCGCTCTGCCACCTAATCGGCTTGTTCCTTGGCGAACTGCTAGGCATTGCGATCGGCGTCAAGGCCAATGTGGGCGGGGTCGGCATTGCCATGCTGCTGCTGATCTCGATACGGCTCTTCCTGCACGGGCGCGGCCTCCTGCCCAAGGAGACCGAGGCGGGCGTCGGCTTCTGGGGCGCGATGTACATCCCGGTGGTGGTGGCGATGGCGGCGCAACAGAACGTGGTCGCCGCGTTGCGCGGCGGGCCGGTAGCCCTGATCGCGGCAGTCGGCGCGGTGCTGGTCTCGGCCTGCTGCATCGCGGTGCTCAGCCGCACCGGCGACCACGCGCCATTGCCGCCGCTGCCCTCGCCGGAAGCCACCCCCAGCCACGCATCGCGCTAAGGACGCCGCCATGCCGCATTCCATTTTGCACATTATCGAGAACATCCTGCTGCAGAACGCCCTGGTCACCGCGTTTGCCGCGGTTGGCATCATCATGTGGCTGTCGTCAAGGCTCTCGCGCTGGCTGACCTTCGGTCGCGTCCACGCCTCCGCCATCGCCATCGTGATCGGCCTGCTGCTGGCCTACTATGGCGGCATCGTCACCGGCAAGGAAAAAGGCCTGGCCGATCTCTCGCTGTTCTCCGGCATCGGCCTGATGGGCGGCGCCATGCTGCGTGACTTCGCCATCGTTGCCACCGCTTTCGAGGTGCAGGTGACCGAGGCACGCAAGGCCGGGCTGGTCGGCGCGGTGTCGCTGCTGCTCGGCACCATCCTGCCGTTTATCGTGGGTGCTGCCGTGGCGCGCGCCTTCGGCTACAGCGATGCGGTCAGCATGACCACCATCGGCGCCGGAGCGGTGACGTATATCGTGGGGCCGGTGACCGGCGCGGCGCTGGGCGCCAGCTCCGACGTGATCGCGCTGAGCATCGCCACCGGGCTGATCAAGGCCATCATCGTGATGGTCGGCACGCCCATGGCGGCAGGCTTCCTTGGCCTGAACAACCCGCGCGCCGCGATGGTGTTCGGCGGGTTGGCTGGCACCGTCAGCGGGGTATCGGCGGGGCTGGCGGCGACGGACCGCAGGCTGGTGCCTTACGGTGCGCTGGTGGCGACGTTCCACACGGGGTTGGGGTGCCTGCTGGGGCCGTCGTTGTTGTTTCTGGCGACCAAGGCGGTGGTGGGTTAGGCGGGCTGCGGCACCCGCATCGCCAACCGGCAAACCGCCGCCAGCGCCAGCAGGTTCGGATCCCGCTCGCGCCGCCGCAGAAAGCTCAGCCCGATGGTCTGGCGCAGCCGGTACTGCGAGGACAGTGGAACCAGCGTCACCTTGTGCGCAAACACGTCGCGCACGCGGCCGGGCAGCAGCGCGTAGCCTACGCCGCCGCTGACCAGGTTCATCAGCGAGAAGATGTCACCGACCTTCATCACCACATTGGGTGTGAAGTCGGCGATGCGAAAGGCGTCCATGAAGCCCTGGTAGGTGATGAAGCCTTCGCTGAGCGTGACGAAGGGCTCGTCCCGGCATTGCCGCAGGTCGATGGAGGCTTGCCGCGCATAAGGCGAATCCGCCGGCGCGGCGAAGTAGATTTCGTCCTCGAACAGCGCAATGGATTCGATCTCGGGGTCCGGCTCGGGCATGGCCATCAGCGCAGCGTCGATGGCGCCTTGCTTGAGCTTGAAGAGCAGGTCGGCGTTGGAGCCGAGCACCAGTTCGGCCTGTAGTTCGGGCCGCCTGACCTTGATGCCGATCACCACGTCGGGCACCGTGCGGATGGTCAGCGAATAGAGCGAGCCGATCTTCATGTGATCGGCTGAATACCCGGCGGCCTGGCGCGTGGCGCGGATGCCGTCGGCCATGGCCTTGAGGACATCGGTGGCCACATCCGCCAGCACGTGCGCGGCTTCGGTCGGCAGCAGGTTGCGCCCTTCGTGGCGGAACAACGCGCAGCGCATGCCTTCTTCCAGCGAGTGCAGCGCGCGGTGCACGCTGACCGTGCTCACATCCAGCGCCTCGGCGGCCTTGGCGAGGTTGCCGGTCTCCATGTAGGCGAGCAGGACTTCGAGCTTGCGCAAGGTGATTTCTTCGTTGATCCGGTTTCGCATGGGAGGCGGGGCGTGCGTGCGTGCGTGCGGTGGCGGTGACCGGAGCATGATAACCAGATTCGATGCCGGATGGTTCGGGGGGCGCTCCTCAGTCCAGGTTCAGGTTCGACGCGCGGATGGTTTCCCCCCAACGTTTCTGCTCGCTGCCGACGAACCTGGCGAAACTCGCCTGCGGCTGTCCGCCGGCCAGTCCCCCCATCTCCTTGAACCTGGCCGCTACCTCGGTGTCGCGCATGACGCTCGCCAGGCTGGCCTGGAGCTTGGCGACCACGGCCGGCGGCGTGCGTGCCGCGGCGAATATGCCGAGCCAGCCCATCACCACGAAATCGTTCACGCCTGCCTGTGCCATGGTCGGCACGTCCGGCAGGCTGGGCAGGCGCTCGGCGCTGGTGACCGCCAGCGCGCGCAGCTTGCCCGCGCGGATGTGCGGCAGCGCCTGCGTCAGGTTGTCGAACATGAAGGTGGTTTCCCCGGACAGCAGCGCGGTGGTGGCTGGTGTCGAGCCACGGTAGGGCACGTGGATGACCTCGGTCGCGGACCGCATGCGGAACAGCTCGGCGGTGAGATGGGTGGTCTGCCCGATGCCGGCGGAACCATAAGAGAGCTGGCCGGGCTTTTTCTTCAGTTCCGCGCTCAGGTCGGCCACGGTCTTGATGGGCGATTGCGCGTTGACCACCAGCACGTTGGGAAACGAGATCATGTCGGTGATCGGCACGAAGTCCTGGGGCCGGTAGTTCAGGTGCTTGTAGGCGCTGTAGTTGATGGCATGGGAGCCAGTGTTGCCGACCAGCAAGGTGTAGCCATCGTCCGGCGCGCGCAGCAGGGCCTGCGTGCCGATGATGCCGCCGCTGCCGGGGCGGTTGTCGACGATGACCGGCTGGCCCAGCATGGCGCTGAGCTTTTGCGCCACCAGCCGGGTCGGGAGGTCGGTGGTGCCACCCGGCGCGCCGGGCACGATGATCGTGATAGGGCGTTCAGGCCATGCCGGCTCGGCCAGGGACGTGCCGGCGGCGGGCAGCATCGCGGCCGCGCACAAGGTAAGCGCGGCCGCGCGCAGCGGGGTGGCGCAAAGCCTGCCGAACAGCGTGATAGGCATGGGGTGTCTCCTCCGGTATGCATGGTCGCCCTCGTGCGGGCGTGGCGGCGCGTCCGCTTCCCGGTCCGCACCGCCATTGCGACGACTGCGCCTTTAGCGCGGCGCCATGCGGATCGCGCCGTCGAGCCGGATGGTCTCCCCGTTGAGCATGGCGTTCTCCAGGATGTGCAGCGCCGTCGAGGCGAATTCATCCGGCATGCCGAGCCTCGCCGGATGCGGCACCGAGGCGCCCAGCGAGGCGCGCACATTTTCCGGCAGGCGCGCCAGCAGCGGCGTATCGAACAGCCCGGGAGCAATGGTGCACACGCGGATCATGCGCTGCGCCAGGTCGCGCGCCGCCACCAGCGTCATGCCGACGATGCCGGCCTTGGCGGACGCATAGGGGATCTGCCCGATCTGCCCTTCATAGGCTGCCACCGACGCCGTCAGCACGCACGCGCCGCGCTCGCCGTCGACCAGCTCGTTGCGGGCCATGCGCGCGGCGGCCAGGCGCAGCGTGTTGAAGGTGCCGACGAGATTGATGCGCACGATCGATTCGTATTTTTCCAGCGAGCCGGGCTGGCCGTCCTTCTCCACCAGGCGCACCGGGCCGCCCACGCCAGCACAATGGATCAGCGCGCGCATGGTGCCGAGCGTGTCGGCCGCGTCGAACACGCGGGTCATCTGTGCGGTGTCGCAGACATCAGCCTGGACAAAGCGGGCGAGCGCGCCGAGCTCCTCTACGGCGGCCGCACCGTTGTCTTCGGACAGGTCGGCGATCACCACGGCGACGCCGCGTTCGGTGAGACGGCGGGCGCAGGCGAGGCCCAGCCCGGAGGCGCCCCCGGTGACGACGGCGGACATGTTGGCAAGCTTCATCTGGTATCTCCTCGTTCTGGATATGGGTGCGTGCCGGCTCAGAGCCGTTCGATGATGGTGGCGTTGGCCATGCCGCCGGCTTCGCACATCGATTGCAGGCCGTAGTGCTCGCCGCTGTCTTCCAGCGCGTGCAGCATGGTGGTCATCAGCCGCGCGCCCGAAGCGCCCAGCGGGTGGCCGAGCGCGATCGCGCCGCCACGCGGGTTCAGGCGTGCCGGGTCGGCGCCCAGCGCGTGCTGCCACGCGAGCGGCACGCAGGCAAAGGCCTCGTTGATCTCGTAGTGTGCAATCGCATCGAGCGCAAAGCCGCCTTTGTCCAGCGCGCGCTGGCTCGACGGGATCGGCGCGGTCAGCATGGTCAGGGGGCTGTCGCCGCAGGCATCGAAGGCGACGAAGCGCGCGCGGGCGTTCAGGCCCAGGCGGGAGGCGGCGCGCTCGCTCATCAGCAAGATGGCGGCGGCGCCGTCGCTGATCTGCGAGGCGTTGCCGGCGGTCACATGCCAGCCGATCTGCGGGAAGCGCTGGCCGAGCGTCTCGTCGCGAAAGGACGGCGCCAGCGTGGCCAGGCGCTCGGCGGTGGTGGCGGGGCGGATGGTTTCATCGTGCGCGATGAGGCCCGCGGCGGTACGGATTGGCAGGATCTCGCGGCGGAAGGCGCCGGCCTCGCGCGCCTGGTGCGCGCGCTGGTGCGATTGCGCGGCGTACTGATCGAGATCATCGCGTGACAGTTCCCACTGCGCCGTGACCAGCTCCGCCGCGACCCCTTGCGACACCAGCCCGGGCGCATAGCGCGCCTCGAACGACGGGCCGTACGGATTCTGCCCAATGCGCCCCGAGCCCATTGGCACGCGGCTCATGGATTCGATGCCGCAGGCAACCACGATGTCGTAGGCGCCCGCCATGATGCCTTGCGCGGCAAAGTGCACGGCCTGCTGGCTGGAGCCGCATTTACGGTCGATGGTGGTGGAGGGCACATGCTCTGGGAATCCCGCCGCCAGCCAGGCCACGCGGCCGGGCGTGGCGGATTGCTCGCCCACCTGGCTCACGCATCCGGTGATGACGTCTTCCACCAGCCCGGGGTCCAGCTTGTTGCGCGCGACCAGCCCTGCCAGCACCTGCGCCAGCAGCTCCGTGGGATGGAGTTCAGTGAAGGCCGAGCCGGGCTTGGCGCGGCCCATGGGCGAACGGATGGCGTCGACGATGACGGCTTGCTGCATGGCGGGTCTCCGATGTTTCTTGACGGAAATGGGAACGACGATGGATCAACTGCCGGTGAACTCGGGCTTGCGCTTTTCCAGAAAGGCCGACACCGCCTCACGGTGATCCGAGGTCTGGTGCGACAGCGCCTGGAAGCCGGCCGACAATTCCAGCAGCGTGTCCAGCCGGGTATGCAATGCCTCGCGCAGCAGGCGCTTGGCCAGCCGCACCGCATGCGGCGGATTGGCGGCAATGCGTTCGGCCAGTTCATTGGCC
The DNA here is from genome assembly GCF_058801495.1 of Cupriavidus sp. GW822-FHT03E04. Taxonomy (NCBI): domain Bacteria; kingdom Pseudomonadati; phylum Pseudomonadota; class Betaproteobacteria; order Burkholderiales; family Burkholderiaceae; genus Cupriavidus; species Cupriavidus sp. GW822-FHT03E04. Next base: position 378,366 of record NZ_JBXANI010000002.1, read on the forward strand.
GTGGGCAGCAGCTGATCCGGCGGCACCACGCGCGAGACGAGGTTCCACTCCAGCGCCTGGCGCGCATCGATGACCTGTCCGGTGAAGGTCAGCTCGGCGGCGCGCGCAAGGCCGATCACGCGCGGCAGCAGCCAGGCGCCGCCATCGCCCGGAATGATCCCCAGCTTGACGAAGCTCTCGGCAAACTGCGCCTGCTCGGACGCAATGCGCATGTCGCACATGCAGGCCAGGTCCAGGCCCGCACCCATGGCCGCGCCGTTGACGGCGGCGATCACCGGTACCTCCAGGTTGAACAGCGCCAGCGGCAGGCGCTGGATGCCCAGGCGATAGTCCTGGCGAATCTCCATGCCGGGCACCTGGCCCGAAGCCTGGCGTTCCATATCGCGGATATTGCCACCTGAGGAAAACGCGGTGCCGGCGCCGGTGATGATCACCGCGCGCACACTGGTGTCGCGGTGGATGCGGTCGATGGCCTCCAGGAAGTCGGCCACAGCGGTGTTGCCGGTGAGGGGGTTACGCCGCTCCGGCTCGTTCATGGTCAGGGTCACGATGTGGCCCTGCTGCTCGTAACGCAGGAAGCTTGTCATGCTGGTCTCCGGTCGTTGTTGTCGTCGTCGTCGTCGCCTTGGCTCGGGACGGCCGGCGCAGCGCGGCGCCGCCGACAATCGCTTGCCCAAAAGGCTAAGGGACCGTGCCCTCGGGTGTCCAATATTCATTTCGGCGATGCCGATATCCCGCGTATATCAGTGCCGGTGCCGTTTGGCAGCGGCGCGAGCCTGGATGCGCAAGGCAGGTTCAACTGGCGATGCGATTTCCATGTGCTTCCCGCATCGCCCCGCATCGGCTTGTATCAGCGGAGATTGCTTTGTAGTGTGATAATTTGCATCCTAACTATATGGCTGCTATCATTCCGTCCATGCCTTCCATCGACGCCCTCCGTTTTGCCTTTACCGGCCAGCTGATGCTGGCCGGGCGCCAATGGCGCCACATTTCGCAGGGCGCCGTCACCGCCTACGGGATTTCCGCGGCGGCGGCGGGGCCCCTGCTGTTTATCCGCCGCCTTGGCGGCGGCGTGCGCCAGGTCACCCTGGCCGACTATGTCGGGCTGGAAGGCGCATCGCTGGTCCGTCTGGTTGACCAGCTCTCCGCCGCCGGCCTGGTGCGCCGGGAAGTGGATGCGAACGATCGCCGGGCCAATGCGCTCTGGCTCACCGACGCTGGCGAGGCGCTCGCCGAAAAAATCGAGGTCGAGCTCAAGCATCTCCGCGCCAGCGTCTTCGCTGGCATCAGCGAGCAGGACTTCGAGGGCGCCATGCGCGTGCTCAATGCGCTCGCCCAAGCCGCCGAGTCCGCGCCCACCACTGCTTTCGGGTCGTAAGAACATGGTCAGCTGGCCCACCGGACGGGACTGGATCTTCTCCCTCAAAGCCTTTGCAGCGGCCATGCTGGCGTTGTTCATCGCGCTGTACCTGGGCCTGCCGCGCCCGTACTGGGCCATGGCCTCCGTGTATATCGTGGCGCATCCGCTCACCGGCGCGACGCGCTCCAAGGCGCTGTATCGCGTGCTTGGCACGCTGCTTGGCGCGGCCGCATCCGTCGCCATCGTGCCGCCGCTGGTCAATGCGCCAGTGCTGCTGATGGCCGCGGTGGCGTTATGGACCGGCATCCTGCTCTACGTCGCGCTGCTGCACCGCACGCCGCGCAGCTATGTGTTCATGCTGGCGGCCTATACGCTGCCGATGGTGGCCTTGCCCTCGGTGAGCGATCCCTCGGGCGTGTTCGACATCGCCGTGGCGCGGGCCGAGGAAATCTGCCTGGGCATCGTGTGCGCGAGCATTGTCGGCTCGACCATTTTCCCCGCCAAGGTTGCCACGGTGCTCGGCCAGAAATCCGCCCAGTGGCTGGCGGACGCCGCGCTGTGGGCCACCGATATGCTTTCGGCGCATCCGGCCGCGAAGGTGTCGCGCCATCACAGCCGCCATCGCCTGGCCGCCGACATCCTCGCGCTCGACCAGTTGATCAGCCATCTCTCCTACGACGCCGAAAGCGCCGCGCGCGTGAAGCACGCGCAGGAGTTGCGTGGCCGCATGACCATGCTGCTGCCCGTGCTGTCGTCGCTGGCTTCCGTGGTTGACGCCTTGCACCAGCACGCCGCAGGCATTCCGCAACGGCTGTCGCACAACATGGCGCTGGTGTCGGCATGGATCAGCGCGGGCGCGCAGGCGCCGCTGCCAGCGTTGCAGCTATCCCAGGACGCGCCGATCGACGACGCCGGCCTGGAGCCAGGCAGTGCCGGGCCAGACTGGCACGCGGCGCTGGCCGCCACGGCCGAGGGCCGTCTGCGCGAGCTGATGGAGTTGTGGCAGGACTGCGTGTCGCTGCAGCGCCGTATCGGCGAGGCCGCACCTCAGGGCGACTGGGCGCCGGTGTTCCAGCGCTGGGGCGTGGGCGCCGCGCGCCATTACGATCACGGCATGCTGCTGTTCTCCACCGCCACGACCGCGCTGGCGATCTTCAGCATGGGCATGGTGTGGATCTGGACGGGCTGGGCGGATGGCGCGGGCGCGGTCGCGCTGGGCGCGGTGTCGTGCTGCTTCTTTGCCGCGATGGACGAGCCGGCGCCCATGATCCGCTCGTTCTTCCGCTGGAACGTGGTCTGCCTGGTGCTCGCCACCATCTACTTGTTCGTGGTCCTGCCGAACGCGCACGATTTCGAGATGCTGGTGCTGATGTTCGCGGTGCCCTACCTGATCATCGGCGTGATGATGGCGCAGCCCCGGCTCGCGCTGATCGCCATGCCGCTGGCCGTGATCACGGCCAACGATATCGGCATCCAGGGCGCCTACAACGCCGACTTCAACGCCTTCTTCAACGGCAACGTGGCCGGCATCGCGGGCATTCTGTTCGCGCTGGTGTGGACCCTGGTGGCCCGCCCCTTCGGCACCAGGGCCGCGGTACGCAGGCTGGTGCGCGCCAGCTGGGGCGATATCGCCCGCAATGCCACCGGGCGCGAGCCGGGCGAGCACGCGCATCTGCGTGCCCGCATGCTGGACCGCCTGGCGCAACTGGTGCCGCGGCTGGCGGCCAGCGAGGATGAAACCACCGGCGACGGCTTTACCGAAGTGCGCGTGGAGCTCAGCACGCTGGCGCTGCAGCGTGAACTGCCCGCGCTGGCGCCGGAGCACCAGCACTCGGTACGGCGCGTGCTGCAGGGCGTTGCCAGCTACTACCAGGCACGCCTGGATGCCCGTGCCGACACGCCGCCGCAAGTGCTGCGCGACCGGCTGGCCAAGGCGATCCGCAAGGTTGCCTCGCGCGCCGACCAGGCTTCGCGCGAAGCCTTTGCCGCGCTGGTGGAAATGCACGTCGCGCTGTTTTCGGCGGCACCCGTGGCAATGAGCGCGGCTGGTGCCTTGCCCGCGGGCCAGGCGGCAGACCCAATGAGCAAGCAAGCGAGCAACGAACAATGAGTGGTGAAGTCGACGTCTATGGTGTGTTTGTCCCGAGCCTGCTGGCGTGGATGCTGGTGGCGTTCCTGATCACCGCTTGCGCGCGTGCCGTGCTGGCGCGTGTGGGTTTTTATCGGCTGGTCTGGCACCGGTCCCTGTTCAATCTGGCGTTATATGTGATCGTCCTGGGTGGCATCGTCTACCTGGCCTATCGGCTGCAGTCATGAAACTGAATCTTCGTACGCTTGGACCCATCGTCCTTACCCTTGTCGTCACCGCGGTCGCGGTCGTCGTCGTCAAGCACCTGTGGGACTACTACACGGTGGCGCCATGGACCCGCGACGGCCATATCCGCGCAGACGTGGTGCAGATCGCGCCGGACGTGTCCGGGCTGGTGACCAAGGTCCTCGTCAAGGACAACCAGCGCGTGCAGCGCGGACAGCCGTTGTTCGAGATCGACCGCGACCGCTTCGCGCTGGCCTTGCAGCAGGCGCAGGCCACGGCGGCGGCGCAAAGCGCCATGCTCGCGCAGGCGCGCCGTGAAGCCCGCCGCAGCCAGACCCTGTCCGAGGTTGTCTCCAAGGAAGTGGTGGAAGAAGGCCTGGCCAAGGTCCAGCAAGGGGAAGCGGCGCTGGCGCAGGCGCAGGCCGCGGTCAACCTCGCCAAGCTCAACCTGGAACGCACCAGCGTGCTCAGCCCGGTCGACGGCTACCTGAACGACCGGCTGCCGCGCCTGGGCGACTACGTCAACACCGGCCGCCCGGTGCTGTCGATGGTGGATGCGAATTCCTTTCACGTGGAAGGCTACTTCGAAGAAACCAAGCTGCACGGCATCCATATCGGCAATCCGGTGGACATCCGCATCATGGGCGAATCCCGCGTGCTGCATGGCCACGTGCAGAGCATTGCCGCCGGCATCGAGGATCGCGACCGCACCAACGGCTCTAACCTGCTGCCGAATGTGAACCCGACGTTCAACTGGGTCCGCCTCGCGCAACGCATCCCGGTGCGCATCGCGCTGGACGAGCCGCCCGCCGACTTGCGCATGGTCGCAGGCCGTACCGCTACCGTATCGGTGCGCGAGCCCTCGGCCCGGGACAAGGCGCAGGCCGGGCCGGAAGGCCAGAAGGATCAGAAGGACAAGCTCGCGCTGGCCGCCAAGGGAGCCGCCAGCCAGGGAGGCGCGCAGTGAACACGTTGCGCAAAGCCCTGCTGCCGGCACTGGTGCCGCTGCTGTTTGCCGCCTGCACCACGGTCGGGCCCGACTACCATGTGCCGGACAACGCCGCCGTGAAGGCGCAAGCGGCCAACGGCCCGCTGCTCGGCACGAACAACCCCGCCGTATCGATTGCCGAGGTGCCCGATGGCTGGTGGCGCCTGTATGACGATCCGAAGCTCGACCAGCTGGTGCAGCAGGCGCTTGTTGCCAATACCGATTTGCGCGTGGCCGCGGCCAACCTGAAGCGCGCCATCGCGGTCTACCACGAGGTGGAGGCAGAGAACCTGCCGGGAGCCGGGCTCTCCGCCAGCGCGGAACGCGGGCAGATCGCCGGCGAGCCGCTGCTCAAGGAAGAGAAGATTCCGGTGATGAACTTTGGCGATGTCGGCTTCAAGGTTTCCTACCTGATCGACTTCTTCGGCAAGCTGGCGCGCGCGGATGAAGCGGCGCTGGCCGGCGCGCAGGCCAGCCAGGCGGCACTCGACCAGGCCCGTGTCGGCGTGGTGGCCGAAACCGTGCGCGCCTACGTGCAGGGCTGCGCCGCCACGCATGAACTGACCGTGGCCGAGCATCAGCTGGAGTTGCAGCGCCGCGGCGTCGAGCTGGCCCGCAAGCTGGTCGATGCCGGGCGCGGGCAGCCGGTGGACCTGCTGCGCTCACAGGCGCAGGCCGACGTGCTGCGCGCGGCCTTGCCGCGCTTCAAGGCCGAGCAAGAGGGCGCGGCGTACCGCTTGGCGGTGATGCTGGGCAAGCCGCCCAGCGCCACATCGCAGGCGGAGTACGCCTGCCACGAAGAACCCAGGCTGCGCCAGGCGCTGCCCGTGGGCGACGGCGCCGCGCTGCTCAAGCGCCGGCCCGACGTGCGCCAGGCCGAGCGCGAACTCGCCTCGGCCACGGCCAAGATCGGCGTTGCCACGGCGGATCTGTACCCGTCCATCCGCATCGGCGCCTCCGCCGGCTTCACCGGCATCCTTGACCACCTTGGCCAGGCACCGACCGCGCACTGGGGCTATGGCCCGCTGATCACCTGGAACATCCCGACCAGCGGCACGCGTGCCCGCATCCACGGCACCGAAGCCGGCGCCGAAGCGGCGCTCGCCCACTTCGACGGCGTGGTGCTCAAGGCGCTGCGCGAAACGCAGTCGGCGCTGAGCAGCTACACGCGGGAGCTGGAGCGCACCCAGGCGCTGCGCGATGCCCGCGACAAGGCCAGTGAAGTCGCGCGGCAGAACCGCCAGCTCTACCAGGCCGGGCGCTCGCCGTACCTGTCGAGCCTGGATGCCGACCGCACGCTGGCCAGCACCGAAGCGTCACTGGCGGCGTCGGAAAGCCAGGTCGCGCTGGACCAGATCAATCTCTTCCTTGCGCTGGGCGGCGGATGGCAAAATGCGCCCAAGGTCGAGTCGCGCACGATGAGCGAGCAGGCGCACTGAACGTGCATCGTGCGCGCGCTGGGCTGTCATCATGGTTAAAGCCATGCAAGCTGGCTTGCATGGCGGAAAGGAACACAAGCAGCATGTCCAACTTTTCTGGTTTTTCTGGTTTCTCTTCTGGTTTCTCTTATCCCTCCCTGCGGCAAGCGCTGTCCGTCGCGGTAGCCACGCTCGGCATCGTGGCATCGGGCGCTGCGATGGCGCAGGAGCAGACCCTGCGCGTCGGCACCGTCAGCGGCCCTGACGCGCAAGTCTGGCAGGTAGTGCAGAAGGTCGCCAAGCGCGAAGGACTCAACATCAAGGTCGTCGAGTTCAACGACTATGTGCAGCCCAACGCCGCGCTCGACGCCGGCGACCTCGACGCCAACAGCTTCCAGCATCAGCCTTACCTGGACAGCCAGGTGAAGCAGCGCGGCTACAAGATGGTCAGCGCGGGCTACACGTATATCTTTCCGCTGGGCATCTACTCGCAGAAGCTGAAGTCGCCCAAGGACCTGCCGCAAGGTGCCAAGGTCGCCGTGCCCAACGATCCCTCCAACGAGAACCGCGCGCTGCTCCTGCTGGCCGCGCAAGGCGTGATCAAGCTCAAGAGCGGCGTTGGTACCAACGGCGTCAACGCCACGCCGCTGGACGTGAGCGACAACCCGAAAAAGCTGAAGCTCGTCGAGCTCGACGCCGCGCAACTGGCGCGCTCGCTGCCCGACGTGGCCGCAGCGGTGATCAACACCAACTACGCGCTCGCCGCCGGCCTGCAGCCCACCCGCAACGCCATCGCGCTGGAAGACATCCACAGCCCGTACGCCAACATCATCGCCGTGCGCACCCAGGACAAGGACAAGCCGTGGGTGAAGAAGCTGGTCGCCGCTTACCAGTCGGAAGAGGTACGGCAGTTCATGAAGAACGAGTTCAAGGGTGCAATGGTGCCGTCATTCTGATCGGGCAGGTGGCCGAGGACATGGAGTTGTCCCGGTAGCCGTCCCGGTTGCGCAGACCTGACACTCAAGCCCTTTCGGATCGCAAGGTCCGAAGGGGCTTTTTGTTTGTGGCCGGCCGCTATTCCCGTGGCATGAACGTGATGTTGACGCCGGGGGGCGCCACGCCGTTCTCGTCGCGCGGCAGCGGGTCGGATCGCTCCACCGCGCGCAGCACGGCGTTGTCCCAGCCGGCATTGCCGCTGGACTTGGTGAGCCGCACCGACAGCAGCGAGCCATCCGGCGCCATGCGCACCGCGACCACCGCGGCCGGGTTGCCGGCGATCTCTTCGGTAAAGATGATGTTCGGCTTCACGCGGCGCCGCACGCGGTCCGCGTAGCCGGGCGAGGCGTTGCCGCCAGCACCGGCACCGGTGCCCGCGCGGCTGCCTACGCCACCTGTGGTGGGAGCGCTGTTGGCCATGGCCTGCAGGCGCGCTAGTTCGCTCTGGCGCTGCTGCTTCAAGGCCGCCTGGCGCTCCGCCTCTCGCGCCTTGCGCTCGCGCTGGTCGGCCTGCCTGGCCTCCTCGGCCGCGGCCGCCTGCTTGCGCTTCTGAGCCTGCAAGGCGATGTCGGCGTTGTCGTCCGGCTCCGGCTTCAACACGGGCTGCGGTTCCACGGGCGTCGGCTGGACCACCGGCTGGGGCTGCGCAATCTCGGGCACGGTGTCCCATAGCTCCGCCTCCACGCCGGCCGGCGTGCGGCTCTGCCAATGCACCCCGTAGTAAAGCATCAAGCCCAGCAGCAGATGCATGAACAGAGCCAACAGGAAACACTTCAGCGTTCCTCGCTCCTGCACCTGTTGATACGGATGGGCGATGGTCATCATGACGCGCGGCAGGCCACGGACGGGCGATGCATAGTCAGTGCTGTGTCACTCTGGAATCACTCTCACATCCCTGTGAAAGGAGACGGTGCAATGCTTTGTGCGCGACCCCGCGCATGGCATCCACTGCATGCAGCTTAGGTCGGCATCGTTGCGGTAGGCAAGCGGGATTCTCTGCGGCGGGATGCGCCGAGGGTGGAGCGTAGATCCGGCGAGGGTAGCGAAAGCGCATGTACCAGGCCAGCCCATGATGATCCACCAAATCGCAGGAGAGCGATCATGGCCAAGGGGGCCGTTTTCACGATGAGGCTCGGGCCTGAATGGCGTGCAGCGGCCCCCGGTGTTTGCTGATTGCCTGCGATCGGGAGCGATGGAAATCGATCGCGAGAAAGCAGAAGCCCCAAAAGCAAAACCCCTCCCGATCTTGCGATCGGGAGGGGTTTTTGTTGTAGCCCGTTTCCAGGCTTCAACGAATATGGTGGCGAATCAGGGACTCGAACCCCGGACCTGCGGATTATGATTCCGTCGCTCTAACCAACTGAGCTAATTCGCCGAACAAGACCGAGATTATACATGGCATTTTGAGGCTGTCAACACCACTTCTTCAAAAAGTTTTGAGGGCGTCGAATAGCACGGCATGCACCCTGCAGCCTGCAAAAAAAACGGCGGACCTTGCGGCCCGCCGGTGGAGCGACTGACTACCGGATCAGTCGTGCATGAGACTGGTGCCCTGGACGACGGGCCGGCTCACGCGCTTTCAGTCGTTGGCGTAGATATCCACGTCCTTGGTTTCGCGGATGAACAGCGAGCCGAGGACCAGGGTGACGCCCGCGATGATGATCGGGTACCAGAGGCCGTAGTAGATGTTGCCGTTCTGCGCCACCAGCGCGAAGGAGATGGTGGGCAGCAGGCCGCCGAACCAGCCATTGCCGATGTGATACGGCAGCGACATGGATGTGTAGCGGATCCGGGTCGGGAACATCTCCACCAGCATGGCCGCGATCGGGCCGTACACCATGGTCACGTAGATCACCAGGATGACGAGGACCACCAGCACCATGATGGTGTTCATCTGCGCGGGGTCCGCCTTGGTCGGGTAGCCGGCCGAGGCCATCGACTCGCCCACCTGCTTCTTGAACGCAGCGATCTGCTTCTTGCTCGCATCGTCGAAGCTGTGGCCAGCCGGTACCAGCGAGGCGTTGAAGGAAGCGATCTCCTTGTCGCCGATCTTCACCGAGGCCACGGTGCCGGCCGGAGCTTCCACCACTTCATAGCTGGCCGAAGCTTGTGCCAGGGTCCGCTTGACGATGTCGCAGGAGCTGCGGAAATCGATTTCGCGGGCGATCGGGCTGCCCTGGAAGGAGCATTGCTTCGGATCCGCGGTCACCACGATCTGGGCACTTTGCTGCGCGCGCTCCAGGGCCGGGTTGGCGTAGTGGGTCAGGGCCTTGAACAGCGGGAAGTAGGTCAGCATCGCCAGCGCGCAGCCGGCCATGATGATCCACTTGCGCCCGACCTTGTCCGACAGCGAGCCAAAGAAGATGAAGAAGGGCGTGCCGATCACCAGGGCGCCCGCGATCAGCAGGTTGGCGGTGGTGGCGTCGACCTTGAGCACCTGGGTCAGGAAGAACAGCGAGTAGAACTGGCCGGTGTACCAGACCACGGCCTGGCCGGCGGTCAGGCCTATCAGCGCCAGGATCACGATCTTCAGGTTGCGCCATTGGCCGAACGCTTCGGTCAGCGGGGCCTTGGAGGTCTTGCCTTCGGCCTTCATCTTCTGGAAGGCGGGCGATTCGCTCATCGACAGGCGGATGTAGACCGACACGCCGAGCAGCAGGATCGAGACCAGGAACGGAATGCGCCAGCCCCAGACTTCAAAGTTGGCGCCCGTCATGTTGCGGCACACCAGGATCACGATCAGCGACAGGAACAGGCCGAGCGTGGCGGTGGTCTGGATCCAAGCGGTATAGGCACCGCGCTTGCCGTGCGGCGCGTGCTCGGCCACGTAGGTGGCGGCACCGCCGTACTCGCCGCCGAGCGCCAGGCCCTGCAGCATGCGCAGCCCGATCAGGATGATCGGGGCGGCCCAGCCGATGGTGGCAAATCCCGGCAGCAGGCCCACGATGAAGGTCGAGGCCCCCATGATCAGGATGGTCACCAGGAAGGTGTACTTGCGCCCGATCATGTCGCCCAGGCGGCCGAACACCAGCGCGCCGAACGGCCGCACGATGAAGCCGGCGGCAAAGGCCAGCAGGGCGAAAATGAAGGCGGCGGTTGGATCGAGGCCGGAGAAGAACTGCTTGGCGATGATGGCCGCCAGCGAACCGTAAAGATAAAAGTCGTACCACTCGAACACCGTCCCGAGCGAGGAGGCAAAGATCACCTTCCTCTCTTCGGGCGTCATCGCCGAGCCCTGCGCTGTGCCTCCGGGCATTGCCACGTTCTGTGCGTTAGCCATTGTCTCCTCCGTTTGTGATCGGAACTTTCAGGTTGGCGGCCGGCGCGCACGCGTTCTCTGGCGGGCGCGCGACAACCTCCTAAGTTGCAATGGATTGTGGGAGGCGAAACTTACTGCGTTCTGACAATTTCGGCCGAATTCGCCACTAAACGCTCGGGGTATACGCTAGGCAAAAAGATGGCTTGGTGGTGCTGCGCTGCGGTGCGAAGGGTCTCTGGAGGGCTTGCGAAAATCAGCTTCGAGCGCCAGGGCCGGGCTTCTTGCTATGCAGCATCGTCATGTTGGCGGGCAGGCACGGGCAGCCCGCCGGTGTCATCGCTCTCATCGCGGTTCATGCGCCAGGCATAGATTGCCGCCATCAGGACGTAGACGATCAGCGCACCCTGCGCACCAACCCAGAACGAGAAGGGCCAGCCGAAGAAATTGAAGCGCAGCTCGCGGGCATACCAGGCGACCACGAAGGTGACGATGAACCAGATCGACAGCAACGCGGCAATCCAGCGCAGGTTGCGATGCCACGCGCGGCGCTCGGACTGATCGGCCTGGTCGCGCCCGCCGCGCGCGTGGTCGGGGTTGGTCATGCAGGCTCCAGGGGGGATGGCCGGCGCAGCGTGATGCGAAAGCACGCGCCGGCCAGGCGCGGCTCCGTCTGGTAGACGTGGTCGAGGATGCTGACATCGCCGCCATGCTGCTGCACGATCTCGCGCACGATGGCCAGGCCCAGGCCGCTGCCCTGGGTCTTGGTGCCGAGCACGCGGTAGAACCGTTCCATCACGCGCTCGCGTTCGGCCACCGGGATGCCGGGGCCGGTGTCTTCCACTTCGAGGTACGCGAAGGGCTCGAACGCATCCGCGCTGACGCGCACGGTAGCGCGGCCATCGGCCGGCGTGTAGCGGATGGCGTTGTCGATCAGGTTGTTGAGCATCTCGGTAAGCATCAGGCGATTGCCTTGCACCATCACCGGGTGGTCGTCGGCATCCACACCGAGGTCGATGCGGCGCGCCCACGCCTGCGGCAGCCAGTCCTTGACCACCTCGCGCGCGAGCGCGGCCAGGTCCAGCGGCGCCATGCTGCCGGCGCCGGCCAGGTTCTCCATGCGCGCCAGCGACAGCAACTGCGTCACCAGGTGGGCCGCGCGCTCTGAGCTGCCGGCGATCTGCGCCAGCGACTTGCGCAGCTCCTCGGGCGATTGCTCGCGCTGCGCCAGTTCCGCCTGCATGCGCAGCCCGGCCAGCGGCGTCTTCATCTGGTGGGCGGCATCGGCGATAAAGCGCTTCTGCGTCTGCACGGAAACGTCGAGCCGCGCCAGCAGGTCGTTGAACGAGGCCACCAGCGGCGTGATTTCCTGCGGCGCGGCGCGCTCGTCGATGGGGCTGGTGTCGCCGGGGTTGCGTGCGCGGATGCGCTGCTGGATCGAAGTCAGCGGGGCTAGCCCGCGCGTGAGGCCGAACCACACCAGCACCACCGCCAGCGGCAGGATCACGAACTGCGGCAGGATCACGCCCTTGATGATTTCATTGGCCAGCCGCGCGCGCTTGTCGAGCGTCTCGCCAACCTGCACCAGCACCGGCTGCGCGTCGCCCGCCTGCTTCAGGTCGACGTAGGTGTAGGCCACGCGCACGTCGTTGCCCGCGATGCGGTCGTCGCGCAGCGAGACCAGCCCGGCGTGGCCGCGATCGTCCTCGCCGGGCAGCGGCATGTCGTTGTCCCCGGCGACGAACTCGCCGTGCGTGCCCACCACCTGGTAGTAGATGTTGTCGGTTTCATCGGCGCGCAGGATTTCGCGCGCGGACAGTGGCAACTGCAGCGTGACGCGCCCGTTGACCTCGCGCACCTGCTGCGACAGCACGATGGCGCTGGCCTCCAGCGAGCGGTCGAAGGGCCCGTTGGCAATGGACTTTGCCACCAGGTAGGTCACGGCAATGCTCATCGGCCACAGCAGCAGCAGCGGTGCCAGCATCCAGTCCAGGATTTCACCGAACAGCGAACGCGGCGACGGATGGCCCGCGCTGTCTTCAAGGTGCGGCAGGGCGTCGGCCAGCGTTTCGTCGCTGACGATCTCATCGGGCGGGGAGGGCGTGCGCGCGGGCCGTGCGGCCCGCGCGCGCCGCCGGGGCAGTCGCAGCAGGCTCATGGGGAGGAGGTGGTCGGGCAGGTCTTGGCGGTGTCGCCGGCATGCCGTCAAAGGGAAACGGCGCTGATGCCGATCCTGATTTTGATTTTAATGGCGCTTTCTAGTCGTGCGCCACGGCTGCCTGGAATTTCTCCAGGCAGTAGCCCAGCCCGCGTACCGTGGCAATGCGGATCCCGCCCACCTCGATCTTCTTGCGCAGCCGGTGCACGTAGACTTCGATGGCATTGTTGCTGACCTCTTCGCCCCATTCGCACAGGTGGTCGACCAACTGCTCCTTCGATACCAGCCGCCCGGTGCGGGTGAGCAGGATCTCCAACAGCCCGACTTCGCGCGCGGAGAGATCCAGCATCTGCTCGTTCAGGTAAGCGATGCGGCCAACCTGGTCGAAGGCCAGCGGGCCGTGGTGCGTGAGCGTGGCGCCGCCGCCGGCGCCGCGTCGCACCAGCGCGCGCACGCGGGCTTCCAGCTCGGACAGGGCGAAGGGCTTGGCCATGTAGTCATCGGCGCCCAGGTCCAGGCCCTTGACGCGCTCATCGACGCCGTCGGCCGCGGTCAGGATCAGTACCGGCAGCATGGCGCCGCGCGTGCGCAGGCGCTTGAGCACTTCCAGCCCGGGCATGCGGGGCAGGCCGAGATCGAGGATCAGGAGGTCGAAGGTCTGGGTCGAGAGCGCCGAGTCGGCTTCAATCCCACTGGCGACATGGTCGACGGCATAGCCGGAGTGACGTAATGAGCGCGTCAGGCCGTCTGCCAGCACATCGTCATCTTCGGCGATCAGAATACGCATGGTTGTCTCCACCCTGGCCCGGCTTAGTCGTCGCTTTACATCAAATGACGCGTGCGGGACTTGCCAAGCATACTGTTTTTTTATACAGTACTCGCTTGATCCGGTCGCGCGGTGAGCGGGCCGGATCGTACTGAATTTAGTAACGAACGTATTACCGGCGTTTGCCCAATGTTTGCCCCTGCTGCCAGGTTCATTGTCATCAGGAGTTCGCAGCGCGGCGCGGGTCGGGCGGTTACCCGCAAAAGCAGGCAGCGCGCCATATGCGGCCTATTTATACACCATTGACGGAAGGACGACCATGGATGACGGCAAGAAGGCGGGTGCTGGCGTAAGCGCCGAAAAGCAGAAGGCGCTGGCGGCCGCGCTGGCCCAGATCGAGAAGCAGTTCGGCAAGGGCTCGATCATGAAACTGGGCGAAGCCGACATCGACCAGGATATCCAGGTCGTGTCCACCGGCTCGCTGGGCCTGGACATCGCGCTGGGCGTCGGCGGGCTGCCGCGCGGCCGCGTGGTGGAAATCTACGGTCCGGAATCCTCGGGCAAGACCACGCTGACGCTGCAGGTCGTGGCCGAGATGCAAAAACTGGGCGGCACCTGCGCCTTTATCGATGCCGAGCACGCGCTCGACGTCAACTATGCCGGCAAGCTCGGCGTGTCTGTCGGCGACCTGCTGATCTCCCAGCCCGATACCGGCGAGCAGGCACTGGAAATCACCGACGCGCTGGTGCGCTCGGGCTCGGTCGACCTGATCGTGATCGACTCGGTGGCGGCCCTGGTACCCAAGGCCGAAATCGAAGGCGAGATGGGCGATTCGCTGCCGGGCCTGCAGGCCCGCCTGATGAGCCAGGCACTGCGCAAGCTGACCGGCACCATCAAGCGCACCAACTGCCTGGTGATCTTCATCAACCAGATCCGCATGAAGATCGGCGTGATGTTCGGCTCGCCCGAAACCACCACCGGCGGCAATGCGCTGAAGTTCTACGCCTCGGTGCGCCTGGACATCCGCCGCATCGGCTCGATCAAGAAGGGCGATGAGGTGATCGGCAACGAAACCAAGGTCAAGGTGGTCAAGAACAAGGTATCGCCGCCGTTCCGCGAAGCCTTCTTCGACATTCTCTACGGCCAGGGCATCTCGCGCCAGGGCGAAATCATCGACCTCGGCGTGGACGCCAAGGTCGTCGAGAAGTCGGGCGCGTGGTACAGCTACAAGGGCGAGAAGATCGGCCAGGGCAAGGACAACGCGCGTGAATACCTGCGCGAAAATCCGGACATCGCCGACGAGATCGAGAACAAGGTGCGCGAGTCGCTGGGCGTGGTCCTGATGAACGGCACGCCGGCCACCGCAGGCGCCGTGGCCACCGCCGAAGACTGAGCTTCGCTGGCCGGGGCATTCCCGGCCGCGATCCCCATCCCGGGGCGGCACGCGCAGCGACGCGCGCCGCCCCGGTTTGCATTTTCAAAGCGCATCCATATAACGCATTGATAAAGCGCATTGATAGTACGCATTGATAATGCGCGGTGTTCAAGCGCGCCTTCCCCATGGCTACCCGTCCTCCTCTCTCCCTGAAAGCCCGCGCTGTCGGCTACCTGTCGCGGCGCGAGCACAGCCGGGCGGAGCTGGCGCGCAAGCTGGCCCCGCATGCCGAGTCTCCCGAGGCACTCGAGCAATTGCTGGATGCGCTGGAGCGCGAGAACTGGCTATCCAACGCGCGCTTTGTCGACAGCCTGGTGCACCGGCGCGCGGCCCGCTATGGCGCCGCCCGCGTGATGCAGGAAGCCCGCACCCATCAGCTCGGCGGAGATCAACTCGCCGACCTGCAGGATCGCCTGCGCGGGTCGGAGCTGGAGCGCGGCCGCGCGGTCTGGCAAAAGCGTTTTGGCACGCCGCCCGCCACGCCCGAAGACAGGGCCAAGCAGATCCGCTTTATGGTCGCCCGCGGCTTTTCCCGCTCGGTGGTGAGCCAGGTGATAAAAGGGGCGGATGAGTGGCTGGATGGCAGTGATTGACGTCCGCCGACGTGGCAGCCTCAAGTTCAAGTGATGCCGCAGTGATGTCGCGGTGATGTTACTGCCATGTCCTGCACCGGTTTCGGGCGCATACCTGCTTTGCGAGTAGGCGTATTCCGAATCTTCGCGCCTTGCTCACGCCTTGCTCATGCCTTGTGCCTTAGGCCGTTTCCGCCGCAATGCCGTGATTTTTCCGCATGCGCGGGGCTTGCCCGTCGCTCGACAATCCCCGACAACAGCGCCGCGCGCAGTTTGTTCCCGGCCAACGTTGTCCGGCATGTTAAAATCCTGCGGTTTTCCGGCCCAGCCGTCCATTTCTCCCGCTCCTGCCTGGTGTTATGCCGCTTTCCCCGCCCGTCAATCGCGCCCTGCGTCACCGTCGTGCCATCACGGCGGAGGCTTATCTTAGGGACGACGGCCTATGGGACATCGAAGCGCGCCTGACTGACACCAAGCCGCGCGAGATTCCGCTGGCCGGCGGCGGTGTGCGCCCGGTGGGTGAGCCGCTGCACGATTTGTGGCTGCGCGTCACCATTGACCTGCGCATGAACGTCGTGGACGCCGATGCCTGTTCCGACTGGGTGCCTTATCCCGGCCAGTGCGACACCATCGGCCCGGCCTACCGCAAGCTGATCGGCCTGAACCTGATGAAGGGTTTCCGCAAGTCGGTGAAAGAGCGCCTGTCGGGCGTGGCCGGATGCACGCATTTGACCGAGCTGGCCGGCGTGTTGCCGACCACCGCGATCCAGGCATTCGCCGGCGATGTGTTCAACATTCGCGACGGCGGTGCCGAAGACACCAGTACCGAACCGCCTTACCAGTTGCACGGCTGCCATGCCCTGCATTTCGAAGGCGAGGTCGTACGCCAGTTTTACCCCCGCTGGTATGGTCACCAGCCAAAACCGAGGATCAAGACCGAAGGGTCATCGACCCCGGCGGCGCAGCCAGCGGAGGCGCTCGCCGCCCCCGCCGGCGGCGCCATGTCGCGCAGGTCAACCGGCACTTCTGGCTAAGCCAGGCCGGCCTGCAGTCCGCCGAGATTCCATCTCCACACTTTTACGCCTACCCGAAAGGAAACACGCATGAATATCCATGAGTACCAAGGCAAGGAAATCCTGCGCAAATACAATGTGCCGGTTCCGCGCGGCATCCCCGCGTTCTCGGTCGAAGAGGCCCTGAAGGCTGCTGAACAACTGGGCGGCCCGGTATGGGTCGTCAAGGCGCAGATCCACGCGGGCGGCCGCGGCAAGGGCGGCGGCGTGAAGGTGGCCAAGAGCATCGACGAGGTCAAGACCTACGCCACCAACATCCTCGGCATGACCCTGGTCACGCACCAGACCGGCCCGGAAGGCAAGAAGGTCAACCGCCTGCTGATCGAAGAAGGCGCTGACATCAAGAAGGAACTGTACGTCAGCCTGGTGGTTGACCGCGTTTCGCAAAAGGTCGCCCTGATGGCCTCCAGCGAAGGCGGCATGGACATCGAAGAAGTCGCTGCCCACAGTCCGGAAAAGATCCACACGCTGATCATCGATCCGTCGGCCGGCCTGCTCGACGCGGACGCTGACGACATCGCTCGCAAGATCGGCGTGCCCGACGCAAGCGTGGCGCAAGCCCGCCAGGCCCTGCAAGGCCTGTACAAGGCATTCTGGGACACCGACGCCTCGCTGGCTGAAATCAACCCGCTGATCCTGACCGGCGACGGCAAGGTGATCGCGCTCGACGCCAAGTTCAACTTCGACTCCAACGCCCTGTTCCGCCACCCGGAAATCGTCGCTTACCGCGACCTGGACGAAGAAGATCCGGCTGAAATCGAAGCGTCGAAGTTCGACCTGGCCTACATCTCGCTGGACGGCAACATCGGCTGCCTGGTGAACGGCGCTGGCCTGGCCATGGCCACCATGGACACCATCAAGCTGTTCGGCGGCGAGCCGGCCAACTTCCTGGACGTGGGCGGCGGTGCCACCACCGAGAAGGTGACCGAAGCCTTCAAGCTGATGCTGAAGAACCCGAACCTGAAGGCCATCCTGGTCAACATCTTCGGCGGCATCATGCGTTGCGACGTGATCGCCGAAGGCGTGATCGCTGCATCCAAGGCCGTGTCGCTGTCCGTGCCGCTGGTCGTGCGCATGAAGGGCACCAACGAAGAGATCGGCAAGAAGATGCTGGCCGACTCGGGCCTGCCCATCATCGCCGCCGATACCATGGAAGAAGCTGCCCAGAAGGTCGTGGCTGCTGCCGCGGGCAAGTAAGCCAGACGCGAACACGAACGCCAGCAGCGCGCCGGGGCCAGGCCTTCGCGCGCTGCTTTGAGCCAAGCAAAGGATTACAGCATGTCGATTCTGATTAATAAAGACACCAAGGTCATCACCCAGGGCATCACCGGCAAGACCGGCCAGTTCCACACCCGTGGCTGCCGCGACTATGCCAACGGCAAGAACTGCTTCGTTGCCGGCGTGAACCCGAAGAAAGCGGGCGAAGACTTCGAAGGCATTCCCATCTACGCAAGCGTCAAGGATGCCAAGGCATCGACCGGCGCCACCGTGTCCGTGATCTACGTGCCGCCCGCAGGCGCCGCTGCCGCCATCTGGGAAGCCGTTGACGCTGACCTGGACCTGGTGGTCTGCATCACCGAAGGCATCCCCGTGCGCGACATGATGGAGCTCAAGGACAAGATGGCCAAGGGCAACAAGAAGACCCTGTTGCTGGGACCGAACTGCCCGGGCCTGATCACGCCTGACGAAATCAAGATCGGCATCATGCCGGGCCACATCCACCGCAAGGGCCGCATCGGCGTGGTGTCGCGCTCGGGCACGCTGACCTATGAAGCAGTCGGTCAGCTGACCGCGCTGGGCATGGGCCAGTCGTCGGCAGTCGGCATTGGTGGCGACCCCATCAACGGCCTGAAGCACATCGACATCATGAAGATGTTCAACGACGATCCCGAAACGGACGCCGTGGTCATGATCGGCGAAATCGGTGGTCCGGACGAAGCCAACGCGGCTTACTGGATCAAGGAAAACATGAAGAAGCCGGTGGTTGGCTTCATCGCTGGCGTGACCGCGCCTCCGGGCAAGCGCATGGGCCACGCCGGCGCGCTGATCTCGGGCGGTGCCGACACGGCGCAAGCCAAGCTGGAAATCATGGAAGCCTGCGGTATCAAGGTCACCAAGAACCCGTCGGAAATGGCTCGCCTGCTCAAGTCGATCCTGTAAATACCGGTCTGCAGCCTCCCGCCTCCGGGCGGGAAAGCTTGCCGGAGCCGGAGCGCTCGCGTGACTGCGACCGCACACCGGCTCTCCATGCCCCCGCCTCCGTGCGGGGGCATGTCATTCTGGAGTACCGTTACCTAGGGTATCTCCCAAGGTGCGCGACATGCCGATTGAAACCGAATCGAAAGCTTGATACGGTAAATCTTCATGTCTGAAGACTCAGACATCCGAAATTCCGCATGCGGCACAGTTGTTGGTGACGCAATGTGGCGTTCGAATCATAATTTAAGAAACTCGAGGAGCTTTACCGTGGAACTGCTGTCCTCCACCGCTTTCTGGATTGCGTTGGGATCCATCATCCTGACCAACATCGTGCTATCCGGCGACAACGCCGTGGTGATCGCGCTGGCCTCCCGCAACCTCCCGCCCGCCCAGCAGAAGAAGGCCATCTTCTGGGGCAGCGCCGCCGCCATCATCATGCGGGTGGTGCTCACGGTTGCCGCGGTCAAGCTGCTGAGCCTGCCGTACCTGAAGATCGTCGGCGCCATCCTGCTGGTCTACATCGGCGTGCAACTGCTCACCGGCGATGACGACGAAGAAGGCCACTCGGCCAAGGACAACATCTGGGCCGCGATCCGCACCATCCTGATCGCCGACCTGGTGATGTCGCTCGACAACGTGGTGGCCGTGGCCGCCGCAGCGCAGAAGGGGCCGGAAGGCAGCCAGCTGATGCTGCTGATCCTGGGCCTGGGCCTGTCGATCCCCCTGATCGTGTTCGGCAGCACCATCCTGCTCAAGGTCATGGACCGCTTCCCCATCATCATCGTGCTGGGCGCCGCGCTGCTGGGCTACCTGGCCGGTGAAATGCTGGTCAGCGACCCGGTGGACGCAGCATGGTTCGAGATGCACGTGCCGCATGCCCACCTGGTGTTCGGCGTGATCGGCGCCGCGCTGGTGGTGGTGGTTGGCAAGCTGCTGAGCAGGCGAGCGCCACAGACGGCCTGATGGGCTGTGACCCGTCCTGGGACGGGTTTGTAGATGAGGTGGTGCCCCGTTCGTTGGGGCACTGCCGGACAGACGGGTGGCCCGGGAGCCGCCCGTTTTGTTTTTGGGCCGTAGCGCAGGCCACTTAGCGGATTCGGCGGTGATTTCAGTGTGGTTTCAGACTGACTTAAGCCAAAACGTAGGCTTACTGACCCGCCGCGTCATACTTAGTGACAAAATTTGCGCGGGATCAACACCCGGAAGGGCCTGAAGTGGCGAAAATTGTCACTCGCCGACGAGACATCAAGACTTGGCGGCGCTGGCACGCTAAGTGCTAAGAACGTACAGCATCACATGAAACAAGATGTTTCGATTTGTATCCAAAATTCCTTCGAGGGGTCAATCATGCAACAACGGGTGCAACAAATGAAAAAACTGGGCCGCCGAGTCCAGAAGGGCTTCACGCTGATCGAACTGATGATCGTGGTTGCGATTATCGGTATCTTGGCGGCGATTGCTATTCCGCAGTATCAGGATTATGTGACTCGTGCTCGCTGGACTGAAAATGTTACGTCAATTGCAGGGATGAAGCAGGCTATTGCAGAGTGCGTTCAGCAAAATGCAATGGCTCCCGCAGCGGTGATCGGCGCACCGTGCGACTCGTTTGCTGCGCTGAGCGCTGCTAATACTGGAGTCGGCTTCACTGCGCTGCCTGCTCCCAAGTATGAGGCAGCAGCTACTCCCGTGGCATACGCTGCGGGGGTGATCACGCTTACTGGCTCGGCTCAAGTTGGCGGCTGCGTAGTAACGTTTACGCCTTCCATCACTGCTTCCGCCGTGACCTGGGCTTCAGCTACGGCCGCTGGTTGTACTAAGGGACAGACCGGGATTTAACCGAACGGCAAATTCAGAAAAAGCGCCTTCGGGCGCTTTTTTTTTCCCCACTCCCCAAGCTATCATCCGCCTTCTGCCCACAAGGCATAACAAGGCACCCCGCATGCTGCCCTCCCGGTCAGCCATCCCTCTCAGCTTCCTCGCCGTAGCGGTCACGCTACCGCTGCTGGTCTCCCGGCACACGCTTCCGCTTGCCACGTTCTATGGCGAATGGACTTCGGCATTGCTGTTTGCGCTCGCCGTCATCGTGCTGGGCGCCTTGGCACAGCGGCAAGGCAGGAGCACGGCCTACCAGGCCGCTCCCGCCCAGTTCCCCTGGATCGTCCTCTTTCCCCTCTGGCTGATCGCCACCGGCATCACGCAGACGCTGACCGGCATGGCTGATGTGTCGGGCAGCCGGTTGCTGACTGAGCTCTCGCTGGCGCTGGGCGCCGCGGTGATGTGGGCTGCGTGGCGCCAGGGCCGTGCCGCGTCGTCCGTGGAGCGGCAGGCGATGGTGGATGTGTTGGCCATCGCCTGGCTGGTGGCCGGGCTGCTGGGCACGCTGGCGCAATGGGTGCAGGTGTTTGGCCTGGAGCCGGACACGCTGGGGATGGTGTCCACTTACTTTTACGACGATAACCGCCGTCTGTGGGGCAACCTGAACCAGCCGAACCACCAGGCTACGGTGCAAGGTATCGCGCTGGCGGCGGCTGTCTGGCTGGCGGCGCGCGGGTGGTTGCGGGTGCCGGCCTGGCTGGCGGCGGCGGTGCTGTTGGTGAGCGGGATCGTGCTGTCCGGCTCGCGCACGGGTGTGTTGCATGTGGGGCTGGCCGCGGTTTATGCGCTGGTGGCTGCCTGGATGGCGCGGGGCGGGGCGGCGTTTGGCGGTCCGGGCGACCCGGGCGGGTTCGCCGGCGCCACGCAGCGCGCCGGCCACGCCGGGCGCAACCCCATGCGGCGTCCCGCCGGGCTGGCGTTTGCCGCGGTGGCCATGGTGGTTTTGCTGCTGGTCTTGCAGCCGGCGATCAAGAGCGCTGGACAGGCGATGGACTGGCGCCTCTTCGATACCGTGGCGCAGATGCGGGGGGGCGACCAGCTCTCGTGGCGCGCCGCGATGTGGACGCACGCGTGGGCGATGTTCCGCGCCCACCCATGGCTTGGGGTGGGATGGGGTGAGTATGGCTGGGCGCAGTTCCAGCAGCTCGCGCAGGTGGGCGTGAAAGTCGAGATGTCGCTGCATGCGCACAATGCCGTGCTGGATATGCTGGCCAAGATGGGCGTGATCGGCGCGGCGGGCGTGTTCCTGAGCCTGCTGGCGTGGCTATGGCGCGTGGCGCGCCAGCGCTTGTGGCGCGGGGATGCGCGCGAGCGCGCGCAGGCGGGGCTGGTGCTGACCTGGCTGGCGATGCTGTGCGCGCATTCGATGCTGGAGTACCCGCTGCACTACTTGTATTTCGTGCTGCCGTTCTGCTTCATGCTGGGCTGGCTGGAACCATCGGGGTTCGGCCGCTTGCGCATGCCGCGCGGGTTTACCGTGCTGGCGGGCCTGGCATTCGCCGGCGTGGCGGCGGCCATCCTGACGACAATGTGGCAGGACTACCGCCGTGCGGAGGCGCGCGAGTACGCCCGTGCCGAGCGCCGGGCCGCATTGCCGATGCCGAACTTCTGGTTTCGGCAGGCTGCCGCGTCGGACGCGATCGAAGAGGCCAAGATCACGCCGGAGAACGCGGCGCAGTTGCTTGGCGCCCATATCGCCGCGGTGCACCTGTTGCCGACCCCGACGCTGATCTCGCGCACCGCCTGGCTGATGGCGCTGACCGGCGACCCGGTGCAGGCCCGGGCGTGGCTGGAGCGCCTGCGCTTTTACTTTGCGGGGGATGAGGCTAACCAGTTCGCGGAACTTGCCCGCGCCTGCGCCGAAGTCGACGCGGCGGCGCGGCCGCGGGATTTCTGCGACTGGGTGCAGCTGCGCGCTAAACGCAAACCGGGGTGAGCCTTCCTAAGCTGCGCCGCGCCAGCTTATTGCGGGGCGTAGCCCGGGGGCGGCGGAGGCGGATAGTAATACGTTGGCGCAGCAGCCGGACGCGGGGCCGAGGCCATGCGCCCGTAGACCGGCACCCGGTTGCCGCTTGCGTACATGCATTGCACATACGCAGCGTCGTACTGGCGCTGGCTGCCATAGCCGGCATATTGGGCGTTGCCTGCCCCTACCGCCGCGCCGGTGAGCAGGCCGACACCCGCGCCCACCGCCGCGCCCGTGCCGCCATTGAAGGCCGCGCCGGCCGCCGCGCCCAGCGCGGTGCCCACCACGGCGCTGCCTACCGCGCTATTGGCGGCCGCCTGGTTGGCGGTGACGCCACCCACCTGTCCAAAGGCGAACTGGCGGCAGTTGTTGTCGTCGGCCCGGAACTGGTCGAAGTTCTTGCCGGTGCCCGGCAGCACCATCACGCTTGGCCCGCTGGGCATCACCGCGCACCCGGCCAGCACCATCGCCGCGAGCGGAAGGCTCAGCAGGATTGGCGGGCTGGGGCGGTTGAAGTGGTTAAGGACTTTCATCTCGGCACCTCGGTACCTCGGTCATCGATTATGGTCCGCGCGCGTCGGCGCAGCGCGCCTTGAGCGCTTCGGGCATTCAGCTTGCCTGCCTGTCAGGCATCAGGTGGGCATCAGGCAAGCAGCAGGCGCTAGGAGGGTGGCTGTGCCGGCACCTTATGCCAGCCGCCGGGACAAGCCTTGATGTACGGGTAGTAGCCATCCGGCCGGGCGCAGCGATACCAAAACGCCTGCTGCTGGGGCGCGGGTGCCGCGACACCGCCGCTGTCCATGTCCATCGCGCCGTCCTCGCCCTGCTCGATGTACTGCGGCGGCGATGCAGGTACCCCGACGACCGCGGGGCCATAGGCGTAGCCGGGCGGGTAATAGTACGGGTATGGGTAGCCCCAGCCATAGCCGTAGCCGAACCCGGGGCCGATATAGACGCCTACTCCGCCGTGCCAGCCGCCATGCCAGCCACCGCCGCCGTGCCATCCGCCACCACCGTGCCAGCCTCCACCGCCACCTCTTCCCGCCAGCGCGGTACCGCTCGCGCCCAGCGCCGCCAACACCAGCAAAAGCTGGCCAACCCTACGCCCGTTCATGTTGCCCACCTTGGATCGACGCGGAACGTGGTTCCGCCGGCAGCGCAGCTTGCGCCCCCTAAACTGCATTGAATACCAATTTGCCGCAAGCCGCGACGCGCCGCCCTCTGGCGAAATGCGGCGTTACGCTTGTTACAGCGGAAGCGGCGCTGGCGCGGGACTGTGTCAGGATTGACAAGAAAGGTGGTTCGTATCGGCGATGCGGATCAGGCACATGCGGCGGGTGGCGCTGGCCTCGTCCATGGCGTAATCCACCGCCACCTTGGTGAGCGAGATCGGGTGGCATAGCAGCGGGATCAGGTCAGCGGTGCGCTTGGTGGCCATGATGGCGGCCACGCGGGCAATGCCCAGCACGTCGACTTCGGAAGCGATGCCGCGAACTGCATTGCTCATCGCTGTGGATTCTTCTACTTTCCGCTTGGCCCGCAACATTCGTTAGGGCAGGCCGGAAGCAGGGAGATTTCGACACGCCTCCCGTTGCTCACATCGCCCGGCCTGTACACGCCAAAGTGTTCTTGCACAGGCACCTGATTGAAGCTCGTCTCTTTCAAGGTACGCGCGACCGCGTGGAGACGTTCCGCCGCCAGAGATTTGGGGCTACTCTCGCCTTCCTCGGCATAGCCCCCGACCGTGATGGCCTTTTGCCTCGGGTACTTGATGCGCTGATCGACCATCCAGTTCGCCAGGCGGAGCATCTCGGATGCGGTCACGACACTTGAGTTGGACGCGAAGTAAACGTCGATGTTCTTGCCCGGCATGCACGCATGCGCGCACTGCATCGACAAGAATGCAGACAGCGCAAGAACGATGTTAGCCGCGCTCATAGATCACATACCCCGCAATGCTGTCAGCGTTCTGAAGTGTCAGTTCGGGCCGAGTTTTTGCGAACTTCAAACACTCGCTCATGAAATACTCAATATCTCGCGCACCAAAGGTATCGGCAAAGTGCGAGACTTCGTGAATCAGCGTTGAAACCTGAGAATCCGCAGTATAGGAATAATCCCGCAACTCACAGAATTCCAGATGGATCGCGATAGTGTGGGTTCGCGTGTCCGGCGCGCAAACTTCGGCTACGACTCCGAATTTCTTCTTGGAATTTGAGGTGCAGCCGACATGCGCCATCGCGCTTTCGGAGTATCGGACGAAATTGTCGGGCGTTAGCATAGCTAGAACACCGCGTAGGCGACCAAGTCCCGCCGTCAAGCTTGTTCGGGTAGACGGATCATCAGACCCGAACCATTCCGAGACCCGGAATCTGTCGGCTGACGACCATCTCTTTAGTTCCGTTAGTCGCTTATCGACTAGGGATACGGCTTTGTTGCGCCGCTCTATCATGAGCCGAGCAAATTCCTCGTTTGTCATGTTCGGGCAAATCCGGGTCGGATCGTCAGCAAGCTTACTGCCTTGTACGTTTTCCACAAGCTTGTTCCGTGCCTCAGATGGCAGCGTGCTGGTGGTATCGGCGGGCATGCGAATACCGTTGCCGCGGGTTACCTCGATGGTGAAGTCGTTCTGTGAGGCGATGACGATTGGTTTCACCGGGCATTTGCAATTGACGCGGGCACCTTCCACAAGAATTTGCTGCCCCATAAGGTCGAACGACGGAAAGCAATCATTGATCACCATGCCGCTACTTTTGCACGCCGGGCAGGTTGCGAAGTCGCCTTCGATCGCCACGTTGACGCCGTGATGGGACATCGTGCCGGTGCCCACTAACACGCCGTTTGTGCTAGTCCGGTCACCGTTGCGCAGTGCGTTTCGCATATCGTTCATCGTTCAATCTTCCTATTCATCGTCTGGCTCGGTGTGCGGGACATGCCCACACGCACGCGAGGATAAAGATGGTCTGTCCAATCCATCTCCCTCTGTTGTTGCACGGTAATCTGTGCGGTTAGCCAGATATACAGAAAAGACTAGTTTTATGAAATCAGACGAATCCGAAAAAATGTGAATCTCTGTCAACAACCATCAGTCGGCCGCTGGCTTGTTGTTCCCAGACAAGCTGCGGGGTGGCCAGAAAAATCAATGGGTTACAGGTTTCCACTGCGAGCGTGATAGCTGGGGATAGCCAAGGATTATGCCGACCTACTGGCTGGGCCGCTTCGAGCAATGCCTGTTCCTCAAGGGTACTGAGAACTCGGGTTCTCGCCGAGGCGGGGAAGGCCTTGGTAGCGGGGAGACCTACTCAATGTATTGCCCAGTGACTTCCGCCAAGGTGGTCCTCTCGGCCTCCTGTTGGCTAACGTGCACACCTCGGTCCATCTCGGACGCTACGGCACGTGCTCAGCGCTCAGCCTCGGCTTTGCTGTCAAAGGTTCGGACTCCCGCTGGGAATCCCTTCTGCGAAACACGGGCTTGCCACGTGTTCCCCCTACGTTTTATTGATGCCATCGCTTGCCTCGCTTGGACAAACGTTGGACAAACCGAAGAATTTACGACTGTTAGCGCACCCAGAAAGGCTGGAATGAACCTATCGGGAGCCCGCGTGGAAAGCAGTAGGGGGAGTAAGGGTGGGCTGAAGATGACCTAACGAAATCAAATACTTAGGTCTTTTCCGCCACCCAATCCCCCGACTTCCCGCCATGCTTCTCCAGCAGCTTCACGTCCCCCATCACCATGCCGCGGTCCACCGCCTTGCACATGTCGTAGATGGTCAGCAGCGCCACCTGCACGCCGGTCAGCGCTTCCATTTCCACGCCGGTCTGGCCGTGGGTCTCGGTGCGCACGGTGCAGCGGATGGTGGCGCTGGCCTCGTCCATGGCGTAGTCCACCGCCACCTTGGTGAGCGAGATCGGGTGGCAGAGCGGGATCAGGTCGGAGGTGCGCTTGGTGGCCATGATGGCGGCCACGCGTGCAATGCCTAGCACGTCGCCCTTCTTGGCCGCGCCGTCGCGCACCAGCGCAAAGGTGGCGGGCAGCATGGTGATGGTGCCGGTGGCGACGGCCACGCGGTGGCTGTGCGCCTTGGCGCCGACGTCGACCATATGGGCTTGTCCGGCGGAATCGAAATGGGTGAGCTGGCTCATGGCGTGGACCTGGCGGATGCGGGGCAATGAATGCGTGACGGATGCGTTTGCCGCGCATGCCGGGGCAGGGCGTGGCAAGACCGGGCGACGCCCGATGGGAATGGCTTCCGGAGGCCGCTATCATAGCAACATGCGCAAGAATCAAACGCTCGCCGGAGCGCTCTCCTCGCCTGCCCGCCAGGCGCGCCTCATGCCTTCCAGGACGCCCGTGGGCGTTGTCCGCCGCTCGCTGGCGGCGCTGGTGGCGCTGACCATCGCGCTGCCCGCCTGGCCCCAGCAGCGCCCGTTGCTCAACGACCCCACGCGTACCGCAGCGGCCGCCGCCGCAGCGGGGAGCGATAGCCGCGACGGCAGCGACCAAGTCTATGACAACCTGAACCGTAGCGTGAAGGCGGGGCAGAAGTCCGATTTTGGCCTGCGCAGCAACAACACCGTGGTGGAGACCTCCGGCGTGCAGCTGCCCGACCTGGGCGATCCGTCCACCGCGTCGCTCACGCCCGACATGGAGCGGCGCCTGGGCGACCGCATCATGCGCGACATCCGGCGCGACCCGGACTACGTGTCCGATCCGCTGCTGGCCGATTACCTGAACGCGCTTGGCTATCGCCTGGTGCAGGCGGCGCGCCGGCAGAACATCTCCGGCTCCACCGGCGCCGGCACCTTTGCCACGGGGTTCGAGCTGTTCGCGGTGCGCGACCGCACCATCAACGCCTTTGCGCTGCCCGGCGGGTATATCGGCGTGCACACCGGCCTGCTGGTGCAGTCCGACACCGAGTCCGAGCTGGCCTCGGTGCTGGGCCACGAAATCGGCCACGTGATGCAGCGGCATATCGCGCGCGGCATCACCACGCAGGACCAGTCGATGTGGATCGCGCTGGCCTCGATGGTGCTGGCCGGGCTGGCCGCCACCAAGAGCGGGGACGCGGCCGCGGCGCTGGCCATGGGCGGGCAGGCGGCGGCGGTGTCCAACCAGCTGTCCTTCTCGCGCGGCGCCGAGCGCGAGGCCGACCGGGTTGGCTTCCAGATCATGACCGCTGCCGGGTTTGACCCGCAGGGCATGCCCGACTTCTTCAAGCGGCTGCAGCGCGTGATGGGGATTTCGGAAAGCTCGGTGCCGTCGTACGTGCGCACCCACCCGCTCACCTCGGAGCGCATCGCCGACATGCAGGACCGCGTGAGCCATGTGGCGGTGCGCCACGTGGCGAGCACGCCGGAGTATGAGTTCGCGCGGATGCGCGCCCGCATCCTGCAGGAAACCTCGCCTGGCGATCTGCAGAACGCGCGCGCGGCGCTGCAGACGCAACTGGCGTCGGCCTCGCCGGCGCGCCTGCCTGCGCTCCACTACGGCATCGCGTTTGCCGAGCAGCGGCTGGGCCGCAATGCCGCGGCCGAGCAGTCGCTGGCCGAAGCCCGCCGCTTGTACGGCACGATCCCGGGCGCTACCTCGGGCAGCCCCATGCTGGATGTGATGGCGATCGAGCTGGCGCGTGCCCAGGGCCGGCAGCAGGACGCGCTGAACCAGGTGGTGGCGTCGATGAGAGCGTTCCCGTTGTCGCACGCGGTGGCGTTGAGCTATGCCGCGACCTTGCTTGGCGCAGGCCGCACGGACCAGGCGGTGACCTTCCTGCGCGAGCGCACGCGCGAGGAAATCGCCCGCTCCGAGTGGTGGGACATGCTGGCGCGGGCCTATGCCGCGCAGGGCCGGCGCGTGCAGCAGCACCAGGCGCTGGCGGAGAAATACGCCGTGGATGGTGCCTACCAGGCCGCCATCGAGCAGTTGCAGATCGCACGCAAGGCGGGCGACGGCGATTTCTACACGCTGTCGGAAGTCGATGCGCGGCTGCACCAGCTGGAGCGCCAGTACCGCGAGGAAAAGCAGGACAACAAGGGCATGCCTAACTGACGCCCAGGCTCAGGCCGCCTGCTCAGGCCGTCTGCTCAGGCCGCCTGTTCTCCCGCAGGCGGTTGCGGCTGGCGCACAAAGGCGTAGCGCGCCGGCACTTCGTCCTCGGCGATCGGCTCGATCTGCACGTCGGCGCCGTTGAAATGAAACACGCCGAGATTGCCGCCGCAGGCCTCGCCGTGCCAGGTGCAGGCGCTGCTAAAGCCATCCAGGTCGTGGTCGTGCAGCAGCGCGGCTTGCGGGCCGCCAGCGCTTTCACCCTCCACCGTGCCCACCAGCACTACATTGCCGTGCTCGTCCGCATGGCAGCCGTGCAGCGTGAAGGCGCGCTGCGAGGTGGTGCGCAGCTTGCCCTGGTGCAGCCGCACGATCCACGGCGCATAGGCCAGCGACACGAACACGCGCTGCGGGCCGTTCTGGAAATACCAGCCACCGCGCTCGTCGCGCTGGTAGTTGCGCTCGATAAAGGCGATCAGCGCCTCGTGGCGGATCGGGTCGCCGGACAGGCCGTGTTGCTGGGCGTACTCGTTGCGCAGGCGCCATTGCCCGCGCCGGTCCAGCGCCAGCCAGCCGTAGCAGTTGGGGACGTTGGGCCAGCGGGCCATGGCTTGCTTGACTGTCTCATCCATTTTCGGTGCCTCCTTGCGGGACCCCCCGTGTCCGGGCATCCTGCTCGCATTCGTTCTGGTGACGCTGAGCCGCGGGTGCGGCCCGAAACAATTCCACGGCGCTAATCCTCGGCGCCAATCCACAGCGCTAAGCCACGGCGTCGAAAAACCGCAGGATGCGCGCTGGCAGCCACTCGATATGCCCCGCAAAGGGCAGCACCGGCAGCGCGCGCAGCCCATCTTCGCGCGGTGTCATGAAACCGACGTGACCACCGTGCTCGGGCTGCTCCAGCCAGACCTGCGGGCTGACATCAGCGGGACCCGGCAGGTGGCGCGCCGGCAGGAAGGGATCGTTGCGCGCGTTGAGCACCAGCGTGGGCACTTTGATTTCGCCGAGCACCGGCTTGCTGGACGCGCGCGCCCAGTAGTCATCGGTATCGCGAAAGCCATGCAGCGGCGCCGTCACGATATTGTCGAAGGCGTACAGGTCACGGCTGGCGAGCATGGCCTCGCGGTCGAACAGCCGGGGATATTGGCTCAGCTTGGCCAGCGACTTGCGTTTCAGGGTTTGCAGGAACATGCGCGTGTACAGCATGTTGAAGCCTTGCGACAGCGCCGCGCCGCCACCGGCCAGGTCCAGTGGCGCCGAGACCGATGCTGCCGCGCTGATATGCCCCGCGGCGCTGCCTTGTTCGCCCAGCAAGCGCAGCAGGGCATTGCCGCCGAGCGAAATGCCCACCACCAGCAGCTTGCGCCCGTGGCCGCAATACTGCCGGTGCAGCCGCTCCAGGATCCAGTGGAGTTCCTCGGCATCGCCCGAGTGATAGAAGCGCGGCGCCAGGTTCAGCTCGCCCGAGCAGCCACGAAAGTGCGGGATCACGCCCTGCCAGCCGCGCGCCGCCAGCGCATGCATCATGGCCTGCGCGTAGTGGCTGCCGGAGTCGCCCTCCAGGCCATGGAACATCACCAGCAGCGGGGTATCGGGCGTGACCGGGTGCGTGGTCCAGTCCAGGTCGACGAAGTCATCGTCCGGGGCGGTCCAGCGCTCGCGCTTGAAGGCCACGCGCGGCGGGCGCTGCGTGAAGCGCGCCGGAATGATAGTTTGCGCGTGGCCGCCGGCGAGCCACCAGGGCATGCGGCGGCCGCCGCCGAACGGGTCGGTGGCGCGGAGGTCGTCCGGCGCGGGCCGGTGGTGCGAAGGCGGAAGCTGGCTCATGCCTGCAAGGCGATAGGCGGTCAAGCGGCGCGGCGTGACGGGCTGGCCGGCCCGTCACGCGCGCGTCCAATCCTAGTGGAGGGCCTGGCCTGGCGCCGTGCTCACGGTCGCGACCTGGGCGGCGTTGGCCGGGCTGCAATGGATGTGCGCCAGGCGCCAGCCCTCGTGGTTCTGCATCAGCACATAGGTGGTGTGCACATAGAGGTCGGCTTCGACGCGGTCGTCGCCAAAGCGCAGGGCTTCGGTCACGTCGAAGATGGCGACGCCCATCGAGGTATGGCTGCTGGTCTCGATCACGTCGATCAGCACTGGCTGTACGTCCAGCAACTGCGCAAAGGCCTGGCGCAGGTGCTCATGGCCGATCAGGCGCTGGCCGTCTGGCATCACGCAGGTAACCGAGTCCTCATCCAGCCACAGGCGCAGCGCGCCGTCGGCATCGCGTAGCTTCATGGCCTCGCGAAAGGCTTCTACGATGTCTTCGGCGGAATCGAACAGGCGGGCAAAACGAGGCATGGTGGACTGGGCTCAGGGATTCGTTGGCCGGATAAACACGAACGGCGGGTCAGCGCTTCAGGCCCGGTGCAGGAGCTTGCGCAGCTCCACAAACACCATTTCGGGCTCGATGTCCTTCAGGCAGCGCAGGTGGCCAAGCGGGCACTCGCGCTTGAAGCACGGACTGCATTCGAGCTGCAGCCACATGATACTCGCAGCCTGCGACAGCGGGGGTGTATGGCGCGGGTCACTGGAGCCGAACACCGCCACCTGTGGCCGGTTCAGCGCCGCGGTGACGTGCATCAGGCCGGAGTCGTTGCACACGGCGGCTTCCGACATCGCTAGCAGGTCGACGGCATCGTCCAGCGAGGTCTGGCCGCACAGGTTGCGCACGAAGGGCGCGGCCTTGACGATCTCGTCGGCGATCTCGGCGTCCTTGGGCGAGCCCAGCGTGACCATTTGCGCATACGGGAACGAGCGCTTGAGCATCTGCGCCAGCTCGGCGAAATGTGCGGCCGGCCAACGCTTGGCCGGGCCGAACTCCGCGCCCGGGCAGAACGCGATCAGGCGCGTCTGCGGCGCAATGCCGAATCGCTCGGCGGTCTTGGCCATGCGCACCGGATCGGTCCGCAGGCGCGGCTCGGGCAGGTTTTCCGGCAGGCGGGCGCCGGGCTTGAGCGCCAGCCGCGCGTAGTGCTCCACCATGGGCGGGCGCTGGTCGCGGGGCGGATTGCCGTGGCGGATATTGAGCAGGCCGAAGCGGGCTTCGCCGCGATAGCCGACGCGCAGCGGGATAGCGGCCAGCCAGGGGATCAGCGCGGACTTGAGCGAATTCGGCAGCACATAGGCTGCATCGTAGCCTTCGTTCTTGAGCTGCTGGGCGAACATCAGGCGGGCCGAGAGCTGCAGCTTGCCGTGCGCCAGCTCGCTGGGGAAGACCTGGTGGATCTCGGGCATGCGGGCCAGCACCGGCGCCACCCATTTAGGGGCGAGGGCGTCGATCTGCAGGCGCGGATGGCGCGCTTTCATGAGGGTGAAGAGCGGCTGCGCCATCAGGGCGTCGCCGATCCAGTTGGGGGCGATGACGAGGGCTTTTTTCATGAATGGGGCGCTGCCGGAAGGGTGGGCGTGGCGCAAGCTGCGCGCGCCACGCACGCCGACGCTCCAGCGCGCCGCAGGGCGGGCCGGAGCATCGGGGTGGTGCGGTCAAGCGTGGGCCGTGTCAGTGGTGACCCTTGATCACGGTGCCCGGCTTGAGCTTGTAGACGGTACCGCAGTACGGGCACTTCACTTCGCCGGTATCGGTCACGTCGAGGAAGACGCGCGGATGGTAGTTCCAGGTCGGCGTGTTGCCGGTGGGGCAGTGCAGCGGAAGGTCTTCCGCGCCGATTTCGATCAGGGAGGCGGTTTGCGTCATGGTGTTGCGGGGATGGCTTTCGTTTTTAATCTTTAGTCTGTTGGATGGACTGAAGTATGACTGGTTAAACGGTTAAACGGTTCGTGATTGCCTGGCGGCTTTTCGGGTCCCGGGGTGGCGTCAGACCACGGTCAGCCAGTGCCTGTATTGTTCATTGGTGCCGCCGACCGCCGAGAAGAAGGCGTCCTGCACGCGCTTGGTCACCGGGCCGCGGCGGCCTTCGCCGATCACGCGGTCGTCGAGCTCGCGGATCGGCGTGACCTCGGCCGCGGTGCCGGTAAAGAAGGCTTCGTCCGAGCAGTACACCTCGTCGCGCGTGATGCGTTTCTCGCGCACCTCGATGCCCAGGTCGCGGGCGATGGTGAGGATGGCGTCGCGGGTGATGCCGTCCAGGCACGAGGCCAGGTCAGGCGTATAGATCACACCGTCGCGCACCACGAACACGTTTTCGCCCGAGCCTTCGCTGACGTAGCCTTCGGTATCCAGCAGCAGGGCTTCGTCGTAGCCCATGCTGGTGGCTTCCTGGTTGGCGAGGATCGAGTTGATGTAATAGCCGCTGGCCTTGGCCCGCACCAGCGATACATTGACATGGTGGCGGGTGAAGGAAGACGTCTTGACGCGGATGCCGCGCTCCAGGCCTTCCTCGCCCAGGTAGGCGCCCCACGGCCACGCGGCAATCGCCACGTGGATGGTGTTGCCCCTGGCCGAGACGCCTATTTTTTCCGAGCCGATCCAGACCAGCGGGCGGATGTAGCAGGACTCGAGCTGGTTGGCCTTGACCACCTCGCGTTGCGCGGCCTCCAGCGTGGCCGCGTCGAACGGCATTTGCATCTGGAAGATCTTGGCCGAGTTGAACAGGCGGCGGGTGTGCTCCTTGAGACGGAAGATCGCGGTGCCGGCCGGCGTCTTGTAGGCGCGTACGCCTTCAAACACGCCCATGCCGTAATGCAGGGTATGGGTCAGCACATGAACCTTGGCATCGCGCCATTCGATCATCTTGCCGTCCATCCAGATTTTTCCGTCGCGATCCGCCATCGACATGGTTCACTCCCTGCGCGCCGCCAGCCATGCAAAAGAGACATTGTAAACCCCGGGACCCCCTGTGCCAACGCGGGCGCGGGCCCGCCGGGGTCTAAAATCGTCACATTGTGTATGCCGCCACTGCCGCCCGTGACCCTGCCGCCGCCGTCTCGACCCTCCGCCTCCCATCGTGAATCGCCAGGCCGCATGCACGCCAGGCGGCTGCGCGAGATGCTGTTCTCAGGCGCCCCGGAGGCGGCGATCGGCGAAATGCTGGCGCCTTGGGGGCAGGGAGCCGAGAGCGCCGAAATGCTGGTGGAAGCGGCGCT
This sequence comes from Cupriavidus sp. GW822-FHT03E04, assembly GCF_058801495.1. NCBI lineage: Bacteria > Pseudomonadati > Pseudomonadota > Betaproteobacteria > Burkholderiales > Burkholderiaceae > Cupriavidus > Cupriavidus sp. GW822-FHT03E04. The sequence goes on from NZ_JBXANI010000002.1 coordinate 411,867, forward strand.
GGCCAGCGGCGACGCCGCGTTGCTGGACCGGGTGGTGCCACCCTGGCGCTGGCGCATCTTGCTGGCGATCCTGGACTGTCTCTATTTCGACTGGGATCCCCGCTTGCAGCCCTACCTGGATTACGGACTGGCCCGCCACGCCGATGATCCGCAGGCGCTGCCGGTCCCCATTCGCACCGCGCTGGCCGAGGGCCGGCTGTACGCCGGCGAGCGCCCGGCGGCCCTGGCCTTGCTAGCTACGACGGGCAACGCCAGCGGCGGCGATGGCGACGCCCTGCGTGCTTTTGCCCACTTGCAGGAAGGCGACTGGCCAGCCGCCCAGGCGGGCTTCGAGGCCGCGCTCAAGCGGCTACGGGCCGAAAGCCGCCAGCGTACCGGCTTGTTGCCGCCCTCGCTGGCGCCTTGCTACCCGCTGTCCTTGCTGGCCCAGCGCACGCCGGCCCACCTCGAACAAGCCCGCAAGTTCTGCCAGGCGGAAGCGGGCACGCGCAGCCCGGTGCCGACCGAGCGCTGGGGGCTGTGGTGCCACGTCCTGGCCGTCCACAAGGGGGATGCGCGGCTGGACGAGTCCGCGTTTGAATTGCGCCCCGAGGTGCCGCCGCTCGCGCAGTTCTGGCGCGTGCTGCTGCGCGCCTGGCTCGGCGACGTGAAGCACGCCAGCGGACGGCGCCAGCCGGCGGCCGCCCGCGCCGAGGCCGTCGCGGCCCTGCGTGCGCGCCTGCAAGGCTGCGGCCTGCACTGGTTCGCGCAGCAACTGGACGCCGCGCTGGCGCTGGAAGCGGGCGAACCGGTGCCGCAGACTTTCTTTGCCGGCCAGCGCCAGGAAAGCTGGCGGCTCGCGCTCGAAGCGTTGCAGGCCCTGGCGGGCGAGACGCGCGCGCCCGACGGCGCCAGCGCTAGCCGCCTGTTGTGGGCGTTGACCATCGACGCCGACGGCGCGGTCGGCACCATCGAGCCGCTGGAGCAGCAGCGCGGCCCGCGCGGCTGGAACAAGCCGCGTCCCGTGCCGCTGGCCCGCCTTGCCGAAGACGACCGGCTGGAGCCGTGGGACTCCCGTGTCGCCCGGGCGGTGCGCCGCGACCAGTCCTATCACCGCCGCTACGTGCTCGATCGCGCCGCCGCCATGCTGGCGCTGGTCGGGCATCCGGGCGTGGTGCTGGCGCAGGCGCCCGAGCAGACGCTGGAAGTGGTGGAGGGCGCCCCCACGCTGGAAGTGGTGCGCCAGGGCGGCCGCTACACCTTGCGGGTCTCGCCCCCGGTACGCGAGGCCCCGGCGATGGACAGCTTCCTGCCCGCCGGCAGCCGCGCGGACGCCGACGCCTTGCGCCAGATCACCGTGCTGCGCGAAGGCTCGCAGCGCCTGCGCGTGATCCGCCTCACGCCCGCGCAGCAGGGCGCGGCGCAACTGATTGCCGACGGGCTGGCGGTGCCGGCCGAGGCCCATGCGCAGCTCGACGCCACGCTGCGCGCGCTGTCCGGTCACTTTCAGGTGCACGCCGACCACGACGGCAGCGCCCGCGAGCTCGAGACCGAGAGCCGGCTGCGCGCCGAGTTGTCCCCGCTGGGTGAAGGCCTTTCGCTGCGCCTGGTGGTGACGCCGCTGGGCCCCCTCGGGCCACGGCTGGCCCCGGGTAGCGGGCGCGAGCGGCTGATGGCGGCGGTCAAGGGGGAGAGCCTGGCCACGGTGCGCGACCTCAAGGCCGAGTTGGCGAGCGTGGCTGCAGTGTTCGACGCGCTGCCCTTCCTGGTGCCGCGCTCGCCGGAAAGTGGCGAATACGACTGGACCCTGGCCGACCCGGAGGAAGCGTTGTCGGTGGTCGAGCAGTTGCCCGGGCTACCCGCCGTGCTGGCGGTGGAATGGCCCCGGGGCAAGGAAATCCGCGTGGTGGGCGCCGACATCCCGCAACTGGCGGTGCATATCGAAACCGAGAGCGAATGGTTCAAGCTGGTCGGCGAACTGGGCGTGGCCGAGGGGCTGGTGCTGCAGCTCGGCCAGTTGCTGGCCTGGGCCGGCAGCCATGCCGGGCGCTTCATGCCGATGGGGCAGGGCGTGTATGTGGCGCTTACGCGCAGCCTGCGCGCCAGGCTGCGCGACCTGGCCAGCGTGGCGCACAACGTGCCCGACGGCATCAAGGTGCCGCTGATGGCGGCGCCCTGGCTGGACGATGTGCTGGCCGGCGCCGGCATCGACCCCGACCAGCATTTCCGCCAGCGCGTGGCGTGGCTGCGCCGGGCGCGCAACAGTGACGCCGTGCTGCCGGCCAACCTGGCCGCGCAACTGCGGCCCTACCAGGAAGACGGCTACCGCTGGGCCATGTCGCTCGCCGAGGCCGGCTTCGGCGCCTGTCTGGCCGATGACATGGGGCTGGGCAAGACGCTGCAGGCGCTCGCCGTGATGCTGGGGCGCGCCGATGGCGGCGCCGCGCTGGTGATCGCGCCGACCTCCGTGTGCGGCAACTGGGCCGCAGAGGCAAGGCGCTTCGCGCCGACGCTGCGCGTGCACATCTATGCCGAGGGCGAGCGCGCGGCCTTGCTGGCACAGGCCGGCCCGCATGACGTGGTGATCGTCTCGTACACGCTGCTGCTGCAGGCGCGCGATGCCTTCTGCCAGCGCGAGTGGCACACGGTGGTGGCCGACGAAGCGCAGGCGTTCAAGAACGCCGCCACCAAACGCTCGCAAGCGGTGTTCGAGCTGCGGGCCGATTTCCGCATGGCGCTGTCGGGCACGCCGGTGGAAAACCGGCTGGCCGAGCTGTGGTCGATCATGCGCTTTTGCAACCCCGGCCTGCTCGGCTCGCTGGCCCGCTTCAACGAGCACTTCGCCGTGCCGATCGAGCGTAATGGCGTGCGCGAGGCGGCCCAGCGGCTGCGCCGCATGATCGCGCCGTTCGTGCTGCGCCGGACCAAGGCCCAGGTGCTGGACGAACTGCCGCCGCGCACCGAGCTGGTGTTGCGCATCGAGCAGGACCCGATCGAGGCGGCCCACTATGAGGCGCTGCGCCGCCAGGCGCTCGCCGAAGCCGAGGCCGTGGTCAAAGGCCCGAAGGCCCGCAAGACCGCCACCGGCCAGCCCGCCGCCGAGGCGCGCATCCATGTGCTGGCGCAACTCATGCGGATGCGGCGCGCCGCCTGCGACGCGCGCCTGGTCACGCCCGAGCTGCAACTGGAACTCGGGCAGGCGGGCGCCAAGGTGCGCGCCTTCGTGCAACTGGCCGGCGAGCTGGCCGCCAACGGGCACAAGACGCTGGTCTTCAGCCAGTTCGTCGACTTCCTGCAACTGCTGCGCGGGGGGCTGGACGAGGCCGGCCTGGCCTGGCAGTACCTCGACGGCGCCACGCCGGCGGCCGAGCGCACGCGGCGCGTGGCGGCGTTCCAGGCCGGCGAGGGCGATGTCTTCCTGATCAGCCTGAAGGCCGGCGGCTTCGGCCTCAACCTGACGGCAGCCGACTACGTGATCATCGCCGACCCCTGGTGGAACCCGGCGGCAGAGGACCAGGCCATGGGCCGCGCCCACCGCATCGGGCAGCAGCGCCCGGTGACCGTCTACCGGCTGATCAGCGCGGGCACCATCGAGGAACGTATCCTCACGCTGCATCACGGCAAGCGCGCGCTGGCCGATGGCATCCTGGAGGCGGGCGAGGACGGCGGGGCCGGCTTCATCGGCACGGCGGCGGCGCTGCCGGACATCGACGAACTGGTGGGGCTGTTGCGCAGCTAGGGGTGCAAGGGGCGCTTTCGCCTTTCACCTTTGTGGGCGGCGGCGGGACCCCGGTCCATGTCTGCTTATACCAACATGGCATACCTTCAAGCGAACTCCATCGTTGGTAATGCGGCGGATCGTTGGTATCTTGCTGTTTTGGCCCGGGGCGCCAGACCCCGGCCGGCAGCCCCGACCCGCATTCCTTTTTTCGACGGTACCCCCATGTTCCGCACTGCTACCCGCCGCATCTCGTCCGCTTTCCAGTCCCGTTCGTTCCGTGCTTCCCGCCTGGCCGCCGGCCTTGGCCTGCTGGCCGCGCTAGGCACGGTGGCCGCTCCGGCCCGCGCGCAGGACCCGGCCTGGCCGACCCAGCCGATCACCATCCTGATGGGCTTTACCGCCGGTTCCGGCGTGGACATGGTGGGACGCACGCTGCAGGAATCGCTGCAGAAGTCGCTCAAGGCCACCATCATCTATGACTACCGCCCCGGCGCCGGTGGCAATGTCGCCTCCGAAGTGGTGGCCCATGCCAAGCCCGACGGCTACACGCTGCTGCTCGGCACCGCCGCCACCCACGGCATCAACCCCGCCCTGTACAAGAGCCTGCCGTTCGACGCCGAAGCCGATTTCACGCCCGTCGCGCCGCTGGTGGAAGTCTCCAACGTGCTGACCGTGAACCCCGCCGTGATCGACGTGAAGTCGGTCAAGGAGTTTATCGAGAAGGTCAAGGCCAATCCCGGCAAGTACAACTACGCGTCGACCGGCAACGGCACCGGCACGCACCTGGCCTTCGCCGAATTCAACGCGCGCGCCGGCCTGGATATGGTCCATGTGCCATACAAGGGTGGCCCCGATGCGCTGCAAGCCGTGCTCAAGGGCGAGGTCTGCTGCATTTTTAATCAGGTGCAGAGCGTGTTGCCGCAATATCGCGCCGGTAAGGTGCGGCTGCTTGGCGTGACCACCAAGAACCGTGTGGCGGTGATTCCCGAAGTGCCGACGATCGCCGAGAGCGGGTTGCCCGGCTTCAACAGCACCATCTGGTTTGGCTTCTTCGGCCCCAAGGGGCTGGATCCCAAGATCAGCAAGAAGATCAACGATGCGGTCAAGGTCGCGCTGGAAACGCCGGCGATCCGGCAGAAGCTGATCGAGGCGGGGAATTCGCCGCGGATCGAGACGGTTGAGCAGTTTCGGACTACGGTGAAGGCGGATCGGCAGAAGTGGGCGGGGGTGGTTAGGAGTGTTGGGGCGTCGATTGATTGATATGGCGTTGGTTGTTGGGGGCAAGGGCAGAACCGTTGGATCTTGCTGTTTGATTTGGCTTTGATCTGATACGGCGTTGGTTTTTGGGCCCAAAAGCCATACGACATCCCCCTGCGGGGGCTGCCGGTCACTCTTCTTTGCGTCGGCAAAGAAGACTAACGAGAAGAAAGCCGACCCTGCCGGGGGCAGAGCAATCGGGCTTATGTGGGGCTGTGGTTGCGTCGTACGGCCCGGAGTGTTGGCTGGCCTTTGCCATACCGGCTTGATGGACATCGTAATTGCATGACCCAATGGTCACGTGGTGGTGCCCCTGATCGCTTTGCTCGGTGCGCGTTCGGGCATCTGCCGTTCGCGGTGCGTAGCGCCACGATCCTGCCTGCCTCGGTGGTTTCGTGGTTTTGTCTCTGACGGTGGCCGCCCGGCCATTTGATGCCCTGCCGTACCGGCGCGAGCGGCACTTTGCTATCAACCCCCCTGGTTTCGTGGTGGGCACCGTGGCCCGCCCGCGAGGGCCGCGCTCACCCCCACGACGCTCGTCCTCCGAGACAAAACCACGAAACCAGTCACACCCGAAACGGCGCAGCACTTCGCACCGCGAACGGCAGATGCGGGAATGGGCGCCGCGCCCGAGGTCAGGGGCCCCACGACGAAACCCATGGGTCATGCCATTGCGGTGATCTGTGAGCCGGTAACGGCAGATACCAGCAGAACCACTGGCCATACGACGAAACCAGCGCCCCGCGCCCCCGCGATTGCTCTGCGCCCGGCAGGGTCGGCTTTCTTCTCGTTAGTCTTCTTTGCCGACGCAAAGAAGAGTGACCGGCAGCCCCCGCAGGGGGATGTCGTATGGCTTTTGGGTCCAAAAACCAACGCCGCTCAAAAAAAAAGCGACCAACCCCGCAAATTAAGCAACCACTTACCACCCCCTCCCACTCCCCCTATAATGCCCAATTCCCCCTAAGCCCAAGGGCTAGCCCCGCCCCCGGCGGCTGCCATCCCCCCAATCCTTCAGCTATGACCTTCCGACCGCCCCAGGCCCTGCTGCGTCCCTGGCATCGTTTTGCCCCGGCCGAGCGGGCTGGCTTTATCGAGGGGGCGCGTTATTTCGCGCCTTCCCTGCCTGCCGTGTTCTCCTGGGGACTGGTGACGGGCGTGGCCATGAGCAAGTCGGTGATGAACGTGCCCGAGGCGATCGGCATGTCGTTGCTGGTCTATGCGGGCTCGGCCCAGTTGTCCGTGCTGCCGCTGTTCGCGGCGGGCCTGCCGTTGTGGACAGTGTGGCTGACCGCCGCCATCGTCAACCTGCGCTTCGTGATCTTCAGTGCGGGGCTGCAGCCGCATTTCAGCTACCTGCCGCTGTGGCGCCGCACGCTGCTGGGGTCGTTCAACGGCGACCTGCATTTCGTCTACTTCATGCAGCGCTATGCCACGCCAGGCCATGAGCCGGGCAAGGAAGGGTACTTCTGGGGCATGGCGCTGACCAATTTCGCCATGTGGCAGGTCTCGTCGATCATCGGCATCGTGCTGGCCAGCGCGTTCCCGGACAGCTGGGGCCTGGGGCTGGCAGGCACGCTGGCGCTGATTCCCGTGATGGTCACGACCATCCGCTCGCGCTCGACGCTGCTGGCGGTGGCCGTGGCTTCCGCGCTGGCGCTGCTGTGCTTCGACCTGCCTTACCGGCTTGGCCTGGTGGCGGCGGTGGTGGGGGCGATCGCGGCCGGCATGGCCAGCGACGAACTGGCGGCGCGCGCGACCTTGCGGGGCATCCGCCGCCGCAAGGCCGAGCATGCGCCCGCGCAGGCGGCGGCCCGGTCAGCGGCCCAGTCAGCGGCTGCGGCGGCAGAGGACCGGGCATGAGCCATCTCGAGATCTGGATCGCGCTGGTCGGCATGGCGCTGGTGACCATCGTCACGCGTGCGCTGTTCCTGATGGCGGGCGAGCGCGTGACGGTGCCAGACCGCATCCAGCGCGCGCTGCGCTACGCGCCGGCGGCGGCGCTGGCGGCCATCATCCTGCCCGACCTGATGACCTGGCAGGGGCATTTCACGCTGGCTCCCAGCAACTACAAGCTGGTGGCCGGCGCGGTGGCGCTGGTGTTCTACCTGGTGACGCGGCGCATGGTGGGCATGATCGTGGCGGGCATGGCGGTCTATACCGCCATGCGGCTGCTCGGCTGAGCCGGGGCCGGGCGAACGCCGGGCCCCGAAGGCGCGAGAAGGCGCGAGAAGGCGCGATCCGCTAGGCCGCGTCGCTGGCGTCGCTCGGCCCTTGCGGCGCGGGGCCGAGCGCCGTGCCCAGCTGGGTCAGCAGCCGCGTCAGGCGGGCCTGCGTGCTGGCGCCGGTCTTGAGGAATACCGCCTTGAGCTGGCTGCGCGCGGTTTCGTGGCGCACGTGCAGGCGCTCGCTGGCTTCGGGCAGGCCCATGCCGGTGGCCAGCAGGCTCGCCAGGCGGGTCTCGGCGGGCGTCAGTCCATAGACTTCGCGCAGCAGTTGCGGCAGTTCCGCCGGTGCCTGCGCGTCTTCATGGATCACCACCAGCGCGGCGGGTTGCTGCCAAGGCAGCGCAAAGATGTGGGAGGGCGGCAGCGGCAGCACGATCAGCTGCGCGCAGGCGCCGTTGCCATGGCGGGCGATTGCCGCCTGCGCCGGTACCGTGCTGCGCGGCGCGCAGGCGGCCGTCACCATGTCGGCCAGCGAGCGCGACAACTGCCACTCGCCAGTCTTGCCGGCGGGGGCCAGCCGCCGCACCCAGCGCTCGCCGATGCCATTGCTCAGCAGCACGCGCCGCTCGGGCGAGAAGGCGATCACGCCGAACGACAGGCGCTCCAGGATCTGCCCTGACAGTTGCGCCAGCGTCGACAGCCCGATGGTGCGGTCGCGCATGGCCATGGCGCTGCGCATGTGAGGCAGCGCCCAGTCCAGCGCGCTGACATCCGCTGGCGTGAAATTGCCTTGCGAGAACGAGCGCTGCAGCGCGAAATACACCTCGTAGTGGGGCTTTCGCTCGACCAGGCAGGCTGCGTAGGAGCATAGGTCGAAGCGGTGGAAGAACTCCCGATAGAAGGGGCTGCGCTGCATCGCGCCTTCGCCGAAATCGCGCGCGTCGATGTACCACTCGCCGGGGGAGAGGTTGTGGGCAAACAGCTTGCCCGGATCCAGCGTGTGGAACTCCTTCTCGTAGGCGCTGAACAGCTCCTGCACTGGGCGCACGACCTCGTTGACCGTCATCAGGTCGCGATCGGTGTCGCGCACGATCATCGATGCGTGCGCGCTGCCTACGATGTTGCTCAAGGTGTGCAGGCTTCGCTGCCAGGCCTGCGCGTCAAGAATCCCTTCGTACAAGCCACGGATTGCCCCGTGCATGTCTTCGTTCATGGTTACCCCTGCCTTCGCGACAACGGCGCTAGCCGCGTGGCGCCGACGCCGCTTACCGTAAGCGCGTCCGGCGCCAGTGCCTTGGGTCCCGTCTGAGGCGGGCCTCTGGCTATGTTTTTGCGTGCTTATCTTGTGCCGACTTGTGCATACATTGCGCGCTTTGGCATCAGCGTACGAGACGCAGTGCAATTGTCGCACCCCTCATTCAGGGGGTGCGTTGCAAGGATGCGGCACGCTACTCGCCGCATGTGGCGAACGGGGCACCCACTGGCGGATGCATCCGGGGCGCAATCCCGCAAAATGGCCCTTGCGATCAGGTAAAATGCCGATTTTCCCCGATTTTCGCTCTCCAGCCACCGCCATGACCTCTGTCCTGCGTCTTTCCGATCTCATCTCCCAAGGCAAAATTGCCGGCAAGCGGGTTTTTATCCGCGCCGACCTGAACGTGCCGCAGGATGACGCCGGCCAAATCACCGAAGATACCCGCATCCGCGCCTCCGTGCCCGCTATCGAAGCCTGCCTGCAGGCAGGCGCCGCCGTGATGGTGACGTCGCATCTGGGCCGCCCGACCGAAGGCGAGTTCAAGCCCGAGGATTCGCTGGCGCCTGTGGCCACGCGCCTGGCCGAGTTGCTCGGCAAGCCGGTCAAGCTGGTGCAGAACTGGGTCGACGGCAACGGCGAAGTGAGCACGGTCAAGCCCGGCGAAGTGGTGCTGCTGGAAAACTGCCGCGTCAACAAGGGCGAAAAGAAGAACAGCGACGAACTGGCCCAGAAGATGGCCAAGCTGTGCGACGTCTACGTGAACGATGCCTTCGGCACCGCGCACCGCGCCGAAGCCACCACCCACGGCATCGCCAAATACGCCCCCATCGCCTGCGCCGGCCCGCTGCTGGCTGCCGAGATCGATGCGCTGGGCAAGGCCCTGGGCCAGCCGGCGCGTCCGCTGGTGGCAATCGTCGCCGGCTCCAAGGTGTCCACCAAGCTGACCATCCTCAAGACGCTGGCCGGCAAGGTCGACAACCTGATCGTCGGCGGCGGCATCGCCAATACCTTCATGCTGGCTGCCGGCCTGAAGATCGGCAAGTCGCTGGCCGAGGCTGACTTGGTGGCCGATGCGCGCACCATCATCGATCTCATGGCCGCGCGCGGCGCCTCGGTGCCCATCCCCGTGGACGTGGTGTGCGCCAAGGAGTTCAGCGCCACCGCTGTTGCCACCGTCAAGGACGCGAAGGACGTGGCCGACGACGACATGATCCTCGACATCGGCCCCAAGACCGCGCAGATGCTGGCGGACCAGCTCAAGCTGGCCGGCACCATCGTGTGGAACGGCCCGGTCGGCGTGTTCGAGTTCGACCAGTTCAGCAATGGCACCAAGGTGCTGGCCCAAGCCATCGCCGAGTCCAAGGCGTTCTCGATCGCCGGCGGGGGCGACACGCTGGCGGCCATCGCCAAATACAGCATCGCTGACCAGGTGGGCTACATCTCCACCGGCGGCGGCGCCTTCCTGGAATTCCTGGAAGGCAAGAAGCTGCCCGCGTTCGAGGTGCTGGAACAGCGCGCCGCGGGCTGAGGGTGGCGGGTTTGCGAGGGTTTGGCACTGGCATGGCCAGCAAGCGTGGACTGGCGGCGTTGCTGCTGGCCGCCTCGCTTCTGGCCCTGAGCGCGTGCGGCCGCCCGGGCGGCGGCGCGCCAGAGGGGCGTCCCCTGGCCGCCGCCGCGGCCGGCGGGATGGCCGCCGGCGAGTTGGCGCGAGGCGGCCAGAGCGAGCAGCAGGAGGCGGAGCGCCGCTACCTGGCGCTGAAGTACGCGCTGACGGTGGAGAATTCCGCCGACGCGCTGGAGACTGGCTGGAAGAGCGTGGTGCAACGCTGCCAGGCGCTCGGCTGCGAGTTGCTGGAGGCGGCCTTCACCCGCAGCCGCGATGGTGCGCCGCCGCGCGGCGAGCTGCGCGCGCGCATCGCGCCCAAGGCCTTGCCGGATCTGCTGAAAGCGGCGGAGCAAGGCGGCACGGTGGTATCCAACGCCGTGTCGAGCGAAGACAAGACAGACCAGGTGATCGATGCCGAGGCCCGCATCAAGAACACCACCGAGCTGCGCGACCGCCTGCGTGCCATGCTGCAGAATGCGCGCGGCCCGCTGCGCGACGTGATCGAGCTGGAGCGCGAACTGGCGCGCGTGCAGGGCGAGCTGGATACCATCCACGGCCTGCGCAAGATGCTGGCGGCGCAAACAGATCGCAACGAAGTCCGTATCGATTTCGTTGCGCGCGAGAGCTTTGTCAGCCAACGAAAGGTGTCGCCGCTGCGCGACGCTTTTAACGATATCGCCGAGTTGTTCCTCGGCAGCCTGGCCATGCTGATCCGCGTGGCCGCCGGCGCGCTGCCGTGGCTGCTGGTTGGTGTGCCGCTGCTGTGGTTTGCGCTGGCCTGGCGCCGGCGCCGCGTGGCGCGCAGGAAGCAAGCCGTGCCGGCGTCGCCGGACGGCGCTGGCCCTCGATAAGGAAAATCAGTTCATGACCCGTTCCACCAAGATCGTCGCTACCATCGGCCCCGCTTCCAGCACGCTGGAAATGCTCACGCGCATGATCGCGGCAGGGGTCGACGTGGTGCGCCTGAATTTCTCCCACGGCGTAGCCGCGGACCATATCGAGCGCGCCCGCCTGGTGCGCGAGGCCGCCAAGGCCTGCGGCAGGGAAGTCGCCATCATGGCTGACCTGCAAGGGCCGAAGATCCGCGTCGGCAAGTTCGAGCACGGCAAGATCACGCTGAACGTGGGTGAGCCCTTCATCCTCGACGCTACCTGCACCCTGGGCAACCAGGAACGCGCCGGCCTCGATTACGAGGACCTGCCGCGCGACGTGGGCCCGGGCGACCTGCTGCTGCTCAACGATGGCCTGATCGTGCTGGTGGTGGACCGCGTGCTAGGTCACGAGATTTTCACCACGGTCCGGATCGGCGGCGAGCTGTCCAACAACAAGGGCATCAACCGCCAGGGCGGCGGCCTGTCGGCGCCGGCGCTGACCGCCAAGGACATGGAAGACATCAAGACCGCCATGGCGCTGGGCGCGGACTATGTCGCGGTGAGCTTTCCCAAGAACGCCACCGATATGGAAATGGCGCGCCAGCTTGCCGCGGTGGCCGGTCAGCCGCACCAGCACAAGGCCCGCATGATCGCCAAGATCGAGCGCGCCGAGGCGATCCGCCCGGGCGTGCTGGAAGAGATCCTGCAGGCCTCCGACGGCATCATGGTGGCCCGCGGCGACCTGGCCGTGGAAGTGGGCAACGCGGCCGTGCCCGCGCTGCAAAAGCGCATGATCCGGCTGGCGCGCGAGGCCAACAAGCTGACCATCACCGCCACCCAGATGATGGAGAGCATGATCGTCAACCCGGTGCCCACGCGCGCCGAGGTGTCGGACGTGGCCAACGCCGTGCTGGACGGCACCGATGCCGTGATGCTGTCGGCCGAGACCGCCGCCGGCCGCTATCCGGTGGAAACCGTGGAAGCCATGGCCGCGGTCTGCGTCGAGGCGGAGAAGTCCGAGGTGGTCCAGCTCGACACCGATTTCCTCAACCAGACCTTTGGCCGCATCGACCAGTCGATCGCCATGGGCGCACTGTTCACCGCCTATCATTTGCAGGTAAAGGCCATTGCCGCGCTGACCGATTCCGGCGCCACCGCGCTGTGGATGAGCCGGCATCGCATCCATGTGCCGATCTACGCGATGACGCCCAACCTGGCCTCGCAGCGCAAGATGCAGCTCTATCGCAATGTGGTGCCGCTGCCGCTGGAAGCCAGCGCCGACCGCGACACCGCGCTGGAACAGGCCGAGGAACTGCTGCTCTCGCGCGGCGTTGTGCAGCGCGGCGACTTTATCGTGCTGACCATTGGCGAGCCGATGGGCCAGCCGGGTGGCACGAATACGCTGAAGATTGTCCGGGTTGGCGCCTGATATGTGCCGCGCCGGACAGACAGCCGGCGCCTGAGCGCACAGGATCACCCAGGATAAATCGCGTTGAGACGGTGTCTTGCGCGAACAGCAAAGAACGACCAGATCGACCAGCTCGACCAGATCATTAAATCATTAAACGAGACACCCCATTCTTTCTTTAGGAGTTTGACATGCCACTCGTATCGATGCGCCAGCTGCTCGACCACGCCGCCGAAAACGGCTACGCGCTGCCCGCCTTCAACGTGAACAACCTGGAACAGGTTCAGGCCATCATGCAGGCCGCCGACGAAGTCAATGCGCCGGTGATCATGCAAGCCTCCGCAGGCGCGCGCAAGTACGCCGGCGAGCACTTCCTGCGCCACCTGATCGAAGCCGCAGTGGAAGCCTATCCGCATATCCCGGTGGTGATGCACCAGGATCACGGCCAGTCGCCGGCGATCTGCCAGGCCGCGATCGACCTGGGCTTCTCCTCGGTGATGATGGACGGCTCGCTGCGTGAAGACGGCAAGACCCCGTCCGACTACGAGTACAACATCGAAGTGACCCGCAAGGTGGTGCAGCTCTCGCACGCCATCGGCGTGACCGTGGAAGGCGAGCTTGGCTGCCTGGGCTCGCTCGAGACCGGCGAAGCCGGCGAGGAAGACGGCATCGGCGCCGAAGGCAAGCTGGACCATTCCATGCTGCTGACTGACCCTGAGCAAGCCGCCGACTTCGTCAAGGCCACCCAGCTGGACGCGCTGGCGATCGCCATCGGTACCTCGCACGGCGCTTACAAGTTCACCCGCAAGCCCACTGGCGATATCCTGGCGATCAACCGCATCAAGGAAATCCACGCCCGCATCCCCAACACCCACCTGGTGATGCACGGCTCGTCGTCGGTCCCGCAGGAACTGCTCGCGGAAATCCGCCAGTTCGGCGGCGACATGAAGGAAACCTACGGCGTGCCGGTCGAGGAAATCCAGGAAGCCATCAAGTACGGCGTGCGCAAGATCAATATCGACACCGATATCCGCCTTGCCATGACCGGTGCGATCCGCCGCTTCTTTGCCGAGAACCCGAGCAAGTTCGACCCGCGCGAATACCTGAAGCCGGCCCGCGAAGCCGCCAAGCTGGTTTGCAAGGCACGCTATGTCGCCTTTGGCTGCGAAGGCCAGGCCGCCAAGATCAAGCCGGTCTCGCTCGACGCCATCGCGCAGAAGTACAAGTCGGGCGAACTCGCCCAGGTCGTGCAGTAAGCAGGACCGCGTGCCGTCCCCGCCCCGATCCCGTCAAACGGGGCAGGCGCGGGGACGACGCTTTTCAGGCTCCGGCGCCGGGGCGCTGAAAAGCGCTAACAAAATGAAGCGAAGCAGTTGTTCTGGCCCGGCGCCAGAATCATTCTGTTAGTGCCTTCCATCGGAACCACCGAACCACCGAAACACCATGTCGAACGCTCTCTACCAGTCCTCCATCACTTCGCTGCCGCTGCTCGGCCACGGCAAGGTCCGCGACAACTACGCCGTCGGCGACGACAAGCTGCTGATCGTCACCACCGACCGCCTGTCGGCCTTCGACGTCATCCTGGGCGAGCCGATCCCGGCCAAGGGCCGCGTGCTCAACCAGATGGCCAACTTCTGGTTCAAGAAGCTGGCTCACATCGTGCCGAACCACGAGACCGGCATTGCCGCCGAGACCGTGGTGAGCCCGGCCGAAGTCGAGCAGGTGCAAGGCCGCGCCGTGGTGGTCAAGCGCCTCAAGCCGATCCTGGTGGAAGCCGTGGTGCGCGGCTACCTGGCCGGCAGCGGCTGGAAGGACTACCAGGCCACTGGCAGCGTGTGCGGCATCGAACTGCCCGCCGGCCTGCAGAACGCGCAGAAGCTGCCCGAGCCGATCTTCACCCCGGCCGCCAAGGCCGAGATGGGCGAGCACGACGAGAACATCTCCTTCGCTGAAACGGAAGAGCGCATCGGCGCCGACCTGGCCCGCCAGATGCGCGACATCTCGATCCGCCTGTACAAGGAAGCAGCCGACTACGCCGCCACCCGCGGCATCATCATCGCCGACACCAAGTTCGAGTTCGGCCTGGACGAGAACGGCACGCTGACGCTGATGGACGAAGTGCTGACCGCCGACTCCTCGCGCTTCTGGCCCGCGGATTCGTACGAAGTCGGCACCAACCCGCCGTCCTTCGACAAGCAGTTCGTGCGCGACTGGCTGGAAGCCGTGCGCATCGACGGCAAGCCCTGGCCCAAGACCGCCCCGGCGCCTGCATTGCCCGCCGACGTGATCGAGAAGACCGCAGCCAAGTACCGCGAGGCGCTGACGCGCCTGACCGGCGAGGAACTGCAGTAATGGTGAGCGGCGCTGGCGCTGGCCGAAGCCGGCCGGTGCGCCAATGCTGCTTGAAATGCCCAATGGCGTTTACTCCCTCTCCCCTCAGGGGGAGAGGGCCGGGGAGAGGGGTGGCTTAGCTAGGCGCCACCTGAAGCAGAGCCAATGGTTTTTGACGGCTCGCAGGCGCATCGAGCGCCCGCCCTCTCCCCCCCCTCTCCCGCAAGCGGGAGAGGGGGGCGAACCAACGCAGGACGAAGGTTGGCGCGATCCCCACGCGCCAGACAGATTTTTAAGGACTTAACGTGAGCAATACAGCCAAGCCGCTGGTCGGCGTTGTGATGGGCAGCAGTTCCGACTGGGACGTGATGCAGAACGCGGTCGCCATGCTGAAGGATTTCGGCGTGGCCTTCGAGGCACGCGTGGTTTCTGCCCACCGCATGGCCGACGACATGTTCGAGTACGCCGCCACCGCGCGCGAGCGCGGCCTGCGCGCCATCATCGCCGGTGCCGGCGGTGCCGCGCACCTGCCCGGCATGATCGCCGCCAAGACCATCGTGCCGGTGTTCGGCGTGCCGGTGCCGTCGCGCTACCTGCGTGGCGAGGACTCGCTGCTGTCGATCGTGCAGATGCCCAAGGGCGTGCCGGTTGCCACCTTCGCCATCGGCGAAGCGGGCGCCGCCAATGCCGCGCTGCACGCCATTGCCACGCTCGCCACCACCGACGACGCGCTGGCCGCCGCGCTCGAAGCGTTCCGCGCCAAGCAGACTGAAGCTGCCCGCGCCATGACGCTGCCGGTGTAATACGCACATTCGCACGCACACCGACTAGCCCCAAGCCCCCGAATCCGGAAAGACGCGCAATGCCAACCGATATCCATCCCCACCTGGTCGAAGCCCACACGCCGGAGTCGCGTGCCGAGTTCGGCATCGACAATCCCAGCGCGCCGGTGCTGCCCGGCGCCTGGCTAGGCATGCTGGGCGGCGGCCAGCTCGGCCGCATGTTCACCCATGCCGCGCAGTCGATGGGCTACAAGGTTTGCGTGCTCGATCCGGACCAGGACAGCCCGGCCGGCACCATCGCCGAGAAGCACATCTGCGCGGCCTATACGGATGAAGCCGCGCTGGCCGAGATGGCCAAGCTGTGCCCGGCGGTGACCACCGAGTTCGAGAACGTGCCCTCGCTCTCGCTCGACCGGCTGGAGCAACTCGGCGCCTTCGTCGCGCCGCGCGGCTATTGCGTGTCGATCGCGCAGAACCGCATCGGCGAGAAGAAATTCTTCGCTTCCTGCGCCGAGCGCACCGGCGTGCCCACCGCGCCGCACTGGGTGATCCAGCACGACGCGGACGTCGACCAGGTGCCCGAGGACCTGCTGCCCGGCATCCTCAAGACCGCGCGCATGGGGTATGACGGCAAGGGCCAGGCCCGTGTCAGGACCCGCGAAGACGTGCGTGCAGCGTGGCGCGCCATGCAGCACGTGCCGTGTGTGCTGGAAAAGATGTTGCCGCTGGCCTACGAGGTTTCGGTACTGGCCGCGCGCGCTGCCGACGGCACCACCGCCACTTGGCCGCTGGCCGAGAACGTGCACCGCGACGGCATCCTGTTCTCCACCGTGATGCCGTCCACCAGCGTCTCCGACGAGATCGCCGCGCGTGCCCGCGCCGCGGCCGCCACCATCACCACCGAGATGGGCTATGTGGGCGTGCTGTGCATCGAGTTCTTCGTGCTGACAGATGGCTCGCTGGTCGCCAACGAAATGGCGCCGCGCCCGCACAACTCCGGCCACATCACCATGGACGCCTGCGAGACCAGCCAGTTCGAGCAGCAGGTGCGCGCCATGGCGCGCCTGCCGCTGGGCAGCACGCGCCAGCATTCGGCCGGCAAGATGCTCAACCTGCTGGGCGATGTGTGGTTCGAATTCGGCCTGGAACGCACGCCGGCCTGGGACGAAGTCGTGGCCCAGCCCGGCGCCAAGCTGCACTTGTATGGCAAGAGCGATGCGCGCCCCTCGCGCAAGATGGGCCATGTGAATTGCGTGGGCGGCGCGGCGGCCGACGCCGAGCGCGCCTTCGATGCGGCCCTGACGGCGCTGCACATCGCGCCTTGATGGCATGCCCGGCGCATGCGCCGGGCTTTTCCGTTTTCCTGCTTTCGCAGCTCCGTAGTTTCGAAACTTCGTAGTAACGCCACCTCAGAGATCCCCGATGTCGCGCATGCCCACGTCCGCCGAACTTGACCAAGCGGTCCAACTGCTGGAGGCCGGCGAGCTGGTCGCCTTCCCGACCGAGACGGTCTACGGCCTGGGCGCCGACGCGGAAAACCCCGAGGCCATCGCCCGTATCTACGCGGCCAAGGGGCGCCCGTCCAATCACCCGATCATCGTGCACGTGGTGGATGGCGGCGACATCAGCTACTGGGTGGACGATGTGCCGCCGGCCGCGCAAGACCTGATCGACGCCTTCTGGCCCGGCCCGCTTACGCTGATCCTCAAGCGCGCGGCGCATATCCCGGCGGCGGTTGCCGGCGGCCAGGACAGCATTGGCCTGCGTTGCCCGTCGCATCCGGTTGCGCAGGCGCTGCTGGGCCGCTTCAAGCGTGGCCGTGGCGGCATTGCCGCGCCGTCCGCGAACAAGTTTGGGCAGGTTAGCCCGACCACGGCGCAGCACGTGCGCGACGAGTTTGGCGATGCGGTCTTCGTGCTGGAAGGCGACGACGTTGAGGTGGGCATCGAATCGACCATCGTGGACCTGTCGCGGCTGGAGCAGGGCATTGGCCCGGTGCTGCTGCGCCCGGGCGCCATCACGCCGGCCATGATGGCGAAGGTGCTGGGCGTCACGCCGTTGCCGCCGGATGCTGCCGCGCCGCGCGCGTCAGGTACGCTGAAGGCGCACTACGCGCCGCATACGCCGTTGGGTTTGTGCTCTGCCGCGGATCTGCCTGCGCAACTGGTCGATTTGCCCGCCGACGCGCTGGTGGCGTGGGTTGGTGTTCAGGCGGCTGCCGATCCGCGGTGTGTGTGGGTAGAGGCGCGTGCCGATGCCGAGGGTTATGCGCGGGCGCTTTATAGCTTGTTGCGTAGGCTGGATGGGGAGGGGTTTGCGCGGCTGGTGTTTGAGGCCTTGCCGGCTGGGCATGAGTGGGATGGGGTTCGGGATCGGTTGCAGAGGGCTGCGGCGGCGTTTGGGGAGTGAGGGGGGTGTTGTTGGTTGTTGGTAGTAACTGCAACTGCAACTGCAACTGCAACTGCAACTGCAACTGCAACTGCAACTGCAACTGCAACTGCAACTGCAACTGCAGTTTCACCACCCCTGCGGGGCGGCGACCTACTTTCTTGTCTTGCCAAGAAAGTAGGCAAAGAAGGCGC